>JAPLDA010000022.1 GCA_026391945.1 Bacteroidota bacterium | reverse complement strand
TTCCATCGAATGATAAAAAATATTCACATCCGGCTTTTTGAAACCGGTTTGTTCTGAAACAATGATTTCATCAAAATATTTTGAAAGCCCTGCAGAATCCAGTTTGATGTACTGAACTTCCATGAAACCATTGGTGATGATGTGCAACACATACCTCCCATGAAGGTATTCCAGCGTTTCATGTGCATGAGGAAATAAATTGTTTTTCTTCGGGCTGATGCTCACGTAATCTTCTGCCAGCGCAGGAGGAGCGAGATCGGCATCCAGTCCCATGTCCCAGAACGTGAAATTAAAACGTTTGTTCCGCAACGTTTCCTTATCAATCTTTCCAAGACGGTATTGTTCCCACATCATGGCATTTCTTTCCTGGTAGGTGGTGATAAAAAATTCGGGGCTGGTGACGCCAAGATTTTTTAACTGGTGCTTGTCGTACAGTTCCACTAACGTTTCCCTGGAGTTGCGTTCAAAATCCCAGAGTGTATTGTCGAGGTCGAAAAAAATATGTTTATAGGTTTTCAGCAGCGACCAGCAGACGATGGAGATGAACATATACAGCAGTATTTTTTTTCGGTTGCTTTCCAGCCGGGCCATCACAAAGGTTCCGAGAGGAATTGAAAACAGGATCGGCGTGAGCGCCGCCAGCCCGACAAGCCCGTACCGCTGCCAGATTCTTACCAGTCTTCTCGACCGCGGAGTAAATATTCTTTTCTTCTTCTCCGGTTCATTTTTTTCGATGTAGCTGTACCGGATCTCCAGGTCGGTTTCAATATCAGCTGTTGGCGGAGAATAAAAATCGCTGTACTTTCCTGACAGTACTTTTCTCATTCTTTTCCTGATTCCCCTGTAAACTTTCAGCATCCATTTGCTGAAATACATGAACACCACCACGCCGAGCATGCCACCGGTAATGATGGCAATGTTGGCCTGGACAAAACCAAATTCAAATTCATATTTCTCGTTGAGGTACACAAGTGTAGGCCCGCCGATGAATTTGACGCTGGAAAGCAGCACCACGACAATAAAATGAATGACCTTTTGCACGATCCCCTTTTATCAATTAAAATTTTTTACGGACAAAAAAATGAATCAGAGTTTCATCCCGTAAGCCAGATCCCCGGCATCTCCCAGGCCGGGAACAATGTATGCCTGTGCCGTAAGCTCCTCATCCACGGCGGCAGTCCAGATGGTGATGTTTTCCGACAGGTGGCTTTTCACATGCTCCAGTCCCTGCGTACTGGCCAATGCGCTGACGATGTGTGTATGTTTTGGAAGTCCTCTTTCCATGAGTGCTTTGTACGTCATCACGATGGATGAACCGGTGGCGAGCATCGGATCGCAGAGGATCAGGGTACGGTTGGCCAGGCTCGGACTGGAAACATATTCCAGTTTGATATCAAAACTTCCGTCTTTATGATGTTTCCTGTAAGCGCTGATGAAGGCATTGTCGGCATGATCAAAAAAATTAAGGAGGCCTTCATGCAAAGGCAGGCCTGCTCTTAAAATGGTTCCGATGATCGGTTGTTCCTGCAGCACCGGAACATTGGAAATTCCGAGAGGAGTAACCACTTCTTTCATCGAATAATTCAATCGCTTGCTGATTTCATAAGCGAAAATTTCACCGAGCCTCACGAGGTTCATCCTGAATCGCATCCGGTCCTTCTGAATTTCGATGTCTCTCAGTTCAGAAACAAATTGATTGATGATGGAATGATATGTACTTAGATTTTGTACCATGCTGTTATCCGGTTATTTTTTTAACCACTTGATGTAAAGCGGAAGGTTGTTTTTTCTGATTTGTAAATATACAACTTCCTTTGAACCGAAACTCTGATAAAAGCGGGCAAGATTTTTATCCATTGAGCCTTCAAAATCGAGGTTCATCTTTTCACCGGAGTGTGTTTTGATAAACTGATCAATGATCAGGCTCATCGCACCGGTTTTCCGTGCCTCTTCATTCACCGCCGAGAACAGGAAAATGTATTCGTGGTTTGATTTGAGAAAGATGGTTCCTGCACAAAGTTTCCCGTCAGCAGTTCGTGCCCCCGCCAGGTACACTGACTTCCGGTTTCCCGATTCCCGCACAAGGTGACTTAAAACCCGGAATTCCTTTGCGCCCAAATTCTCAACGTCTTTTCCTTTATTCTTCCTGAACAACTGAATGATTTCTTCCGGCGTCACCTGTTCAGAAAGAACTATTTTATTTTTATTCGCCCGCCTGATGTTCCGTTCCAGGTTTTCAGAATAGCCGTTGCTTATTTTTTCATACGGTTGGTCAAGTGAAAGATGATGGGTAAGCTTTTCGGAAATGCTGAAACCAACGTCATGGAAATTATTTTCAGCATTCAACTGAATTTCGATGAGGCGATATTGATCCGGGATCGCTTTCAGAAAATCACTTACTGTTTTCTCTGAAATATTTTTCTCCATCGAAAAAACGCCAAGTTGCTGTGTGAAAAAAGGCTGGTACAAATAATACAGGTTGTATTTTTTTCTCCACGTCAATGGAAAAACAGCCTGGTAATTTCCATCCACTAACGCATTCCACCCGGGAGAAACAATATCCAGGTACCATGACATGGCGTACACCATTCCGTTCGGTGACTGCCGGATACACTGATCCCATTTCCTTTTATCAATCTTCCCATGTTCAATAAATGCAATCATGTGAACATAATTTTACTTGTATGCAATCCGGACTACCTGCTCGTACACTTCTTTCCAGCCTTCCCATGGCGGTATGTTGCTGAGTGATTCATTGTGCCAAAGGCTGATGAACGTTCCGTCCACATGTTTCACTTCCTTGACCAGAGGTTCGATGTAACTGATGGCTTCTCCTGGTTTTATTTTCATGTAATATTTCAGCGTGGCATCCATCACGGCAAACGGATGTATCCTCAGTTTGGAAGATGTTTCCAGTTCAAGATCATAAAAATAAAATGGTGTGCAGATGCTGGCCCGGAACCCGACCGATCCCGAATAACCCATCGAATAATCATCGGTGATGTCATGATCAATCAGCCTCCTGTAGGTGGAAGGAAAATGCAAAACCAAAAAGTGCTGCCGGCTCTTTGTGACGTCTCTTTTCAGAACTTTCCGCAGCCTTGACAGTTCAATCCGCAGCCGTCCAGGATTTGCATTGGAGCCATACGACGGATGAATCCCCACATCAGAATAATCGGCTATCGACTTAATCAATGACTGAAGTTTTTTCCTGCCCGCAGAAACATTTTTATCATTCTCGCCATAATCTCCAAGAAGAAAAAAATAAATGCAGTTCAACTCATACTTTTTCTGAATTTCATTCATCACTTCATACGTATCGTACGGATCCTGCCTGCGACCGGTGAGTACGGAAACCCGTTCGGAAATCTGTTTCAAGTCAAGCTTCAACAGGGATCTTACGATGGCGCCGCCTGTTCTCATCAGTCCTTTTTCACGATAAGCAAATGCATTGTCGATGTCGATGGTGGATACAAAACGGTATTCCTGCTGGGGAAATTTCAGCTGAGGAAATTTTTCAAGCAGTACCTGCTTGATTTTTTTCACCCAGATGTTCACGAGCGGTTTGTTCAGAAATCCTTTTTCGAAGGCAAGACTTTCCTTAGCATCAAAGCGGTCGTGCTGGTCGCGGTGATGAGGAAGGTACTCTTCATACCGGCTCACGAGGTAAAAACTGGCGGCGAAAGGATCGAACGGAAAAATATATTTGGGATGCGTGGCGAAAAAAACTTTGGTGTCTTCCCAGTCAAATACAGAAATTTCCTGGCGCCGGATTCCTTTTTCAAATAACAACATGGACGAATAAAAAAACAATTCATCGGCAATTTTTTCTTCACTGTAATTGAATTTCGGCAAACTACTCAGCCCGAATTCAAATGCATGATGAGTAACGGCATAGTCTATTCCCATGATTTCTTTGAAGACCAGGTCGAAGGTATATTTAAGCCTGGGTGTTGTGGACTTCGTGTAGATCAGCAGCATGTTCTCTTTTTGAATTCCGGATTGAAAATAACAATTCCTTGTATTTCAAAGAATGACTGAATACATGCAGCAGTACCTCACATCATTCCTTCGTCTGCAAAACTATAAAATCCATGCTGAGAAACGATGATATGATCCAGCGCGGAGATTTCAAGCAGTTTACCGGCTTCTGCCAGCTTTTTGGTGAGTCGGATGTCCTGTTCGCTGGGCTTCAGGTTCCCGCTCGGATGATTGTGACAAAAAATAACGGAGGATGCTTTGAAGTCGAGCGCCGCCTTGAAAATGATTTTCGGATCCACCACCGTACCCGACATCCCGCCGGTACTGATTTGCTGTTTGCCAATCACGTCGTTGGCGCGGTTCAGAAACAGCATCCAGAATTCTTCGTGATGCAAATCGGCAAGCATGGGTCCGAAAATTTCAAAGACATCTTTGCTGGAAACGATTTTCTCACGTTTTTTCACCTCTGTTTCTTTCCTCCTCCTTCCCAGTTCAAGAGCGGCTACGATGCAAATGGCTTTCGCTTCACCGATGCCTTTGAATTTTGTGAGCTCTTTCACATTCATCCTGCCGAGTTCGTTCAGGTTGTGCTGTGCTTTTTCAAGCACACGCCTCGATAGTTCAACGGCGCTTTCTTCAGCGTTCCCGGAGCTGATTAAAATGGCTACGAGTTCAGCGTCCGATAAAACATGTTTTCCTTTCAGGAGAAGTTTTTCGCGCGGGCGGTCTTCTTCAGCCCACGATTTGATGGTTAAACGGTTCATAAAAAAGATTTTTCAAGGTCAATAAAAATTTAAAAGTCAGTCAAAACTACAAACAAAAACGGTCTTTCCAAATTTGAAAAGACCGCTGTAAAAATTTTATTCTGAAAATTATTTAAGATGGTTGATGTGAACCTGGAGTTCAGATTTTAAGTTAGATGCTTTGTTCTTATGAATCACATTTTTCTTGGCAAGTTTATCAAGCATGGAAGAAAGCTTCGGGAAAGCTGTTTCAGCGTCTTTCTTAACTTTTATATCACGAAATGCCTTGATTGCATTGCGCGTGGTCTTGCCCTGGTATTTATTACGCAGTTCTTTTGCCTTGTTCGACCGGTTTCTTTTGATGGATGATTTGTGATTTGCCATTTTATTTTTTTCAATATTGGGAGCGCAAAGATACAATTACCCTCTTAAAATCCAAACATTTTTTAAAATTGAAGATGACCGGGGCAACTCCATCATTTTCCTCAGTTCCAGGGTAATACCAGACAGATGATCACCTTCAATATATTCTTTACTTTTACCCGCTTTTAAAGCTCAAACATGAACAAACAGACTATCGTTGGTGTAATCGGAGCCGGTACGATGGGCAGCGGGATTGCCCAGGTTGCCTCGGCTTCCGGGCACAGCGTTAAAATCTATGACAACAGCAAGGCTGTTCTGATTCTGGCAAGGCAAAACCTGGTGTCGTCGGTTGACAGGCTCGTCGGCAAACAAAAAATATCCGGAGAAGAGGGGGAATCCATCAAAGGAAAAATCGAATGGGTCAATGACCTGGCGAAATTTGCTGACTGCGGACTTGTGATCGAAGCCATCGTCGAGAACCTCGACATCAAACAAAAACTTTTTTCGGAACTGGAAAACATAGTGGGAGATGATTGCATACTTGCCAGTAACACTTCATCCCTGTCCATCACTTCCATCGCCGCTGCATGCAGGAAACCGGAACGAGTGATCGGCATTCATTTTTTTAACCCGGCTACACTCATGCCGCTGGTGGAAATCATCAAAGGACTTACAACCACTTCTGAAACGGAATCCAAAACAAAAAAATTAATAGACAGCTGGAATAAGACAACCGTTCTCGCAAAAGACACTCCCGGCTTTATCGTAAACCGAGTAGCAAGGCCGTATTACGGTGAGTCGATCCGGATTTACGAAGAAGGCATCGCTGACTTTGCCACGATCGATTGGGCATTAAAAGAAAAAGGCGGATTTAAAATGGGACCGTTTGAACTGATGGACATGATTGGCAACGATGTGAATTATACCGTTACCGAAACCGTTTGGAAACAGTTTTTTTATGATCCGCGTTACAAACCTTCTCTCACCCAGAAACGGTTATTTGAAGCCGGGCGATTCGGAAAAAAATCCGGACAAGGGTATTATGATTATTCTGAAAATGTGGTTGTACCGGAGCCTAAACGTGACCACACTTTGGCTGAAAAGATTTTTCATCGCGTCATCGCCATGCTCATCAACGAAGCTGCAGATGCTTTATATTACGGTGTTGCCTCGAAAGAAGACATCGACCTGGCGATGACGAAAGGTGTAAATTACCCGAAAGGCCTATTGAAATGGTGCGATGAAATCGGTGCGGAAAAAATTCTTTCCATCCTTTCTCAACTGAAAGAAGATTATTCTGAAGAGCGTTACCGGCCTGGTGTACTCCTGAAAAAAATGGTGAAAGAAAAAAAGAAGTTTTATTCCTGATCCCGGACTTATTTAATAAACTCGCTTTGACTGATGAATAAAAAAATGACTGCTGAGCAAATCGTGACTAAAATGTTCGACGATGATGCATTCAGCCGGTGGCTCGGAATAGAAAGAGTTCTTATTGAAGAAGGACATTGCATCCTGAAAATGAAAGTGCGGAAAGAAATGGTAAACGGACTGGGCACGGCACACGGCGGAATTGCTTTTTCATTTGCCGACAGCGCCCTCGCTTTTGCAAGCAATGCCAGCGGGCGGGTGAGTGTCGCGCTGGAATGTTCCATTTCATTTTCAATTGCTGTGAAAGAAAATGATATCCTCACCTGTGAAGCGAGGGAATTATCGCTGACCAATAAAACAGGAACCTATCTCATGGAAGTAACAAACCAGGAGAATGAAAAAGTCGCATTCTTTAAAGGAACTGTTTACAGGACCAGCAAAGAATGGAAAATTTAAAACAATGCATGAACAAACTTTTCAGTATAAAATAAATTAACAAGGCTGTAACCCGCACTTATGAAACAGGCATATATCATTAACGGTGTTCGTACACCAATTGGAAATTTAGGCGGCACACTTTCCACGATGCGCACAGATGACCTTGCTGCATTTGTCATTTCGGAACTGATGAAAAAAAATCCGGGCGTGGATGCCACAGAAATAAGCGACGTGATCTTTGGCTGCGCCAACCAGGCGGGAGAAGACAACAGGAACGTTGCCAGGATGGCGTTGTTGCTTGCAGGAATCCCTTACACCGTTCCCGGTGAAACCGTGAACAGGCTTTGCGCCTCCGGATTGTCGGCATCTGTTTCAGCAGCCAGAGCGATTATGGTTGGTGACGCTGAACTCATCATTGCCGGCGGCGTGGAAAACATGACACGCGGTCCGTGGGTGATTTCCAAAACCTCTTCCGCATTCGGCCGTGATGCACAGATGTTCGATTCAAGTTTCGGATGGAGATTCATCAACCCAAAGATGAAAGAAAAATATGGTGTGGAGTCCATGGGTGAAACGGCAGAGAACCTCACCGACACCATAAAAATATCAAGGGAAGACCAGGATCAGTTTTCTTTCCTGTCGCAGATGAAAGCGAAATCGGCGCAGGAAAAAGGAAGATTCAAAAAAGAAATTGTGACCATTGAGATTACTCAAAAAAAAGGTGAGCCGTTGCTTTTCGACAAAGATGAATTCATGAAACCAGTGACAACGCTTGAAGGCTTGTCAAAATTAAAACCTTCTTTCAGGAAAGATGGAACGGTTACCGCCGGCAATTCATCAGGCTTGAATGACGGTGCTGCCGCGATACTTCTTGCTTCGGAAATGGCTGTCAAAAAAAATAATTTAAAACCCTTAGCAAGAATCGTAGCTGCTGCAGCCGCAGGTGTAGAACCACGAATCATGGGAATCGGCCCGGTGGAAGCAAGCAACAAAGCGCTTGCAAAAGCAGGATTGAAAATGTCGGACATGGATGTGATCGAACTGAATGAAGCCTTTGCCGCACAATCGCTGGCCTGCATCCGGTCTTGGAAACTGGATGACAACGATCCGAGAATCAACCCAAACGGCGGAGCCATAGCGCTCGGCCATCCGTTAGGCATGAGCGGTGCACGCATTCTTCTTTCTGCTGCCATTGAACTTCACGAACAAAATAAAAAATACGCACTCGTTACCATGTGTGTTGGCGTGGGACAGGGGTATGCGGTGGTTGTGGAGAAAAGTTAATTTGGGTGTTAGGTTAATTAAGTTGATTAACTCATCAATATTCCCATATCCCGAAATCACCAAACCCTAAATCCCTAATCACCCAATCCCAAATCCCATTTCCGCCCATGATTTATTCCTATAACAACTACATCCCCGTCATTCATGAAAGTTCTTTTGTTCATCCGTTAGCGGCTGTAACGGGCAATGTGATCATCGGTAAAAATGTGTATGTAGGGCCGGGCGCTGCCATCCGCGGTGACTGGGGAGAAATCATTATTGAAGACGGATGCAACATCCAGGAAAACTGCATCATCCATATGTTCCCGGGCATTACCGTATTGCTGAGAGAATCTGCTCACATCGGGCATGGTGCCATTGTTCACGGTGCCACCATCGGGAAAAATGTATTGGTTGGAATGAATGCCGTAATCATGGATCATGTAGTCATAAACAATGAATGCATCATCGGTGCCCTCACGTTTGTTCCGGAAGGAATGATTATTCCTGAACGTAAAGTAGTGGTCGGCAACCCTGCAAAAATCATTAAAGATGTAACGGATGACATGCTGGCCTGGAAAACAAAAGGAACACAACTGTACCAGCAGCTTCCGGGAGAACTTGATGCATCACTGAAAGAATGTGAACCGCTCCGTGAAGTGCCGGCGAACCGGCCAAAGCAACAAGAACTTTTTAAAACCTGGAAAAAAAATCCGGAAAAATAATTTTGGCCATAAAAAAACCTCCGATGATTCCGGAGGTTTTTTTGAAATGAAATTACTGTTACCTATTATTGTACCACCCTGAAATCAACCCTGCGGTTCATCGCATGATCCTGGCTGGTGATCGGTTCCTTCTTGCCTTTTGTGGTAATCGTCATTCGCGACGGATCAATCCCGTATCTCTTCACAAGATGGTCTTTTACCGCCTGCGCTCTTCTCATCCCGAGTTTGATGTTATAGTCTTCATTCGCACGTATGTCGCAGTTGCCAACCAGTTCAAACTTCAGGTCAGGATAATTTTTCATTACCATTCCGATGGAGGCCAGTGTTTCATTGTACTTTTTCTGGATGACGGCTTTATCCAATTCAAAGAAAACAGATGGAAGATAACCTGAACCAACATTGAGAGCAGAATTTCCTCCCTGTTCATTTTGTTGTTTGCCAACCGGAATCGTAATTCCCTGGTTGCTGACAAGCGTTCCCTTCGGAGTATTCGGTTCCAGGTCACGGCTGTCAGGAATTCCATCGCCATCGGCATCAATTTCTTTTCCACTACCATCCACCTTGGCACCTTTTGAAGAATACGGTTCAACATCCTTGAAATCCGGAACGCCGTCACCGTCGCTGTCAACAGAAGTTCCGTCACCGTAAACTTTCACTCCCTCAGGAGTATCCGGTTCACGATCGAACATATCGGCCACTCCGTCTTTGTCTGAATCTTTTGTAACGAGGTCAATTTTATCCTTTACAACAGCAAGGTCAGCGTACATGTCACCGATCGGGTTATTCCATTCCAGCACTTTTTCTTTCGTACCTAAATGATAAATAAGACCGACATTGAGGTAAGAATAATCATCATTCTCCGAGAGCAGGCGGAAGTAACCATCCAGTTTATCCGAGTTCAGGTGACGTAAAGAATATTCAGCATTGATCGAAAAATTTTTGTTGATGCGGTACTTGGCACCTAAACCGAATGGAAAAATTATTTCAGTTGTATTGTGATAATTAACCGTTGTTGAATCGATAAAATTATTCTGAACATAAATGGACCTGCTTGGATCAAAATTAATTCTTCCCACACCAACATACCCATAGATCGCAAGATCAGGAGAACGTTTCAGGAATGCGATGTTCCCAACCTGGAAAACAGCATTCAGTGATACATCGTATTTAACCTTGGTCGTAAAAAAATATTGATTCGGCTTCTCTTTGTCTTTCCCGCTCATCTTCCCGGTAATGAATTGTGCCTGCAACCCGAAATTATGAGACAGGAATTTGGTCAATGTCAACCCGTAAGCAAGTTTCGTTTCCACACCACTGCTGAATAAATCACTGGCGGCAATGTCGGTATTCGGATACGTCATACCGAAATGAACACCAATATCGAGCGTACGGAATGTGCGGGCCCTTGGCATGTCATATCGTTTGGTGACATGCAAGGTATCAACCTGGCCGAAGGAGTTACTTGTAATGAATAATAAAAGCAAAACTCCAGGAAGTGTAGAAATCCTCATGGTTATTGTCTTTGACGCTTTGTTTTACTTTTGCGTCTTAATTTTCGACAAAAATAAGAATCTTTTGATATTAGTCAAGAAATAAGGGTGAAACATCCTCTAATACCCTCTAAACATCAATAATTACGCGGTGTATACCGGGTTGGTATTCCGAATTTATCAATTCCAATATCGATTCATAATGCATTTTATTCGATACAAAATCAACATGATTGGTGTCGAGTACGAGGATTCTCAGGTTGCTTTGCTGCTTGAAAAACTCCCAATATCCTTTTTCAAGCTGGAGTAAATAATTATCCTCGATGTTCAGTTCATAGTCCCTTCCCCTCTTTTGAATGTTCGACTGAAGTTTCGGAATGTCTTTGTGAAGATAAACAAGCAAATCAGGTTTGGGAAGATGAGGATTGATGATCTGGAAAAGACGTTGGTACAAATCCCGTTCAACATCCTTGAGCGTGATGGATGCAAAAATGAGTGACTTGCTCAAAAGATAATCCGATACTGTTTTTGGCTGAAACAATTCCTGGTTCGTGAGTTCATCCTTCAACTGCTGGTAACGATCGGCGAGAAAGGAAAGCTCCAGCGGAAAAGCGTACCGCTGGCGGTTTTCATAAAACCTGGGAAGAAAAGGGTTGTCAGCAAACCGTTCGAGGATGAGCCGTGTGTTAAAGTCAGACGAAATCTTCGTAGCCAGGGAAGTCTTGCCGGTTCCGATGTTGCCTTCAATCACTATGTAGTCGTATCTCAGGGCTGGCATCAGGCTGTTTGAGTTGAAACTTTTTTTACTTCAAGCGGATCATTCACATCAGAAAGCAATGCTAAAATTGATTTTTTTAAAACGGGATGGATGTACTCCGGAATCAATTCAGCCAATGGAGTCAAAACAAATTTTCTATCATGCAGGCTGGGATGCGGAACCCGAAGATTTTCCTTTGAAATAATTTCATCATTAAAAAATAAAATATCAATGTCGATGATTCTCGGTTCCCATTTAACGGTTCTTCTCCTGCCCATTTTTTCTTCTATCATCAATATCCTGTACATGACTTCATCTGCCAGTAAAGATGATTCAATAAGAATCACCTGGTTTAAAAAATTCTCCTGCCGGGAATTTCCCCAAGGTTCGGTCTCATACACGGAAGATTGTGCAGCAACAAGCCCGAGTTCTTTATGGATTTCAGCAGCGGCATTCTTCAGGTGCTGAACCCGGTCGCCTACATTGGAACCAAGAGAAAGACAAATCCGATTCACAAAACAATTTTTTTCAAATATACATGATCCAATCCTGAATTGAAGACAAAAAATGCTCGATTTTTTTGAACCAAATCCATCCAAAATACCGGCCTTTAAAAACAAATCACAGTGTCATCATCGCATCTCATTTGCAATCCTTAATATTGCATATTATCCCAACGAAAACCAACGTAATAAACCTATGAAACAGTTCTTCAAATTCATGTTTGCATCCATGCTGGGTGTATTTCTTTCACTCATCATTTTATTTTTCATTTCCCTTTTCATCCTGTTCGGTATCTTATCGATGGCGAAAGACGGGGCACCTTCGGTTGACAACAATTCGATTCTTGAAATTACGCTGGATCACCCGGTCAAGGAACGGACCTCTAAAAATCCTTTTGAAGGAATGAACTTCAATTCTTTTAAATCGGAACAGGATCTCGGGCTGAACGACATTCTGAAAAATATCGACAAAGCAAAAAACGATTCCCGCATCAAAGGAATTTTCCTGAACCTTTCAACCTTCCAGGGGGGAATATCAACAGCCGAAGAAATCAGGAATGCGTTGATCGATTTTAAAAACACACACAAGTTCATTTATGCATACAGTGAATATTATTCACAGGGAACGTATTACCTCGCTTCTGTCGCCGACAGGATTTTCCTGAATCCGCAGGGAGAATTGATTTTTCACGGGTTGAATACAGAGCTTACATTTTTCAAAGGAGCATTGGAAAAACTGGAAGTCGAGCCGGAAATCATCCGTCACGGGAAATTTAAAAGTGCCGTGGAGCCTTTCATCAACGACAAGATGAGCCCTGAAAACCGCGCACAGGTTAAAGAGTTGCAGCAGTCTATCTGGAAAAAATTCATCGGTGACATTTCAACATCACGAAACATCACCAGCGAAAAATTGATGGGAATTGCCAATGAAATGGAAGTGCGGAATCCGGAAGATGCATTGCGCCTGAAGATGGTGGATCAACTTGCTTATTTCGATGAAGTGCAATCGGAACTCAGAAAAATTTCAGGACTCACTGAAAAAAATAAACTGCGTTTGATATCGATGAAAAAATACGACAAGGTTCCCGGGTCTTCCAAAGCATTTTCAGCGAAGAAGATTGCTATCATTTATGCAGTCGGTGATATCATGGGCGGCGAAGGAAATGACGATGTGATCGGATCCGGCGGATTATCAGAGACGATACGGAAAGCAAGACTGGATTCCTCGATCAAAGCAATTGTGCTCCGTGTCAATTCTCCCGGCGGAAGCGCGCTGGCTTCCGATGTGATCTGGCGCGAAGTGTTGCTGGCAAAAAAAGCAAAACCGGTGGTCGTTTCCATGGGCGACCTCGCCGCTTCCGGAGGTTATTATATTTCCTGTGCTGCCGATAGCATCGTTGCAGAACCGGGAACGATTACCGGTTCCATCGGCGTGTTCGGGTTGCTCTTCAACGCACAAAAAATGTTCAACAACAAACTCGGAATCACCTTCGATACGGTGAAGACCGGAAAGTTCTCCGGCATCGGCAGCATGACCCGGCCAATGACTGCACAGGAAAAAGAAATCATTCAACTCGAAGTGGAACGCATTTATGATACGTTCATCACCCATGTTGCCGAAGGAAGAAAAATGAACAAGGCTGATGTCGACAGCATCGGGCAGGGAAGAGTATGGAGCGGCACCGATGCTAAACAACTCGGACTGGTAGATGCATTAGGCGGAATCAACACGGCGCTTGACATTGCCGCGAGAATGGCGAAGCTCGGCCAGTACCGTGTGATCTCGTTGCCTGAACAAAAAGATTTTTTACAAAAACTGTTGGAAGATTATTCCACTGATGTCAGTGAATCGGTTGCTAAAAAACAACTGGGAGAATCCTATAAATATTACAACCGCATTCAGTCGATGCTGAAGATGCAGGGAATACAGGCGCGGCTGCCGTTTGAGATTGAGATGTATTGAAACCCCTGACTTCAGTCATGGGTAATAAAATTCAACCCATCTTCACACTCCGCATCGAGATGGAACCCATCATGGTTTTCTCCGCGTAGAAACTGACCGGTTCATTTTTTTCCTGCAAGGCAAGAGCATATAACAAAGGCAGGAAATGTTCGTTGGTAGGAACGGCGAGTTTCGCTGCCGCACCGAATTTTTCATAATGAATAATGGGTTGGTGATCTCCGGAAAGAATCAGTTTTTTAATCCGCTCATCAAATTCTGTTGCCCAGTCGTACACCGAATCATTCCATTGCAGCATACCGAGGTTGTGAACGATGTTGCCGCTTCCTACAATCAACACTCCTTTTTTCCTGAGGCCGGTGAGTTCTTTTGCAAGTTGGTAATGATATTCCGGTGGCTGAGAATAATCGAGCGACAACTGAAAAACCGGAACCGTTGCATCGGGGAACATCCTTGCTAAAACGCTCCAGCAGCCATGATCGAGTCCCCAGTCGTCATTGAGTTCGACTGTTGTGCTCCTGATTATTTTTTTTGTCTCGCCGGCAAATTCCGGTGAACCGGGAGCCGGATACTGTTTGTCAAATAACTCCTGCGGAAAGCCGGAGAAATCATGAATGGTTTTCGGCTTCGCCATGGCGGTGACTTTTGTTCCCTTTGTTTGCCAATGCGCACTCACACATAAGATGGCTTTGGGAAGCGGAAGTTCTTTTCCGATTTTATTCCAGGCACGGCTGAATTCATTTTCTTCGATGGCATTCATCGGGTTGCCATGGCCAACGAATAACACAGGCATCCGGGAGCCTGTTGTTTCCAACCCGTCTGTAACTTTTTTAAATGAAGTCAGTGAAGTCATAGCGATGGAAGTAGCAACAAGTTGAATGAAGTTTCTTCGTTTCATTGAAAGATAAAATTACAAAAAAAATGGAACGGGGTTTTACAATCGGAAAATCTTTTATATCGGAGGAGGGGAAACGGTGAATGGAAGAAGCAGGAAATATTCAATACACCTATTTCATCATTTTATTTAAAAAAAATTCAGGCGGAGGACGCTGAGAAGCAGAGTGCGCTGAGGGATCACACAAAATCAATTTCGACTCTGCGTTCTCCGCTCCCCTGCGAGCCCTGCGTGAAAAAATTTCAGGGAAGATAATTTTGCTCGGAGGACGCTGAGAAGCAGAGGGTGCAGGGAAATGGAGAAGCGGAGAATGTGACAAGCGGGCTATATCCACTATTCAATGCCATCGCTTACACCACTCCCTCTTTCAGCCGTTCGGCATTCTCTGCCAACTGCAATGCTTCAATCATGTCTTCAATGTCGCCATCCACAAATGTCGGAAGGTTGTGTGTCGTCATGCCGATGCGATGATCGGTGATACGGCTCTGTGGATAATTGTACGTACGAATTTTTGCTGAACGGTCGCCGGTTGAAACCATGGTCTTGCGTTTCTTCGAACGCTCTTCCATTCTTTTATTCAACTCGACTTCATAAATCCGGGCGCGCAAAACCTGCAATGCTTTGGCGTAATTTTTAATCTGTGATTTTTCATCCTGGCATTGCGCCACAATGCCGGTAGGAATGTGCGTCAACCGCACGGCAGAATAAGTAGTATTCACCGACTGTCCGCCGGGACCTTGTGAGCAAAAAAGATCTTTCCGGATTTCATTTGGTTTGATGTCGACATCAAATTCATCCACTTCAGGAAGCACTACCACGGAAGCCGCAGAAGTATGAACCCGTCCCTGTGTTTCTGTTTGCGGAACGCGCTGCACACGGTGAACACCACTTTCATATTTCAGGATTCCATACGCGCCATCTCCATGAACTTCGATGATGACTTCCTTAAAACCGCCTGCAGTTCCCTGCGTGTAGTCGACGAGTTCAATCTTCCATCCTTTGCGTTCACAGAACCGCGTGTACATCCGGTACAGGTCGCCGGCAAAAATGCTGGCTTCGTCACCGCCCGTACCAGCACGGATTTCCATGATGGCATCTTTGGCGTCTTCGGGATCAGCAGGAATGAGCATGACACGGATTTCTTCCTCCAGTGTTTCACTTTGCCTGGTGAGCTCATCCATTTCAATTTTTGCCATCTCGCGGAACTCATCATCCTTTTCATTGGCTACCACGCTTTTTGAATGTTCGAGGTTGCTCTGAACATTTTTATAGACATGATAGATTTCAACAATTCTCTGAAGTTCTTTATACTCACGATTCAACTGGGCAAACCGTTTCATATCCTTCATCGCCTCCGATCCGCTGAGTTCCAGTTCCACTTCCTGGAAGCGTCGTTTAATGGCTTCTAATTTTTCTAAAAGCATCTTTTACTTTTCGTTTAATAATCTCAGTAAATAAATTCTCCGAACTCCGAACAGATCGTCAGTTTTTTTTCTCCCGCTTCTACCCTGCCGACGATCTTTGCTTCCAGGTTGAATTCCTTTGCGACATCCATCATCGCAGCGGCATCTTTTTCTTCGCAATAGATTTCCATCCGGTGACCCATGTTAAAGACTCTGTACATCTCCTGCCATGGAGTCTTACTCTCATCCCTGATCAAACTGAATACAGGAGGCAACGGGAACAAATGGTCTTTGATCACATGCAACTGATCGACGAAATGCATGACCTTGGTTTGTCCGCCTCCACTGCAGTGAATCATGCCATGAATTTTATTCCTGTGCTGAGCAAAGATTTTTATCATCACCGGAGCATACGTTCTCGTTGGCGAAAGAATCAATTTAGCAATTGAATATTGACTATTGAATATTGAATATTGATCGGTGAGATTTTTTGTTCCGGAGTAAATGAATTTCTCTCCTGTTGCAGGATCGTATGTCTCCGGGTATTTTTCTGCAACGGTTTTATTAAAAACATCGTGCCGGGCTGAAGTCAATCCATTGCTCCCGATACCGCTGTTGTAATCATCTTCGTAATTTGTTTTTCCTGACGATGCAAATCCAATGATGACATCTCCTGCCTGGATGTTTGCATTGTTGATGACCTCGCTTTTTTTCATCCTGCACACGACCGTGGAATCAACGATGATGGTTCTCACGAGGTCACCGACATCGGCTGTTTCGCCGCCGGTTGAATGAATGCTGATACCATGAGAGCGAAGCATCTCAAGTACCTGTTCTGTTCCGTTGATCACAGCGGAAATCACTTCTCCCGGAACGAGATGTTTGTTTCTTCCAATCGTTGATGACAGCAAAATGTTTTCAGTGGCACCGACACAAAGGAGATCATCGGTATTCATGATCACTGCATCCTGTGCAATTCCCTTCCATACGCCTGCATCGCCGGTTTCCTTCCAATATGCATACGCCAGTGACGATTTGGTTCCGGCACCATCGGCATGCATGACCACACAATACGCATCATCATTCCCAAGAAAATCAGGAACAATTTTGCAAAATGCTTTGGGGAAAATTCCTTTGTCGATGTTGCTGATAGCCCGGTGTACGTCTTCTTTCGAAGCGCTCACGCCGCGCGATTCATATTTTGTTTTATCGCTCATCACACTTGTAAAAATGAAAAGCGTTCCACCATTACCCGGCAGAACGCTTTCAAAAATATATTCATCGCTACTTTGCGATCCTGATCTTCTTGCCAGGGTGGAATGTATCTTCATCCACACCTTTGTTCAGTTTTTTCAGGTCGCCGGTTTTCATATTAATCTTCTTGGCAATTTTAGAATAGCTTTCATCGCCTTTTTCCAGTGTGTAGAATTTGCTGTCGAACTCAGTATAGTCTCCGGTTTTTTCAACTTTCAATTCCATGCCTTCTGCGATCTGTTCAGTCTTTAAGCCATTCAACGTCTTCAGATCCTTCATAGTCATTCCGAATTTCTTCGCCACCGACATATAGGTATCTTTCTTTTCGCATACATAAATTTTACCCGGCTCCTTCGCTGCAGGTGCAGGGATTTCTTCTTTTGGTTTTTCAGTCAGCTCAACCTTTACCGGGTTTGCAACATCTTCTTTAGGCACCGCTTTGCCGGCTACTGAATCAATCACTGTTCCCGGTGCTGGCGCATTTTCCGTAGCCTTCTGACCTTTCACATAATTCGTACGCAGCACTTTAAATTCTGTGCGGCGGTTCAACTGGTGCGCTTCTTCTTTTAGGGCAGTATTTTTTAAGCCGGTGATAAAAGCATCCGTCAAAACATCACCCGCTTTGAAATGGCCCATGTTTACATTTAAAGTCCGCGGTTCTTTTTCACCATAACCCTTTGCATGGAGACGATCAGCATCCACGCCTTTTTCGATGAGGTAATCCACGACCGATTGGGCGCGTCGTTGTGACAGTGTATCGTTAGTCATTGGAATCGGGCGTGAGTCGGTGTGAGATCCCAATTCAATCACGATGGTAGGATTCTCATCCATTGTTTTCACAAGGCCATCCAAAGCAATTTTTGATTCAGGCCTCAGATCCCATTTAGCGAGATCATATAAAATGTTCGGAAGTTCGATCGGTTTCTTGGTTGACTTCATGGCGAAATCGAAATCACCGATAAAATCTTTTGATATCTCGAGACCAACCGTTGAAACTTCAATGTATTTATTCAGGTAGTCTTTCATCGTAGCAGAAACCTTGTAACTGGTTTCCGGCTTCAGGTCGAATTTGTAAGCACCGGTCTTGTCTGTTTTGTATGGCACAGATGTTCCGTCGCTTCCAAAAAGTTCAATGCTGACGCCTTCGATGTTTGCTTTTGAATCGGCATCAAATACTTTTCCTGACACGGTGAAAACCAATGGCGGCAAAACCCAAGTGTAAATATCATCCCCGCCTTTACCACCTTCACGGTTCGAACTCAGGTAACCTTTGTCGTTGCCTTCGTCTATTAAAAATGCAAAATCATCAGCAGGCGTATTGATCGGGTATCTCATGTTAACCGGCTCTTCCCAGGCACCACCTGTACTCATTTTTGTTTTGAAGATATCCAAACCGCCCATGCCGGGATGTCCTTTAGAAGCGAAGTAAAGCGTGTTGTCAGGAGCAACAAAAGGGAACATGTCATCTTCTGCGGTGTTCACTTTATTTCCAAGGTTCACAGGCTTTCCCCAAGCTTTTGCTTTCCTATCATAGGCACTCATCCAAATGTCTTTTCCGCCTTGTCCGCCCGGCATGTCAGAAACAAAATATAAAGTCTGTTCGTCAGGAGATAAACATGGCTGGCCGACTGTAGCACTGTCGGGTGACAGAGGAATGAGTTTCGGTTCATCCCAGGTTTGTCCTTTTCTTTTCGTAAAATAAATTTCACAGATACCCACTTTTCCTTTTTCAAAATCGCAGCGGGTGAAAAACATTTCGTTGCCTTTTTTATCCAGAGCAGCTCCGCCATCGTTGCCACCTGAATTGATGGGTTCAAGGAGTGGTTTCGGCGTACTCCATTTTCCTTTTTTATCGACGCTGGCTTCGTAGAGATCCTGGAACTTTTCACCGGTGCCGCCGTCATTGTTTTTACCAATTGATTCCTCGCGGGCAGAAGTAAAAATCACAGCTCGATGATCTTTGTTGGAATAAGACACGCCGAAATCGCTGTACTTGGAGTTCAGCGCTGAAGCGTTATCAATCCTGTACCGGGTTGGTTTGTCTTTCCATTTTTGCGCCTGTGTGCAGGCTTTGATTCCATCTTCGCCGCGGGGATCATTTACCGCTGCATTTTTAAAAGTAGTAAACTGGACGATTGCCTCATCGTATTTGCCATTGAACTGAAGGGCTTCAGCGAGCCTGAGAAAAACGACAGGTTCTTTGTACCCGCCTTTGATAGCCTTGTCGTACCATACTTCCTGGTTTTTGAAGTCGTTGACCATCCGGTATGATTCTGCCGTTTTAAAAAGAATCTCTGCTTTTTTTGCTTTGTTTTTTTCCTTGTTAAAAGCCTTTTTGTAAAGGGGAACAGCGTCGTAATAATCGCCTTTGGTATACGCTGCATCAGCAGAAGAGGTCGATGTTTTTTGAGCACTTGCCGAAATGACCATTACCAGGCCGATGAAGAAACAAGCAACCGATTTATAAATTTTCATATCAATGTTTATTATGCAATTGAGCGGGTTAGGAAAATTCTTTATCAGGCAAAGAAAAAAATAATTTTAATTAAATCAAATATGAATAATGGTTGCGAATATAGAAAAAAAACACAGGTGCAACATAATTATCAGAAAATCAAAAAACCGGTGATGATTGTTCACCGGTTTTCTTCATTAAACCAATAGAATATTCAGCGAATTGTGACCAACTCACGGTATTTTGCCATCGGCCACATCTCATCGTCCACCAGCATTTCAAGTTTATCAACATGTTTGCGGATGACATCAAAATGTGTCCGTACTGCATCGCAATAGGCTACAGCCTTTTCCCTGGCATCCACGATTTTATTCGCCTTCTTTCGCTCTTCAATCATAGCCTCCACGTTGGTTTTGATCACCGAAATATGGTCAGATATTTCCCTGATCGTTTCCGACTGCACCGAAAAAACTTCCGGCTTCATCCCGATCTCCCTAAGTGCCACTGCATTCTCAGCCAGTTTCGTCTGGTAACTGACAGCCACCGGTATAACATGGTTGATGGCCAGGTCGCCGATGACACGTGATTCGATCTGAATTTTTTTGATGTAGGTCTCCAACATGATTTCATGACGTGCTTCAATTTCCCTGTGAGAGAAAATTCCGTTTTCTTCAAACAATTTAACCGACTTTTTTGAAACGAATGCATCAAGTGCCGGAGGTGTGGTGGTGATGTTATTCAGCCCGCGTTTCTTCGCTTCTCTTACCCATTCATCACCATAGCCATTTCCTTCAAACCGGATGTGTTTGGAATCAACGATGTACTGACGCAACACTTTCAGGATGGCTTCGTCTTTTTTTACACCTTTATTAATCAAGCCATTGACTTCATTTTTAAAATCATTGAGTTGATTCGCAACAATGGTATTTAGTACCATCATGGCATTGGATGAATTGGCGGAAGAACCGACTGCCCTGAATTCAAATTTATTCCCGGTAAATGCAAACGGTGATGTGCGGTTCCTGTCGGTATTATCCAGAAGTATTTCCGGGATTTTACCGATGTTCAGTTTCAAAGCTGTCTTCTCTTCCGGACTCATTTTTTTGTCCTTCACACTTTTTTCTATTTCATCCAAAACTTTACTGAGCTGCAATCCCAGGAAAATACTCATGATGGCAGGCGGTGCTTCATTGGCACCTAAGCGGTGATCGTTTCCGGCCGATGCAATGCTGGCGCGCAACAGATCAGCATGTTCATATACTGCCTTGATGGTATTCACAAAGAAGGTAAGAAACATCAGGTTCGACTTCGGATTTCCTCCAGGTGAAAGCAGGTTTTTCCCGGTGTTCGTACCCAAACTCCAGTTGTTATGTTTCCCGCTTCCGTTGATCCCGGCATACGGCTTTTCATGAAACAATACTTTGAAGTTATGCCGGCGGGCTACTTTATCCATCACATCCATGAGCAACGCATTGTGATCAACGGCGAGGTTGATTTCTTCAAAGACAGGAGCACATTCAAATTGCGATGGCGCCACTTCATTATGCCTTGTCTTCAATGGAATTCCAAGTTTGAACGCTTCGATTTCGAAGTCATGCATGAAAGCATACACACGTTCCGGAATGGAACCGAAATAATGATCTTCCAGCTGTTGACCTTTCGCAGGCGAGTGACCGAAAACGGTACGGCCGGTAGTGGAGAGGTCAGGACGCGAGTTGAACAATGCAGTATCCACGAGGAAATATTCCTGTTCAACGCCGAGCGTAGCGAAAACCTTGGTCACATTCTTATCAAAGTATTGGCACACTTCCACGGCAGCTTTATCAAGTGCATGCAGCGCTTTCAGCAAGGGAGCTTTGTAGTCGAGTGTTTCGCCGGTGTAGGAAACAAAAATAGTGGGGATGCAAAGCGTTTTTCCGTTTGCGCTTTCCATGATGAATGCCGGGGAACTTGGATCCCAGGCCGTATAGCCGCGGGCTTCAAACGTATTCCGGATTCCTCCGCTGGGAAAACTGGATGCATCCGGTTCCTGCTGAGCCAGTGCGCCGCCGGAAAAATGTTCAAGCGCTTTTCCGTCGAAAGAAACTTCGAAAAAAGAATCGTGCTTTTCGGCGGTTGTTCCTGTGAGAGGCTGAAACCAGTGCGTGTAATGTGAAGCGCCTTTTGAGGTTGCCCATTCTTTCATGCCCAAAGCAACCTGGTCGGCAATTTTACGGTCGATCCGTTCTCCAAGATCGATGGCTGCCATCACTGCCTGATAGGCATCCCTCGGAAGAAACTTATGCATGGCATCTTTATTAAAAACGTTGATTCCAAAATAATCGGAAACCTTGTTTGACGGAGGAATCACTTTTACCGGCTGACGATTCACCGTGTGTTCAAGCGCTCTGAAACGGATGTTTGACATGTTATTTATTGATTTTTTTTGTGATACCTAATATTTTTACAATTATTTTGACAAACATACATTATTTATGGGGGTCATTCCAAAAAAATGTTACTTTTTTTTACTAACACCCTGTTAATTTCAATACAATTTTGAAAAAAATCAATTTTCATCGGAAGGACAAATCCCTCGACGTCGCTCGGGACAAGTTCGACTTAATAATTTCAGTGCGCCGCCTTCGGCGACTTCTGAAATCATAGTCTCCTTAATAAAAACAAAAGTCCCCGTTTTCACGGGGACTTCCTTTGATCAATGATTGTTATTGGGAAACCGAAGTTTTATCGTCCCATCCTTTTGAGGAACCTCACATGAGAAGCGATGGCTTGAATCACGGTGGGCTGTTCCACATAGTTGATTCCGTATTCCGCAGAAACCTTCCTGACGATTTTGCTGAGTTCAGGGTAATAGATGTGAGATATTTTCGGAAACAAATGATGCTCGATCTGGTGGTTCAATCCGCCGGTAAAAAAAGCAACTATTTTATTCTTCGTTGCAAAATTTGCCGTGGTAAACATCTGGTGAACTGCCCAGTCATTTTCAAGCACCATGTCTTCCTTTTTATCTTCAATGAATTCAACATGCTCCACGGCATGTGCCAGTTGGAATACAACACTGATCACAATTCCTGTGGTGAAAGAAAAAACAAGGTAGCCAATCACCAATTGCAAGGTGCTCACGAACATCAGCGGCAGGATAATAAAAGTGAACACATACAGAATCTTTGTAAGCCAGAAACCGATGTGTGTTTTCAAATCAATCTGGATATGATCTTTCGCTCCGACATGCCTGGAAAAATACTTCTGAAAATCAAGAAGGAAAACCCATGAGATGTACATGAAACCATAAATCAGGAACCAATAGAGGTGCTGGTATTTATGCATCTTCCGTTTACGCTGCGTTGCACACATCCGGAGAAACGGTTCGTTCTGGATGTCATCATCATGCCCGTCGATATTGGTATAAGTATGATGAACCATGTTGTGTTTGATGTTCCAGAAAAATGCGCTGCCTCCCAATAAATTCAATGTTAACGCGGCGAAACGATTGACGGTTTTACTATTGGAAAAACTTCCGTGGCTTCCGTCGTGCATGATGTTAAACCCGATACCAGCAGTGGCAAGTCCGAGTAAAACACAAAGCAAAACACTCCACAAGGCTGTCGGAGTAAAAAAAACAAGGAGGACATATACTGCCACAAATACCGAAAGCAAAAGTCCGGCTTTGACATGCAGCCTGGCATCTCCGTGCTGATCGATTTTATGTTCGGTGAAATACTGGTTCACCCTGTTTTTCAGATCAGCGTAAAATGCTGACTGGTGATTGAATTTTACGTGGCTCAAAACAATGATTATTTATGACGATTTAACTGGTATATTCCTGGTTACACAATAAGCAATTCAAATTTTTAAAATCTCTATTTTCGATTGATGGCATCATCCACTGCATCCTCAATCTGTCCTTGCAAAGGATCAGAAACTGTATCCTCGGGGAAAACCTTTTTATATCCGGTATCGGGTTTACTTTCTAACAGATAAGATCCTTTCCTCCAGGATTCCTGGGCATCTAAGACAGCCTGGTGATTTCTTAACTCATCGTTCTTCAAACTTATCATTCCGCAGATGTATAACGCTATCAAGACCAGCAAGGTTAATCCCAGTCTTCTAAGGATTCGATAGAAAACCTTCTCCTGATAATCTTTATCGTACGGATCGAGTTTCAATACGAGTCAATTAACTATAAAGAACAAAAGTAAACGGATACTGGTCACCGAAACCGGCATGCGCAGTTACTATTCCATTGATGTTTGTTGAAAACTTCAGTGCCGGATTACCTTCCTGCGTACTTGCGTTTTCTTTTTTTGTCGCCGGAAAAACTTTCATTTCTCTTGTAAGATTTTTCGCCCCAGCCTCTTTTCTCTTTTGATTTTTTCCCGTCGAAACTTTTGCGTTCTCCATCGCCGGAAATTTCCACGCGCACTTTTCTTCCGTTGAAGACTTCTCCCCTGAAAGATTCCATTGCTTTAGGAAGGGCCTGCTCTTCCATTTCAATAAATGAATAAACACCCTTGATGTCAATTTTTCCAACCTGGTTCTTAGTCGCCCCAGTCATTTCCATCACGTAATCCAACATGTTTCCGCGGTCAAATCCATCAACCGATCCGAGGTTGATGAACATTCTCGGAGCCGACGATCGGTAGCTTTCCCCGTTTTGTGAACTTCTTGATCTGCCCTGGTGAGCAATGTCCACATTCAGGTCGGGAGCGTTACGGTAATAATCGAGGAACCGGTTGAACTCAATGCTAACGACTCTTTGAATGAGATCTTCTTTGCTGATGTCGTGCAGTTCCTCAAAAATAGAAGGAAGATATTTTGCAATGCCTTTTTCGTTCACCTCCACATCGTGTATTTTTTTCATCAGCTTCATCAGCTGCTGTTCGCAGACATCCACAGCAGTCGGAATTTTCGACAGGTGAAACTTCTTATTGACTCTCTTTTCAACCTGGCGGATCTTATCCAGTTCTCTTACATTCACCAGTGCGACAGAAACTCCTGATTTGCCCGCGCGGGCTGTACGGCCGCTCCGGTGTAAATAATTCTCCGCTTCATCCGGCAGGTTGTAATGAATCACGTGGGTAACATCATTCACATCGATCCCCCTCGCTGCCACATCGGTAGCAACCAGCATCTGGAGCGTGCGGCTCCTGTAACGGGCCATCACTTTATCGCGCTGCTGCTGACTGAGGTCGCCATGCAGTGAATCCGCATTGTATCCGTCTTTGATCAGGTTCTCCGCAATCCGTTGCGTATCAATTTTGGTTCTGCAGAAAATGATTCCGAAAATTTCCGGCTCAGCGTCCAGTATTCTTTTGAGTGAAGCATACCGGTCGCGTTCATGCACCACATAATAATGATGTTCGATATTCTCAGCACCTTCATTTTTCCTTCCAACGGTAAGCTCAAAAGGATTCGTCATGTAATTACTGGCAATGCTCCGTACTTCGGCAGGCATGGTAGCCGAGAACAGCCACACTTTTTTATCTTTCGGAGTATGACTGAGTATTTCATCTATGTCCTCCTGGAAACCCATGTTCAGCATTTCATCTGCTTCATCGAGCACGACGTAACGAATGGTCTCCAGCCTGATGGCTTTCCTGTGAATAAGATCAATCAACCTGCCGGGGGTTGCGGCAATAATCTGTGCTCCTTTCCTGATCTGCCGGATTTGAGTATCGATACTTGCTCCGCCATATACGGCCACGATGTTGGCGCTCTGATGATATTTACTGTAGTTCATCATATCTTTCGAAATCTGAACACAGAGTTCCCGCGTGGGAGCAAGCACCAAAGCCTGGGTAATCGGCTTGTGAAAATCGACTAATTCTATGAGAGGCAGTCCGAAGGCAGCTGTTTTGCCGGTTCCGGTCTGAGCCAGGCCAACAAAATCTTTTTCATCAGTAAGTAAAACGGGAATAGCTTGTTCCTGAATAGGTGTCGGCTGCTCGAATCCAAGTTCTGCGATTGCTTTCAAAGCCTTCTCGCCAACCCCTAATTCGTTGAATGAACGCATGTAGTAATTTTAAAATGAAGGGCAAAGGTACACTTAAAAAATGGAAGGGCAATGGTAAGCGGAAGGTGAAACTCAAACCAAAATCAGAAAATCAATTTCATGTGTTCACACATCGTGTTTCTGAACTCCGTCGCCGGGTTTGTGAACCGGCTCCTCTGTCTTTAGGGGCTCTTCTTTTTTTGCAGCGGGAACATCGGGATTGGAAACATCGCGGATTTCCCGTTCCAGTCCGCTCATCGCATCTTTGAATTCACGGCTCGCTTTACCAAGGCTCTTTGCAATTTCAGGAACACCTTTGGCTCCGAAAAAAAGCAGCACGACAAGAACAATCAGGATCAACTCAGATCCGCCGACGTTCATAAAAAGAAAATGGTTCATTGGTGTATGGAATGATTATTATTGAATGTTGTGCAAAGATCTACTTTGAAATGAGAATGCGGATGAAGCAATGATGTAGAATCCGATGACTTCAAAATTAAAACCCGGTCATCAACCAAACCTTAAATGAGATGCCGTTCTGCATGATAACTTGACCTGACCAGCGGCCCGCTTTCAACATACCGGAAACCCATCTGCATCCCGATTTCTTTATACCCGGCAAACGTCTCCGGAGTCACATATTCACGAACAGGTAAATGTTCTTTTGTAGGTTGAAGGTATTGGCCAAGAGTCAGTATATGAACACCGGCTTCTGCAAGGTCATGCATCGACTCAATAATTTCTTCATAGCTTTCTCCTAAGCCGAGCATGATGCCTGACTTGACTCTTAAACCATGTTCGTTCGCTTTCTTCAGCAGTTCAAGACTGCGGTCGTATTTTGCCTGCACACGAACTTCCTTCGTAAGCCTTCTCACGGTTTCCAGGTTGTGAGAAAGCACTTCCGGAGTTTCATCCATTACCTTGTACAGGTTTTCCCAGTTCCCCTGGAAATCACCGATGAGTGTTTCCATCGTGGTACCAGGGCTTAGCTCACGGATTTTTCGGATCGTCTGAACCCATATCTCAGCACCGCCATCTTCCAGGTCATCGCGATCGACACAGGTGATCACACAATGTTTTACTTTCATCAGCTGAACTGATTTAGCAATGCGCAACGGCTCAAAAGGATCGACTGGTTCCGGTTTCCCGGTTGCGACATTGCAGAAACCGCAGGAGCGTGTACAGGTATTGCCAAGGATCATAAACGTGGCAGTGCCTGCTCCCCAGCATTCTCCCATATTCGGACAATTACCACTTTGGCAAATCGTGTGAAGCTTATGCTCCGTTACAATCTCCCTGACTTTCGAATAACTGTCCCCTGAGGGAAGTTTCACCCGCAACCAATCCGGTTTCCTGCTCTTTGATATTTCGTTTATTTCCATTGGATGAAAATTGATTTGCGGCTGATCAAACATTCAAATTCCGATCAGCAGAAAAAATTGAAAAGATCCGTTTACCATTTGCCGCCCCATAAAATTGAAATGTAAAAATTAAAATAAAAATTTTCTGCTTTGTTGAAAGCCATCATGGGAATGGCATCTGGGAAAAAATCAGCCATCACACCGGTTTCAATCGCTGCAATTCTTTTTTGCCAGCCGGCATATTCAAAACTGACGGCAAATTTTCCATACACACCAGGGTAAATTTTCATCTTGTCGAAGCCCGTAAAGAAAGAAGAACTTCCATAAATGTTATCCACCGTCTGGCCGGGATCGGCCGGGTCATATTGTTTGGTCACCACGATCCGCAGCGAATCATTGTGGGGATCATTTTCAAGGATATCGAGGAAAACAGGTTTGGCAAGTCCAAGATCCAAGCCTGCATAATAATTATACCTGATTTCAACTCCACTACGTTCCCCTTTTCCGAATAACATATGCTGGTAACCCCACCCGGCACGCAGCAGGAACACGCTGTTCATTTTACCATAGATAAATGAATTGGAACCTTCGTATGGATTGGTAATCCGGTATTCTTTCGGATGGCTCATCGAGATGAATTCGAAATCGAGAATGCGTTTAATGAAACCGGTGACATGCTTCCCTGATTTGAATGTAACACCCCATCCGTTCGAATGAAAAGTGAGTCCGCCGCATGCTTCATGCCTGTACAAAATATTGACTTCTTCGTTGCTCTCCAAAGGAACTACTGGTGCAGCTTTCAGGGTATCCTGGGCATTCACAACACAGGATGCCGCCACACAGGCCATGAACAGAAAATATACCCGCATAATCATCCGCAAAACTACAATTAAAATCTGAAGATCATCAACCGTTCGTACCTTTGTTCTCATGGAAACCATCAATACCATTTATACCGGTGATCTCAGAACCATCGCCACGCATGTAAAATCAGGAGTTACGATTATGACTGACGCACCGCCTGACAACCAGGGAAAAGGAGAATCGTTTTCACCCACCGACCTGCTGGCCGCTTCCCTCGGCAGTTGCATGCTTACCATCATGGGAATCGCAGCACGAACCCACGGGATCAACATGGATGGAACCATCATTCGAATTACAAAAGTGATGGCATCTGATCCAAGAAGAGTGAGTGAAATACAGGTGGAATTCGATATGCCTCCGGTCAAATTCACAGAGAAGGAAAAAGCCATCCTCGACCATGCAGCAAGAACATGTCCTGTGGCACTGAGTTTACATCCGGAAATGAAACAGGAGATAAAATTTAATTATTAAATAACCTCGCCACAAGTTAAAGGACAACAACTGAAATCTTTTGAGTTGCAAATTGATTCGAACTCTCAGGAAATCGACATGAGCAGTGCAAATTGTGGCATTTATTTTTGTAGGTTTACGGTAAATAATCAAATTATCTTGAGTACTAAAGTCGTTATAGAAAAGTAAATGGTAAAAAAGTTCGGTGCCTTTCTTTTTGTCCTATGCTTCTGGAAGTCGGTTGTAATGGGGCAAAAAGAAGGTAACGTTTGGTGTTTCCCCGACAGTTTAGGTATTGATTTTAACAATACCGGTAATCCTGTAATATTTACTTCTTCAATTGGTGTACATGCAAATGTGAATCAATGTACCATAGCTGATAGTAGTGGAAATTTATTTTGTTACGCCTCTGCGTTAGATTTTACACCTCATTCATTGTACATTTTTGACAGAAATAATAATGCAATGCCTAATGGTAGTAATCTAAAAGGACATCCAAATTTCACATCGCTTCTCTTGCCCCATCCTGGTATAGATTCTTTGATTTGCCTTTTGTATACATGTGTTGATCCATCGAATTCCAATTTTTATGGTTTGTATCTTTCCAGAATAAATAAAAACCTCAATAGTGGGTTTGGCGATGTTGTTTTAAGAGATAGCTTGATTTACTATGGAACAATTTGTGGTTTCAAATTAACCGCAGTTAAACACGCCAACGGAAGGGATTGGTGGATTTTTTCATATAATTACAGTAGCGGGTATTACATTTATTTTCTATTGACTCCAAACGGAGTGTTTTATCAAGGGATGCAGAATATTGGATCCCATGCAAGTGACATTTATTATGGGAAACTGATTTTTTCAAATGATGGAACAAAAATGCTCGCTGTTGGAATTTATGGGCACATTGATGTTTTTAATTTTGACAGATGCACGGGATTATTAAGTAACTATCGTGATATTGGTGAACATCTTAGTTCACTGCCGTATCAATATTTTAGTGCGTCATTTTCACCTGACGGAAATTTAATTTACATTTCACCTTGGAATTTAGTAAAAGAATTTTATCAATTTGACTTGAACGCTCCTAACATAACCACATCCAAAGTTTTACTGAATTCCTATCCAGACACAGGCTTAACGCAATGGAATACCTATAACTGGCACAACCTTGGTCCTGATGGCAAAATTTACATACCGATTGTTGGCAATTATCAAACACCAAATTCCAACAACATCACAACTCAGTACCTTGATGTAATTGAATACCCAGATTCTGTTGGGCTTGCTTGCCAATATACACGACAGGCATTTTATCTTGGCGGTCATTATGCAGCAGCTTGTTTGCCGAACATGCCTTACTATGGTTTAGGCGCCGAAACCGGCAGTATCTGCGATTCGCTTCGTATAGGAATCAATGAACTGAATACTGAGCAAAACGGATTGGAGGTTTTTCCGAATCCAACTTCAGGTAAATTTTTCTTAAAACTGAAAGATACGAATGATCAGGTCATTAATGTTCGAGTAGAAGATGTGCTTGGGAAAATGGTGTTCAAAACAACGGCCCTACTCAAAACAATTACAGACATTGATCTGAAAACTTTTTCACCCGGACTGTATTTCGTGCATGTGCAAACTGAGAAGAAAAAATTCCTGGCTGCGAAAATAATCAAGGAGTAATTTTCTTTAGTTGCAGTTTTTTCAGAATTGCATTACCCGGAAAATCCCTACCATCTGATTTTAAGATGGGTTCTAATACCATTACTCATTATAAAATAATCCAATCCGCCTTGGCGGTGGCATTATGCCGATACAGTATAAAAGAATGGGTAGAAATAAAGAAAGCGAACCGGGTAGCCGATTCGCTGATGAAACTGTTGAGTTGAAGAATTATCCCCTCGCTGTTTTCTGAGTTTTTGCCAGGCCGTAAGCCGGGCATTTCTCATGTGTTTTACACGAACTGACTGTTATTGCAACAACAGCCATCAAAGCAACGAAGCTCAGGATCTTTTTCATTTCTTTTCAGGAATTGATTTCTAAAGTTAACGAATCTTTTCAGGAAATGTTTTTAATTTCTTAAAAAGCCTTGCAAAACTACAATATTGTTTGATTCTGCAAGGAATAAGTTTTCAACAAACCGACCGATACGGATGTTCGAACATTTTTTACCTGAACAGGATCTCAAATGGTCATCCATTAAAATCGTATGATTAATTTCACGCCATGGCAGAAGTAAATCCTGTAATTGAAGCCAGCTGGAAGGAACATCTCGCTGATGAATTCGCATCGCCTTATTTCGCAGAACTGAAATCTTTTCTGAAAGGAGAAAAGAAAAAAGGAAAATTGATTTATCCTCCGGGGAATAAAATTTTTTCCGCCTTCGACTTCACCCCTTTCGAAAAAGTAAAAGTGGTGATCCTCGGCCAGGATCCTTACCATGGAACAGGACAGGCGCACGGACTATCCTTTTCTGTCCCCGAAGGAATGCCGCCACCGCCATCGCTCGGTAACATTTTTAAAGAACTGAAATCAGACCTCGGTATTCCCATCCCTAAAAAAGGCAATCTTGAAAAGTGGGCTGAACAGGGGGTGCTGCTATTGAATGCCACCCTCACGGTACAGGCAAATACAGCCGGCTCTCACCAGGGAAAAGGATGGGAACAGTTTACGGATACTGTGATCCGGAAAATTTCGGCTGAAAAAAAAGGCGTCGTTTTTCTTTTATGGGGAAGATATGCGCAGGCAAAAGAACCATTGGTCGATTCATCGAAACACTTTATTCTCCAGGCGCCGCATCCGTCACCGTTTTCTGCCGACAGGGGATTTTTCGGATGCAAACATTTTTCAAAGACCAATGAGTTATTGAAAAAGCAAGGCATGGAACCGATTGACTGGGCCCTGGAATAAAATAATCCATGAAACGTTATTCGTTGACTGTGAAAAAAAATAAAAGCGGGTTATTCCTTTTACTGGCGTTGTCATCCTTCACCGGTGCCTTTTCATTTCCATCCATTGGTTTTACTCAAAAGAAAATGGCGATTAAAATCCAGTTGACCGACAGCATTCACCATTCCGGTTTTATGGATATTCAAAAACAAATTGAAAGCAATAAAACGTTCAGTGATTCGAATGCCTGCAACGCTGAATTGCAATCCATCCTGTTGAAACTTCATAACAACGGATTTCTTGCTGCCGGTTTCGATGATGTGAAATACGATTCCGTTTCATGCCATGCCAGGTTATTTCTCGGCAACCGATACGAATGGATGGTGCTCACCAAAGGCAACGTGGATGAAAGTTTACTTACCGGCAGCGGGTTCAGGCAAAAGTTGTATGAGGGAAAAACTTTCAGTGACGTCCAGGTTCGGAAACTCGAAGAAAAAATTCTTGTCAATTGCCAAAATGCGGGTTATCCATTTGCTTCCGTCAAACTCGACAGTATCACGTTTTCAGGTTCTGCTATTTCTGCAAAACTCAACCTGGTCAAAAACAAATTCATCCGGTTCGACAGCGTAGTGGTGAAGGGAAGTGCCACGATCGCCCCGGTTTACATGTATCATTACATTGGGATTAAACCCGGTTCCGTTTATAATGAAGCGATGATTACAAAAATTCCGAGCCGGATTCGTGAACTTCCCTTTGTGAAACAAAGCAGTCCTGAACGGGTTCTCTTCACAGAAAAAGAAACCAAACTGGAAATTTATCTTGAGAATAAAAAAGCCAGCCAGTTCGATGGAGTGATTGGATTGATGCCCGATATTCAAAACCCCGGAAAATATTCGCTGACTGGAGAGGCTCACCTCAAATTACAAAACGCTCTTGCCCGAGGTGAAGTGATGGAACTGAACTGGAAACAACTCCCGGTGCAGACACAAGACCTGAAGCTGCATTTTCTTTACCCGTTTTTGATGAACACTCCTTTCGGCCTCGATGCCGGGCTTGCGTTGTTCAAAAAAGATACAACGTATGTGGATGTGGCAAAGGATATTGGAATTCAATTCCAGTTTACGGGAAACAATTACATCAAAGGATTCATCCATGTAAAACAAAGTACGCTGGAGTCGACATTTGGTTTGCAATATGCAACCGTGCTGCCAGATTATGCTGATGTGAGCAGCACATCCTACGGTTTGAGTTTTCATTATGAGAAACTGGATTACAGGCTGAATCCAAGAACCGGATTTTCATTGGAAACCACCGGTAGCACAGGAACCCGGACCATCAGCAAAAACAGGCACATCAACCCTGATCTTTATTCATCCATCAGGTTAACGACAACGGAGTATCATGCACAACTGAAGTTCGATTATTTTATTCCGGTTCAGAACAGGCACGTCATTGATTTCGGAATATCCGGAGCCTTGTTAAACAGTCCTGATATTTTTGTGAATGAACTTTACCGGTTCGGAGGATTGAAAACGCTGCGTGGTTTTGATGAAGAGAGCCTGTTAGCATCCCTGTTTACCGTTGGAAAAATAGAATACCGTTACCTCCTCGAACAGAACTCTTATCTCTTTGCTTTTTTCAATGAATCCTATTATGAAAACAAAAGCCGGAACAGGAATATCCATGACACTCCTTATGGTTTCGGCAGCGGGATCACCTTCGAAACAAAACTCGGCATCATGAGTGTGAGTTATGCTTTGGGCAAGGAGTTCGACAACCCTGTTTATTTCCGGAACGGGAAAATACATTTCGGGATTCTCAATTATTTCTGAACCATGAAAACCTGAGAGAAAAAAAGTACCGGTTGAATTTCTACCGGTGAAAAATCATTTCTTCCATGTCATTTTATAATGGCGGATGTTGGCTTCAACAAATTCATCGCCTTCGGTAACGAAGCCCGCCTTCAGGTAAAAATTCAGAGCAGCAACCTGGGAATGGAGATAGATTTTTTCATTCAAAGGAATGACATCACTCAGAACTTTTGTCAGCACTGCTGATCCGGCACCGGAATTCCTGTGTTCTTTTAAAACAGCAAAGCGTTCGAGCTTGATTCCCTTTTCCGTTTTTCTCCATCGCGCGGTTCCGATCGCTTTGTCATCGAGGTAAACGAGGTAATGAGTGCTCTCGTTTTCATGCTCATCATATTCTTCATCGGGTGAAACGCGTTGTTCTTCCACGAACACGTTCCTCCTGATTTCAGAGGCAAGAGCGGCATGCGCTTTATCGGAGAACAAAAATGAAATGACTTTAATCATAGAGCCAACAAATTTAGCTTTTAATACCATTACTCATTATTAATCCATTCGCCTTGGTGGCGGTATGATGCCGATAGAGTAGCTGTTATAGTCCAAAAGCCGATAGGCGTATTGGGCTATTACAGATACCGTATCGGTATAAAATATTCAATCATCCATAAAGAATTTACAATTTACATCCTACCTTCGCACCATGAATCTGAAAAATGACCTGATCATCCGCGCAGCCCGCGGAGAACAAGTGGAGCGTACACCGGTATGGCTGATGCGGCAAGCCGGGCGCGTATTGCCGGAATACCGCGAAGTGAGAAAACAAGCGGGAAGTTTTATCAACATGATAAAAACTCCTGAGCTGGCAACGGAAGTAACCATACAGCCGGTGGATATTCTCGGAGTGGATGCTGCCATTATTTTCTCTGACATCCTCGTGATCCCGGAAGCGATGGGACTTCCCTATGATATGATTGAAAGCCGCGGACCCTGGTTTGAAAAAACAGTTGCCACCGAAGAGGACATCAGGAATTTGCATACTGCTGACGCCGGTGACCTTCACTACGTGATCGATGCCATCAAACTCACAAAAAAAGAGTTGAACGGAAGAGTGCCACTCATTGGTTTTGCCGGTGCTCCATGGACCATCTTTTCTTACATGGTGGAAGGACATGGAAGCAAGACCTTTTCGAAAGCAAAAAAATTCCTTTACACCCAACCTCATTTAGCGCATCAGCTTCTTGAAAAAATAACACAAAGCACCATCCACTACCTGGAAGGACAGATGAATGCCGGAGCTGACCTTGTACAAATTTTCGATTCATGGGCCGGGATACTTTCTCCTGAACAGTACAATGAATTTTCACTCCGGTACATTGCAAAAATCTGCGATGCATTGAAAGCAAAAAAAGAAACCACCGGGAAGAAACCCATCATCGTTTTTGCCAAAGGTGCATTCTTCGCTCGCGAAGAAATGGGAAAACTCAATTGCGATGCCATCGGCCTCGACTGGAACATGGACATTACAGAATCCAGGAAACTGATCGGGACAAGCAAGACACTCCAGGGAAACATGGATCCCTGCCTGTTGTATGCTGATCTTCCGACGATCAAAAAGGAAGCAGAAAAAATGCTGCGTGAATTTGGGCCACTTAAACACATTGCCAACCTCGGCCACGGACTTTATCCCGATATCGAAAAGGACAACGTAAAGTGCCTTGTTGACACCATCCAAAATTTCCGTTTCAAAAGTTAACAGGATCAGAATAATTCATTCAAATTCTTTATACTTGCCTTGCCGCTTGGAATGACATCTCATTCCGTAAGCAGGAAATTTTTTGATGATCATCAAGGGAAATAAAAAAGTCATCAATGCGTGGGCCATGTATGATTGGGCGAATTCCGCTTACTCACTCACCATTACTTCCGCTATTTTCCCGATTTATTTTACTGCCGTAACCACATCAAATGGTTCCAGGAACGTTCTCTTCCTGGGACGAACATTCAATGCGGATTCGCTGCAGACGTATGCCATCTCCCTTGCATTTTTAGTGATTGCCGCAATCAACCCGTTGCTTTCTTCCATCGCCGATTACAGCGGGAACAAGAAAAAATTCATGTACTTCTTCAGCACGCTTGGAGCCATATCGTGCGCATCGCTATTTTTCTTCAAGGGAACCGGCTCCATCGCTGTTGGTGTTTTCGGCGCCATGTTCGCGGCAATCGGTTACGCAGGCAGCATCGTTTTCTACAATGCCTTCCTTCCTGAAATTGCAGAACCCGTCGACCAGGACAGAGTAAGCGCCAAAGGTTTTGCCATGGGTTACATAGGAAGTTCTCTCCTGCTCATCTTCAACCTGGTGATGATCCAGTTTCCGCAATTATTTTTTGATGTGACAGGAAAAATAAATGAACTGATGGTTGCCACTCCGTCCCTGACGCATGAATCCGCCGCCCAAATGGCGAAAGACTTTTATTCAGGACCGGCTTCGAGAATCTCATTTCTCTCGGTCGGGATCTGGTGGTTTTCATTTGCCCAATATACGTTTGCCTATTTGCCCAATAACGTGTACAACGTCAAACCACATGGCCGGTATATTTTCAACGGCTATCTTGAATTGAAAAAAGTATGGTTTGAGTTGCAACAGAATTCAAAACTCACGAGGTTCCTGCTTTCATTTTTCTTTTATAACATGGGAGCGCAAACGGTGATGTATGTTGCGGCCTTGTTCGGCAACAGCGAGCTGAAACTGAAAACTTCTGTGTTGATCATGGTGATCCTGATCATCCAGTTTGTTGCGATTGGCGGCGCTTATCTTTTTTCATCCCTGTCAAAAAGATTTGGAAACATCCGGGCACTCACCATTTCAATTTTTATCTGGATCCTGGTTGCCATATGCGCGTATTTCGATGATAAAAGATTCGGCGTAGATGAACAGGCGATGTTTATATTGATTGCGGTAATTGTCGGTCTTGTGATGGGAGGTTTGCAATCGCTGTCAAGATCCACGTATTCCAAACTGCTGCCGGAAACCATTGACCACGCTTCTTACTTCAGCTTCTATGATGTATGTGACAAAACCGGAACTGTACTCGGCACATTTGCTTTCGGATTTATCAACGAACTAACCGGCAGCATGCGAAACTCTATTTTAATGCTTGGCAGTTTTTTCCTTATCGGTATCTTTTTGTTACTTCGCGTTGGTAATTCAATGCGCAAACCGGAAGATGCTTAAATGCGGATATATGATTTTATCAAATCCTCCTTCTTCACATTTGCACATTTTCAAATCATCACATTTTCAAATTAGCAAATGATCGTCGACATTTTCATCCCCTGTTTCGTTGACCAGATGTACCCGGATGCTGCCATGAACATGGTGAAAGTCCTGGAACGCCTCGGTGTCGGGGTGAATTACAACCCGGAACAAACCTGCTGCGGGCAGCCGGCCTTCAATGCGGGTTTCTGGGACCAGAGCAAGGAAGTAGGTGAAAAATTCATCCGTGATTTTCCGAACGACCGTTACATTGTTTCCCCTTCTGCTTCCTGTGCAGGCATGGTAAAAAATTATTACCCGGAAATGTTTCACAATTCTGTTTTGCATAACGAGTATAAAGTAGTTCAGAAAAACATCATTGAGTTCAGTGATTTTCTTGTGAATGTTTTAAATGTAACGGATGTCGGCGCCAGCCTGGAAGGTGTGGCCACGTACCATGATTCATGTGCTGCGTTGAGAGAACTGAATATCAAAGCCGGTCCGAGAAAATTGCTGAGCAAAGTAAAAGGACTTGAATTACGGGAGATGCAGGATGTGGAAACCTGCTGCGGGTTCGGCGGAACTTTTTCGGTGAAGTACGAACCCATTGCCGTGGGAATGGCGGAACAGAAAATAAAAAATGCCGAAGCCACACAAGCGGATTTTCTTATCTCCACCGATCTTTCCTGCCTCATGCACCTGGAGAGTTACATGAATAAAAACAGCAAGCAAATGAAGGTCATGCATCTTGCTGATGTGCTGGCAAGTGGCTGGTAACATCAAAGCTATAGCTGGTACAGGAAATCAGACCTTCTGCAAAACCAGTTCCATCACTTCCATTAGTTGACAGATGCAATCGGATTTTTCATGGCATCAGAGGGCACTTCTCCTGTCAATGAGTTTAAGAAAGTGACCACCAACTTTAACTGATCATCGGAAAGAGTTTTATTCAGTTGTACTTTAGCCATCACCTTTACTGCTTCATTCAGTTCAGCTACACTTCCGTCATGAAAATACGGAAACGTTTTTGCAATATTACGAAGGGAAGCCACTTTAAAAATATCCTTATCTGATTCCTGTCTTGTTATATTTTTCAAGCCTTCATCATTTGTTTTGCTTCCTGTAAATGTCCTGTAATTCTCAGCTACTCCGAATTTTTGCAACATATTTCCTCCTATGACAGCCCCATTATGACAATTGGTACAACCGGTTTCCATGAAAATCATGAGTCCGCTTTTTTCATCCGCTGAAAGAGAAGCCACATCACCCTGGAGAAATTGATCAAACCTTGATGGAGTCATTAACGTACGTTCAAAAGCACCGATTGCCTGCTGAAGATGATCATAAGAAACAGGATTCTTATCACCCGGAAAAGCGATTGCGAAAAGTTCCTTATACTCAGCAATTCCTTTTAACCGGCTCACTAAAAAATCCTTATGTGGAATAGCCATTTCAACAGGGTTCAGGATCGGCATCCCGGCTTGCTCTTCCACATCTTTTGCACGACCATCCCAGAATTGCATTCCATGCAAAGCAGCATTCAACACCGTCGGAGAATTTCGCTCCCCGTTTTTTCCTGCATCACCCGTTGATGTGGCCTTATTATCCACACCATAAGTTGAAAGGTTATGACAGGAGTTGCAACTGTTCTTTCCGGTTTTGGAAAGATGCGTATCATAGAATAACCTTTTCCCTAAACTGATTTTTTCAGGAGTAATGATAAGTCCATTTTTTTCTGCCACAACTGGCAAGACTTTAAAAAAATTCTGTGCTTTCAGCAAAAGTGAATCATCATTTGAATTGGATGATGTTGTATTCTGAGATGCTGCCTGATCCTTCTGTGATGCCGGCTCCTGGCAGGATGCCAGAATAAACCCGGTTAAGATGGTGACTATAATATTTTTCATGGTTTCGAAATTTGCCTAAAAGTAGACCGGATGGCGTTTCAAAAAAATGACAGTACTCAACGTTGATAATATGTAATCACACATTCAATCAGACCGGATTACAAAAACACGGATCAACAAACCAATGCTGCTATTGTCAAGTTATGCAGGGAACCACTATCTTTGAAAAATGAATAGTCAAACCTATAGAATACGTTTAACAAGGACACTTTATACCATTTCCTGCCTGTTACTTATTCAACTAAATTCCTCCGCACAGGGACTAACGGTGAGCAACGCTCATCTGAATTTCGGAAACGCTTATGAAAATGCACCCGACAGCCTGCCATTAACCATCTACAACAATCTTTCTCATCCCGTTAATGTCACCGGTATCAGATTCTATGACACCTATGGAAGTCCTGCTTTTTCCGTGAATACATCCGGTTTCAATATACCTTCTTCTTCTTCCAACATCGTTTGGATAAAATTTTCTCCTCTTCACAACATGGATCATAACTCCGAACTCGTGATTGAAAACGATGCCTTGCGCGGGTATGTGAGTGTGGATCTCACGGGGCATGGAAAATATTCCAATACCTATTATGACTTAACGGAAAACCTTGCCGAAGAACCGCTGAAGAATATGCTTCACACCATTACAGGAATCGGGTACGATACGCTTGGCTACAGCAACCCAACAACCGCGCGCGACAGCATGTTCATGTGGCTGGATAATCAACGTGTAAACGGACAGGGTGCTTCGCAGAATACACTGGAAGGAGTTTATACCGGCATCCTTGCTGTGGGGTATACCAGCCGCACCAATTGCCAAACTGCAGACACTTTCAATACAGAACATACATTTCCTCAATCCCTATTCTCATCGCAGGAACCGATGGTATCCGATCTGCATCATTTGTTCCCGACGGATGATGCCTCGAATCATTACAGGAGCAACAAACCTTTTGGTATGGTTCCCAGCCCGGCATGGACGTCAGGAGGTTCGAAAGGAAATTCCTCGATGTTTGAACCGCGCGACCTGCAAAAAGGTGCCACTGCAAGAGCCATGATTTATTTTGTTCTGCGCTATCAGAATTATTCCAACTACTTCACTTCTCAGGAGAACATCCTCAGAACATGGCATCACAATTTTCCTCCTTCACTGGTTGAATGGAAGCGAAACGATGACATCAACCTCATCCAGCACAACAGGAATCCGTTTGTTGACTACCCGCAGTTCATCGATCGCATTCATTCCATCTCGGCATACTCCTCCGCTCCATCAACACCTTCCATTGATCTTACACAGGACACCATTCAGTATGGTTTTGTTCCGCAAAGTGCCTCCACTATTTTTCATTATGTAGTGGTAAACAATGGAAACACTCCTGTGCATTTTTCAGCATTCTCCATGTCGAATCCGGGCGTGCTTAGTTTTCAGTCCGGCGGAAATGACACCACGATTGCTGCCGGTGATGCATTAGGAATCGACATCAGGTTGCTCGTCAGCAATTCAAATCCTGTGCATGAATTTCTGAACTTTCAGACCGATGTTCCCGCTTCAACGATTGTTTCAGTTCCTGTATTGGCCAACGATTCCCTCTACAGCGGCATCCAGGAAACTGAAGAAAATATTTTCACGATCTATCCGAATCCTGCTAACCAATCCATCGTGATCAATTCCCGTTTACATGGAAATACCCAGGCTGAATTATCCAATTCGTTAGGCTCGATGCTTTACAAGGAAACTTTTTTCAGCAACGGCCATTCGCATACGCTTGATGTTTCAAAACTGCCACGGGGAATTTATTTTTTGAAAATTGAAAACGGAAACAGTTCCCGCTTTCAGAAATTCATCAAGTTATAGTCATACCTCTTTCATTTGATTTTACGAAAAAGTACTTCGGCATAACCAAATCTAACGCAGGTTTCATTTTATTTTTTTCGGAAACCTGCGTTGATTTGGTATAAAAAAAATCCCGTGCAGTTTTGCACGGGATTTTTGATTTTTACAATCTCTATTATTGCCTGATGAAACGTTTCATCATCTTTTGATTTTCTCCTTCCACCTGTATCATGTAGGCACCGGGAGCCAATGATGAAACATCCCAATGGACTGTTCCATTCAACTGCCTGTTCCGGATTGTGTTTTCAAAGACAACCTTTCCCAACACATCTATCAACTTCAGGTGGTATGTACCAGCTGGCCATGAATTACTGAAACGGATGGTCATCAGATCGTTCACGGGATTCGGATAAATTCCGAATGATGAATTGGAGAGCATCCCTGGCTGGTCGAGTCCCGTCACTAAGAATGACTGGCAAATGGAATCCTGGCAACCGTTTGAATCGGTGATGCGCAGGCATACATTGAATGTTCCCGGTGAATAAAATACATGCGACGGGTTAGGCAGGGATGAAGAATTATTCGCACCGGAAGTTGGATCACCGAAATCCCATGCCCAGCCGGTTGCATTCACGGAGTTATCAGCAAAAGAAACACTGTCATTAAAAATACTTGATGTATAAGCCGCCACAGGAGGCGTGTTCACGTTGATCTGGACAGCCGTTCGCGGGCTGATGCATGGCGGCCCCTGTAATTCCCAATCATAGAAGTAATAGTAATATGCGGGATTGCCTGCGTTGGTGCCGGTGATGGAAACCATGCCGCTCAGTATATATGGGAAAACAGCGCCGCCGTTATTTCGATACAAACCGGTGGTGCCCTGGCATCCCAGTTCGAAATTCACTCCTGCAGGAAGATCCCAGTTCAGCGTCACACGACTTTGTCCGTTTGGAATATTCACCGTCAATGATTGCAATGTCACACCTGCCTGGATAAGTGTAATGGTTCTATTGCCTGAATTCTGAGCGTACACTTTAACCGATACAAGTTTTACCGGGTTGAGCACATCAAACATCAAATCATGGTAATTGCTCCCGGTGAAATAACCGCCGCCGCCAATGGAATTATCAACAGGTAATACATGTTGAGTGGCGGGGTAGATATCCGATTCCACCCAATAGGTAACAGGATTTGGAACAGGAGAAACGATGAACGGGCTTCCTGTTCCGACCGCCGATCCTCCGGAAGCTGAAGCGTACCAGTTGAGAACCGATGATCCGGTTGCGGTAAGAGCGGCAGCATCACCCGGACAAATACTGATGTTGGAAGAAACAGGAGCCGATGGCCGGTTGATGGTGATGTAATTCACCTGCGTCGAAACATCCGTACCATGAACATTGGAAACCGTGAGCACTACAGTATACGTTCCGTTTGCCGCATACGCATGAGAAGGATTTTGAATGTTGGATGTATCCCCGTCACCAAAATCCCAATGCCACGACGTCGGGCCATTGGTACTCTGATCCATGAAATGAATGAACCCTGCACAACTGGTTGTTGCATCTGCGGTGAATACCGCATGAGGAGACGTGTTCGCAATGGAGCATTGCCATGTTAATGCAAAGCCGGAAAAATTCAGCGCCTGGTCGGAAGTCTGGCGAATTGTAATCGCTCCGTTTGTAGAAGTGATGGTTCCCCCGTTTGGCAATGCTGTTCCGGTGTATGAGCCGATGAGCGTGCTGGCAGTAGTAGGGCCATCATAGATGTACAGAAAATCATACGTGCTTTCCAGGTTGAAAGAAGAGAAGGTAAGAGTAACTGTTGCCGCACCCACAGGAGCAATGGTGATGGAGACGTCGGTTTGATCCGTATAGTTGGCAGACGGCCCGCCATTATCATAGAGTTGTCCGGCACAGGCTGTTTGCGTGGCACCGGTTCCGGTGAGTGGCAGGTTGACGATGCATGGATTAGCAGAATCAACGCTGACATACAAGGCTTTTATCATCGTATCAATTCCGCATGAACCACCATCCGCAATCAGCGACACCGTAAACTGGCCATAGCTGTTATACACATGAGTCGGGCTGTTGGTATGAACCAACGCCGTTCCATCTCCGAAATCCCAGGTAAAGGTTCCTGCATTTGAACTCAGGTTAGTAAATATAGCAGAAGCCGGTGCACTGCAAAACAAAATGACAGGTGTGCTGAAATCGCTGGTGACACCGGTGGTGAATACACCGCCGATTCCTACCGCATGCATGGCGTTGGCAGTTTGCATCACTTCATTGGTACAGGCACCATACAAATCAATAGCAGACTGGATGGCATACGTTCTTGCATCAGCATACTGCGATGTCGGAACAAAATAAACGGTGTTCATCCGGAAGCAAATGGCCTGCGCTTTTTCAATGCCGATACCGGCAACCGTATAAGCATCACCGTTATCGTTGGTACCGCTTCCGCCTTCCGCTAAAAGATAAAACCAATGACTTAAAACAGTGCTGTTCTGGTGGACTTCCTGCGTGGCAAAATCCCAGTAGGTTCCCTGGTAGGTATCCGGGTTGCCATAGGCATTCGGGTCCGACATGCTGCGAAACGGAGTTCCGCCCATTTCATCGCCAATCAGCCAATCGATGGTAGCAGATTGTTTTCCGTAATGACGGATGGAATTGCCCATGCAATCGCTGAAGCCTTCATTCATGGCACCAGGTTCATTTGCGTAATTCAGGTTGGAAGTTTGTTCAGTTAAACCATGCGATATTTCATGGCCAATCACATCGAGCGGAGTCAGTGGGTTGTAAGCGCCGCTGCCGTCGCCATACGTCATTTCTGTCCCATCCCAAAATGCATTGAGATAATTTGTGTTGTAATGAACATAGTTCAGCAGTTTAAATCCTGAATTATCAATGCTGTTGCGGCTGAATTTATTCCAATAAAAATCGTACGTCATCTCTGATCCCCAGTGCGCATCGGTGGCATATTGATCCTGCTGGGCATTGACGTTGTTCCAGTAATTATCGGCATCTGTAAAATCCGTATTCACGTAAGTTGTTCCTGTTTGCAGGTTATACGTTTCGATTCCATTTCCCCTGCCCGTTTCCCTCAGCCTGAAGTTCGTCGCACTCACACTGTCGGTGATGATTTCCCGGCTTCCGCTGTAAGCCGTGATCGCCGTTGCCAGCACATCAGACGACTGAATCCTGTTCTTCGTATAAATTATTTCTCCACTGGATGCATCCACAAAAACATATTCTCTCCTCAGCGGTTTCTCGGCATATACATCAAAGCGATAAGCGAGCCGGTAATACTGAGCGCTGATATTTCCTTTCACCGGCGCGAGCATCAACTCTCCTTTCGGAAACCAGGATGCAGACGGATTGCCGCTTGTTCTTTTCAACTGCTCTTCCATTTCCTTCACCTGCCAGCGGTAAACAGAAGCTCCCATGTAATTCAATGCTGAGTTCAAAGCAGCCGATTCACTCATAGCAGGAACCGATGAAACATTCAACTTGTTAAACAAGGTTCCGTTTAAAGAAATGATCTGGTTGTTCTTTGCATGTACGATGTACATCGTGCCCTCCAGCGGAACTCCCCTGTACGTTTGCTGGTAGCGGTAATGAGTGATCCCGATCTGATCTTTATCCGAATTCAGCAACCTGAAATCATAGTCAGCAGAAAGTGAAAACGACTGGCGTGCCCACATCTTAAAACCGGCCAATTCAATGCATGACTCTTTCCTGAACTGAACAAATTCCGGAACAGCGCTTTGTGTTCCCGTGATGATCTTTTCCGCTCCCGGAATGATTTTCTGCGCATCCGGGCCGGTGAATTCGCGGGCGAACATGGCATTCGCGGCGATCATAAATAACAAATTGATAAAGACAATTTTTTTCATTGAGGTGAATGGGTTAAGGGGTTCGGGAGACTGGTAAACGGCCACAATATATATAAACAATCCTAGTAAATAAATGAAGAGGAACCACAGAATTCCGCTTTCCGGATTTACTTAACTTGCGCCATCATTCATCAACTTATGAAAATACTATCCACTATAGGACTTCTCCTTTCCGGGACAGTGATCCTGTTATTTTCCTGCAAACAAAAAGGAGATGACAAACAGGGAACCATCAGCGGCAAACTCACCAATTCAGGAAACACCATGGTGTACCTCGAACGGTTTGATGACAAAGGAGAATATATTCTTGATTCCTCGAAAACAGATGCGGAGGGAAATTTCACACTCGGCAACAAGGCGACGGAAAAAGATTATTACGTGATCCGCACCGACAAAAGCAACATGGTTTTTTTATTACTGGACGGAAAAGAAAATATCCAAATTACCGGTGACGGAAAAAAAATGGAAAAGACTTACACCGTGAAAGGTTCCGAGGACTGCGAGCTTATCAGGGTCATTAAGGATTTTGATGGCCACTTAACCGATTCCTTAAATGTCGTTTACTCTACCCGACGTGAAACTGATCCTTCTAAAAAAGATTCTGTCGGGCCGGTTCTTCAAAAATATTATGCTACCGTGACGGAGAAATTTGCGAAGGAATTTATTTCCGCTCATCCAAAATCACTGGTTGCACTTTCTACCATAAGGTACCTCGACCAGCAAAAAGACATTCAGGTTTATGAGAACCTGCTGATTTCTCTGCAGGGAGAATATCCTTCGAGTAAATTTGTGAAGGACTTTGAAGTCATGGTTGCCAATTTAAAAAAACTACCTGCAGGCAGCCAGGCACCTGAGATACGACTGAACACCCCGGAAGGAAAAGAGTTGTCGCTTTCATCTTTCAAAGGGAAAATTATCCTCCTTGATTTCTGGGCAAGCTGGTGCGGCCCGTGCCGGCGCGAAAATCCTCACATCGTGGAGATGTATAAAAAATTCAAAAACAAAAATTTTGAAATCTTCGGAGTGTCGCTGGACGAAAACGTTTCGGCCTGGAAAGAAGCGATCAAAAAAGACGGCATCACCTGGCCACAGGTGAGTGAGTTGAAGAGATGGGAATCACAGGTCGTGAAACTTTACCAGGTGGAAGCAATTCCTTATACCGTGTTGCTTGATAAAGAAGGAAAAGTAATTGCCAAAGGATTGGTCGGTGCTGAACTGGAACAAAAGCTGGTTGAAATTTTAAACTGATCAGTTAATTAGCTGATGAGTTGATTAGCCAATTAGCGAATGAAAAAATCAGAAGATGTGAACATGAATAGATGTGAAGATATGCAGATGAAACGGAGAATTAATTTACGCTTCCGCTCATCATCAAATTCTCAAATTCTCAAATTCTCAAATCAGTGCATCAGCCAATCAGCTCATCCGCTAATTAACTCATCCGCTAATCATCACATCTGCAGATTTGCACATCTGCGAATTATCTTACCCCTGACTCTTTACTCCTTATTCTTTAATCAGTCGTTCGCTCAAAATTATTTTCAGCAGGAAGTCCGTTACAACATCCATGTGTCATTGAATGACGTAACCCATGAACTCAGTGCATCCGAAAGCATCGAATACACCAATCATTCAAAAGATGTGTTAAGCGTACTGTATTTTCATCTCTGGCCGAATGCATACAAGGATGAAACAACGGCATTGGCCAATGAGTTTTATAAAGACGGAGATCCGAAAATCATCAACCTGAAGGAGAATGAAAAAGGACTTATCGATTCGCTCGATTTTAAAATTGACGGAAACAAAATACGCTGGAACCTGTTGACCGACACCATCGACATTGGTCAACTCTTTTTAGAGAAGCCTCTTTTACCGGGTGAAAAAATCACCATCACCACTCCTTTCCATGTCAAAATTCCTTCTGCGATGATTTCAAGACTGGGCCATCTCGGACAGGCTTATTTTATCACCCAGTGGTTTCCGAAACCTGCTGTTTACGATCAGAACGGATGGAATTATTTTTCCTACCTCAACCGCGGAGAGTTCTATTCTGAGTTCGGAACTTTTGATGTGTACATCACCCTCCCTGAAAATTATGTTGTGAATGCAACCGGCGACCTCACCGACGGAGAAAAAGAACTGCACTGGCTCGATGAAAAAGTAAAAGAAACTCAGTCCATCACCACGTTTCCGAAAGACATGAGTTTTCCGACCTCGTCCGACAAAACTAAAACGTTGCATTACCACCAGGAGAACGTACATGACTTTGCCTGGTTTGCCGACAAACGCTGGCATGTGCTGAAAGAAGAAATTGAAATGCCGGTTTCAAAAAGAAAAGTGACAGGATGGATGATGTTCACCAATGCCGAAGCGGACTACTGGATGAAAGCCCCGGCGTATGTAAAATCATCCATCCTGTTTTTTTCGAAATGGATTGGCGAGTATCCCTATCATACCATTTCAGCTGTGGATGTGACGGAAGCCGCCGGTGATGGAATGGAATACCCAACGATCACCACCATCGGAAGTTACGGCGATCTTTTTGAAACGGAAGTAACCATCGCCCATGAAATCGGCCACAACTGGTTCTATGGAATTCTCGGAAGCAACGAACGTATTCATCCGTGGATGGACGAAGGACTTACCAACTTCCTCGAAACACGGTATGTGATGGAGAAATATTCCGGGGATAAAGAAAAGCAGATGGAGCAATTTGGAAAACTCGGGAACACTTCAAAACATTTTGGTTTAGACAGGCTGAATCACCGGAACATTCAATACATTGATTACCTGTGGGGCGCAAGAAGAAACTCCGACCAGCCGCCTGCAACCACTGCCGAAAAAGTGATGAGAGCGAATCTGCATGGAGATGTCTATTTTAAAACATCGGTCAGCCTCGATTACCTCAAATCGTATCTCGGCGATTCTCTTTTCGATGCCTGCATGCACCGCTATTTTGAAAACTGGAAATTCAAACATCCGCAACCGGAAGATTTGAAAACAATTTTCACTTCAACAACAGGAAAAAACCTCGACTGGTTTTTTGAAGATCTCATCAGCACAAACAAAAAACTGGATTATAAATTTTCGTCATTGAAATTTTCCAAAGAGAATAAAAATTACGCCTTAACACTTTCAAACAACGCTGGAATTGCCGCTCCGCTATCCGTCAGCAGCATGAAAGACGGTAAAGTCCTCCGGACTCACTGGCTGGAGGGTTTTCCCGATACAAAAAACATCACACTGAACGATACCGGTGCTGATGCTTTCAGGATTGATGCGGAAGAAAAAATGCCGGAGTTGTACAGAACGAACAACACCATCCGCACCAAAGGAATTTTCAAGAAGACAGAGCCCATCCGGTTTCAGTTTTTAGGCGGACTGGAAAATCCGGATCATACGCAGATTTTTTTCACGCCCGTTGCCGGCTGGAATCACTACAACCAATTCATGGCTGGTGCGGCTTTCTACACGATGTTTATCCCGGAAAAGAAATTTGAATATGTTCTGATGCCGATGTACGCTTTCGGAACAAAAGATCTTACCGGCGGAGGAAACGTGGCATACAGTATGTATCCTTACCAGTCGCCTGTCAGGAAAATACAATTCAGCGTGGGAGTACAATCTTATTCTTTCGGGAAAGATGAACATTGGGAGAGGGACACCACGCTCCTTTCTTCGATGCTGAAGTTCGGAAAGATTGATTCGCGGATACATCTGTATATGCTGCCTTCCGACCGACGTGAAAAAATATCTTACGATGCGGAACTGAGAAATATTTTTATCCGCAAGGATCTTCCATACAATTACAATGGAAAGCCTGCTTCCAAAAACATTTCACTTTTTGAACTCAGCTTTTGCAGGGACCGGTACAACCCGATCAATCCATCGAGGCAGGAATTGCTCGTGAGAGGAAACCAAAATTTATTCCTCGCTACTTTCGAAGAAAAATTCAGAATCACATATAAAGAAATCGATAAAGGATTTGACATCCGCTTGTTTGCCGGAAATATTTTTTACCGCAACACAACGCTGCAGGGAGAAGATTACCGTTTCCAGCTGGGTGGCTATTCAGGAGACAATGATTACCTGTTTGATGAAGTTTTTTTAGGCAGAACCGACAACACAGGAATGCTTGCACAGCAGTTCGTGGCCAGGGACGGCGGTTTTGCCGTGCCCACTTATTTTTACCGACAGGCAAATAAATGGATGATTGCCGTAAACCTGAAGACTTCGCTGCCCGGAATTTTACCGGTAAGACTTTTCGCTGACTTCGGTACATTCGATCGCGCTTCTGAATTAACAGGCGGATCGGCCATTTCTTTTGAAGCAGGCGCCGAACTGGACGTGATAAAAGATATTTTTACCATTTATTTTCCGTTCACTTATTCCGACGACATCCAATACATAGTTGACAATGAAAAACTGGATTACGGCAAACTGGTTCGCTTCGAACTTCACCTGAATAAACTGAACCCGTTTACGTTGTTAAAGAAAATTCAATTCTGATTTTGGAAAAAGAAAAAAAAATATACTTCGCATCCGACTTTCACCTCGGTGTTCCCGATGCTCAAAAAAGCCTGGAGCGCGAAAAGCGAATCGTTCGCTGGCTTGAAAGCATTGAGGCCGATTGCGAAGAACTCTATCTGCTCGGAGATGTCTTTGACTTCTGGTTTGAATACAAAACTGTTGTGCCAAGAGGATACGTGAGGCTGCTCGGCAAACTGGCGGAACTTTCTGACCGCGGCATTCCCATTCATTATTTCACCGGCAACCACGACATGTGGACGTTCGATTACCTCGTGAAAGAAATCAACGTGAAACTGTACAGGACGCCCATTGAAAAAACATACAACGGGAAAACGTTTTACATCGGTCATGGCGACGGGTTAGGTCCCGGTGATCATGGATACAAGTTCATCAAAAAAGTTTTTGCAAGTAAAGTCTGCCAATGGCTGTTTGCAAGGCTGCATCCAAACCTTGGCGTGGGAACGGGGAATTACTGGAGCCGTAAAAGCAGGATGGCCACCGGTATAGTGGATGAAAAATTTCTCGGTGAAGAAAAAGAATGGCTGGTGATTCACTCCAAAGAACTTCTTTCAAAAAAACATTACGACTTTTTGATTTTCGGCCATCGTCATTTACCATTGGATATTCCGATCAACGGAACAAGCCGTTACATCAACCTCGGCGACTGGATTAAATACAACTCGTATGCGGTGTTTGACGGAGAGAAAGTGGAGCTGAAATATTTCACGTAAATTTTAACCATACTTCTCTGGTTAAACAATTGCGGATTTTAGATTTCGAATTAATCCGAAATTAAAAATTACTCTCTTCCTTTAATCATTTCCTTCTTACTCAGCACCACCGAACGGTTGCTGTAAACAGCCGCCATTTTTTTATCGCCGGAAAGCTGGCAGGCATAAGCAAGCCTGTCGTAGGCAACGGAAGAGTTCGGATGAATGTCAATATTCAGTTTCAAAAGTCTGATCGCTGAATCAAAACGCTGGCGTTTCAGCAGCCGTGAAGCCAGGCTGTCGAGATGCTCTTCGGTGCCGGGATACAGGTTCAGCGAAATCTTATCGGCATCCCCGGTGACATGCTGGGCGATGTATAAAAATTCTTTACGGATGAAATTAATCCTGCGCATGAAATTCTCATAAGGAATCATGGCATCAGCCAGGTCATTTTCATAATGAAAAAGACAGTTGTCGAGATACGCATACGCTTCCCATGGTTTGAAATTTTTCCGGTTGTAGGACTTCAGGTATTTATCACCCTGCACAAGATAAATGGTATCACCATCATGGTTGATGATTTCATAGAAACTTACCAATGATGCCAACGCAATCTGCGAGTAATTCTGGGATTCATTTTTAAATCGTCCGCATTCCGTTTGCCAGATCTGCCTGAACAGGTCAACGCCACCTTTCGACGGATTCAGCGAGTTGATCACGCAATGCACGCTGCCGGCTCCTGCATGATAGGCATGCAGCACGAGCAGGCGAAACCACAAATCCGTTTCATTGAAAGCAATGGAACGCTCATTCAAAAAACTTTTTACATAAGGAACACAGGAAGAGTTGATCAGCCTGGCGGCAACCTTTGCCGATTTTTCAAGATCCGTTCTGTCATCCCTTCCTTTTGAAACTTTCAATCCGTATTTTCTTGCCACCGAACGCATGAGCTGAAAAGGGCCGTTGGCACCTACAGAAGATTTCGCTTTGTTCTTTCCGGGGCTTTCGATCAGGAGAATAGCCTGTGCAAAAAACGGGTCGCAGTTGTTCTGGCTGAACACACGAATTGCTTTGCTGATATCAGGCAGAACTTTTTTCAGTTCATAAAATTCCGCCTTCCCTGAAGTCACAAACAAATTAGTTCCTTCATCATAACAATTCGCGCCGCAGATGCTGTCTTTGAACTTCGTCTTTTCAGGATCCGACTGGTTCATCCAGATCGAACGGGAAACTTTATCGAGTGGTTTACGGCAGGAAGCGACATTGATGATGCAGGTGTCACTTGACATGCAGATCACATCCTTCCAGAACTTCGCCTGTGCAAGCGTATCCCAGCCTTCTTTGTAAAGAGAAGAATCCACGAGGAAGCTCAGCGTAGATGTATCGTTGAATGAAACCACCACCTTCTCCACCACCTGGTTTTTATATACGGGTTGCGAAAAAGAAACGCCGGCACCAAACAATAACAACACACTGAAAAGAAATCTTCTCATAACCTGGTTTTACAATTGCAATAGAATTCGATTCCTGTATAGGTACGCATCAGCATGTACGATGTTTATGAAAAAATATTGTACTCCTTACAGTTTGAAGCACCTTGCATCCTTCACGGCCTTGTGTGCCGGTAACCAAAAGAGGATGCTGCGGTTCAAACAGGAGTCATCGTAAAAAACCAAAATGGGTAACGCTTACATCCCGCGGACTTTTTCCTTATGCCTTTTGATCTGGCGTGTTAGCGTGGCCACGCATAAATCGGTGGCCTCTTCAAAAGTTTTACATTGTTCTTTGGCCATTACATCACCGCCTGGGATTTCGATTTTGATCTGAACAATTTTATTTTCTGTGTTGTCTGATTTATCAAGTTTCAGGAAAACCTCGCTGCTCAGTATGTGATCGTAAAAGTGAACAAGCTTGCTGACTTTTTCCTGGATGAAGTCAAGCAGTTTTTTGTCTGCATTAAAATGAATGGATTGAATACTAACTCTCATATGATTTCCTCCTTTTTAAATGATTATGCTCTCGGGTGAGCTTGTTTATAAACCTGTTTTAATTTTTCAATGGTGTTATGCGTGTAAACCTGCGTAGCGCTCAGGTTGGCATGGCCAAGAATTTCCTTGATGCTGTTGATGTCAGCTCCGTGGTTGAGCATGTGCGTGGCAAAGGTATGCCGTAGCACATGCGGACTTTTCTTTTCCAGCGTAGTCACTTCGCCGAGGCGTTGTGTTACGATCCGGTAAACGAGTTTCTGGTAAATGGGCTTTCCTTTGTCAGTCACAAAAAGCAGGTCATTATTCTCCGAAAAACTTTCCTTTTTCTTTTCAAGATACTCAGTAATCACATTCCTGAGTGCAAAGGTAAACGGAATGATGCGTTCTTTGTTTCTTTTTCCCAATACTTTTACCTGGCAGTTGCCCAGGTCGATATCAGAATCCTTCAGGTTCACGAGTTCCGACAAACGCATGCCGGTGGCATAAAACATTTCGAGAATCAGCTTATCGCGGGATGCTTCGTACCCTTCGCCAAAATCAACCTGGTCGAACAGCAAATCCATTTTATGCTGATCCACGAATACCGGGAGGCGTTTGGAAGTTTTGGGCGACTGGATTTTCAGCATCGGGTTCACCGAAACCGTTTGGTTCCTGAGCAGGAATTTATAGAATGTTTTCAGCGTGGTGATTTTCCTGTTGATGGAACGCGTGGAGATCTTCGCTTCCATCATGCTTACGATCCAGGAGCGGATCATGGAATGGTTGATTTCCTGCACCTCTTTCACTTCATACGTTGCTTCCTCATAGGCAAAAAACTGCCCGAGGTCGCTCTCGTAAGCCAATACGGTGTGAGGTGAAAACCGTTTTTCGAACCGGATGTATTGAAGAAAACGTTCTACGTTCATGTTACAGACAAAAAGAAAGAGAGAACTAAATAGATGCTCTATTTAATTCTCTCCCTGCTAATTTCTTTACCAACATTTTCATGATAACTAAGTTATCGATGGTACGCGTAAAGATACAATAAGTTCTTCCTGTTACAAAGAAAATCTTAAAGGGTTCCGTCGCGTCTCAATTCCTCGAGGTAACGCGCATGGATGATCTCCTGGCGGCGTTCCACGGAAGGTTTTTCAAACGACTGGCGCCTGCGAAGCTCGCGGACAACGCCCGTACGCTCAAATTTCTTCTTGAATTTCTTTAAAGCCTTGTCAATCGGCTCATTTTCTTTGATAGGTACAATAATCATCAGTTTCGAATTTGGGAACGCAAAAATAGAGCTTTTTTTGAAACGAGCAAAAAATGATTTTGGAGCGACAAATTCGGCGTCAAATGGCGATGAGGCCGGGATTGGGTGGGATTTCGGGATTTGGGAATAGAGTTGATTAAGTAGATTAGGTAGATTAAGGTGATTAAGGCTCTGCTGCCGGCTCTCGTCTCATCGTCCGTGGTCCAATCGTCCTTTTACCATTTTGGATTTGAGGGATTGGGTGGTTAGGTAGATTAAGACACTTCTTCCGGCTCACTTCTCGTCTCATCGTCTGTGGTCTGATCGTCTCTTTTAGATTTCGGATTTGAGAGATTAAGGAACCCGTTCCTCTCAATACCCAATACTCAATACTCAATACCCCCTACTCCACCACCAGTTTTTCCCTACGCACAGTTTCCCCGGAATAAATATGAACAACATAAATTCCTTTCGGGAAAACGGAGATGTCTATTTCAACCGGTGCTTGTTGTTTTATAATGGCTGAATGAACATTTTCTCCAATGCAATTGTAAATTTTTATGGCATCGATATTCCGGCCGGCATCGATCACAAATTTCCCTGCTGTTGGGTTTGGATAAATCCGGAAATTATTTCCTTCAGGCACATCATTCACACCAGTACTCATATCCACGTATGTTCTGAACGTCAGGTCAAAACCGGTAAACGTAATATCATAGCCGCCCGGGTACACATCAGCGCCATACACATTTACACCGTAAGGATCGGGTAAGCCGCCACCCTGAATGGGAATAAACTGGAACGTATAAACCGCATTTTGTGTAACCAAAGGAGGTGATGCAATGGTCCAGTTTTGCCAGACCTGTCCGGTTGGAACATTCACATTTACTCCTTGTGTAGCCAGCAACGTACCGCTGACGCCACTTCCGGAATAGATGTTCAATATACCGGTGCCGCTCATCGTATTAAACATCATGATATCCACTTCGCACAACTCCCCGGTGGCGCCGGCCGTAAAGGTTTGTCCGTCGTAATAACCGGGCAGGTTGCGCTCACTAGTGCCACCGTTAGTCAATGGTTGATTTTGGTCGAGTGTACATTGTGCATTCACCAAAGTATTCCATCCTGTTAAGGTGAAAAGTGCAATCGTAAAGAATGTAATTTTTATCATTTTCATTTTTGTTAGCATTAATTTTCTGAGCATGTTTTTTTAAGATTTGATCATCACCAAAAGCATTTTATACGGGCTGATGGCTTTCAGTGCATGCGATTTATCGGCAGGCAGGATGACCATCTCACCTTTTTTCGCTATCACCGGGTTACCGGCAATGGTAATTTCAGCTTCACCATCCACCATGTAAACCATGGCATCAAAAGGCGCTGTATGTTCACTCAAACCTTGTCCTTTATCAAAAGAGAACAGCGTTACCGTGCCTGTCTTTTTCCCGATGATAGTCTTGCTTACCACAGAATCGTTCTGGTAATCTATTAAGTTCTCCAGATTGCTTGCCTCTGCTAAATAATTCTCATTCATTGTTTGTTTTTCGTTTGACATTATTTTCTGTTTTTAAATTTATGTATATCATTCATCGATTCATATTCCCAAAGCCGAAGTTGGCTTACACACATGCGTTCACATGAAGTTTCGGGCATCGGGGAAAGATTGTGGCGCAACAGTCGGGTTGGGAAACCCGACTGCACAGGATCCTTATCTCCACTCTATGGTTTTTCTCTCTTCTTTTGCAAGAGCCAATCTCTGTAATTTTTTTCTGTTTTCTGCCATTGGTAAAAATAATACGATGACATGACCAATCCAAAGAAGAGAAACTTAAATAAAGTCGGATAAGAAAAATATTGTCCGACTAAACTTAAATGCCCTGGGGATTCAATATGCAATAACTTATTGACAAGGGGATGTACTATGGCAAAAACAAAACCCGATAACATTCCATAAAAAAATGAATATTTCACCCTCCCTGGTTTTCTTATCCTTTCCCACCTTTTCATTCTTTTATTTAACAATAGTTGATTCATCATGTCAATATATTTTTAATAGACGCGATCCTAATATATTGTTATTCCAGAAAATACTATTCCTCCCCTCACTTCCCCAACTTCACAATCTGCCTCACAAATTCCGGAAGGCTGTTGTTAGTCAATGGATCTTTTTTGAGTGTAAGCTGAAGCAATACCGGCTGTGCGTTCACCACACCGTAGGCGATGATCTGATAAAGCGTTACGTTGTTAACCCGGTAACTTACTTTATACCCCATCACTTTGTTGTCGAGCAAAGATGGCGTGATCGGTTCTTTCGTAAAGTTTCTCATTTGCTCCTGTAACTGCGCAACTACATGGTCGGGCATCGTTTTCAGCATCGCATCATTCATGTATAACCATTGCATCGAATACTCATCACACTCCAACTGGTATTCTGATTCCGCTTTGCATCCTGCCGGTAACAGGTATTTGTGTTTACAAAAACTCAATGAATCAATTTGCTTTTGTTCCTGTGCGGAAACATGCACTGCAAGGGTGAGAAGGATAATGATTAATAAATTTTTCATATGAATGTTTTTAAAACTATTAACGTATGGCCTGGTATATCGCGATCGTTCGTGAATCACATTCCGTTTTCCCGAACTAAACTTACAAAATCTTTTGCTCTTTCAACCATGCTGCGAAAAACAAAAACAGGCGACGCGACCGGAATGGGTTTTCATCCTGAAAAAAATATCTTTCCGTAAAGATTGCCGTTATTTCTTCTTCCCGAAAAATATTTTCCTGTAATTCGTCGCCAGCGGATGCGTGGATAAAACCGGCGGGAAAAGAACAAAGCGTTCAACGGTTTTACTATTAAAGAAACTTTCATTCACGGCAGTGACTTCAAACCCGGAGTCCTGCAACATGGAAACAAAATCATTCCCGTAAATCCGCAGGTGATCGTGCTGACCGAACATCCTTTCCCTTTCCTTCCCGCTCGTGATGGAAAGATCTTCCAGGGTAGTTTCGAGGTTGTCTTTTTGCGGTACCGTGAAGATGCAGTACCCGCCGGCGGTTAATATCCTGTGAACTTCTTTCATGGCGCCCCTGTGATCTGGCACATGTTCCAGCACATCACAGGCAATCACACAGTCGAACGAGGCATCGGGAATTTCATTCATGCCGGAAATGTCGATACGGTAATCAATATGACTGTATGAATAATTCCCGGTGAGAAAATCCGCCGTCCGGTACACGCTGGCAGCATCCTGTATCATTTTGCCCAACGATTTTTCGGGTGCAAAATGCAACACTTTTTTATTCCGTATTAACCGATCGAAACTGAATGCATCGAGCAGGGATAATGAGGCAACCAGCAACCGCTGGCGAACACTGGAAAAACAAGATGGACACTCACTGAACTGGTGCCAGCCGTCGCTGCCGAATTTATTGGTCTTGTAGTGACAGACATTGCATTCAACCTCACTGCCTGCGATGTTAAAATAGATTTGTGAGGATTTCAGCATTGCCTTCCTGGCAATCCGTTTACCTGCTCTTAAAAGGTTCATCATTTCCTGTGCATTAACTGTCGCATACGCCGCCCTGAACGATAACAAATGTAAGAACTTTAACCGGATGGAGAACTGACACGACCGCTATTTACGAATGGTGACGGGATGTACAGATCTATATGCATTGCCCGGGACAGGTTCGACTTAATGATTTCAGTACGCCACCTTCGGCGACTTCTGAAATCATAGTCCCATTAATAAAGAACAGTTGCCAAATTCATTTTTTTGTTGTTACACCGATACGGTATCTGTAATAGTCCAATACGCCTATCGGCTTTTGGACTATTACAGCTACTCTATCGGCATCATGCTTCCGCCAAGGCGGATTGGATTATTTTATTTTGAGTAATGTTATTACTTTTGATCTTGTAAAATCAATTCAGTCTAACCTCTAAAATCTTAACGCCATGATTGTAGTCCGCGATGTATTCCGTATGAAATTCGGAAAAGCAAAAGATGTGAAAGCGCTGATGCGTGAATTCAGTAAACTGATGGAACCGGATGAAATGAAAAACAGCCGGGTCCTTTTCGACCTCATCGGGCCTTCTTACACGATGGTTCTTGAGTTCACTTATCAGAACCTGGCCGAGCTGGAAGAGTCACTCGGTAAATCCATGTCCAAAAAAGAATGGGGCGAGTGGTATCAGAAATTCATCCCGCTGATTGAAAGTTCCTACCGGGAGATATTTACCATCTTCGAATAATTTTCTTTGAAGATCCCTTGCAGGATACTATTTCAAAAAGATGTTGGCGGTTTATTTCTCCGCTTGACTATCTGCTTAACAAGGAAACCTGCCAAAAAAAACAGGACGCTTCAACTCAATGAAGCGTCCTGTCATTAACCCAAACCATTTATTTATGCATCGGGCAGTTTTTCATGTCCTTGCAATCGGCCATACTCTTTTTGCATAAAGTGGTGTCACATTTTGCCATGGTGGAATTCGCACACATCGCAGAATGATCTTTACACGCCGCCTTGCCGTCTTTCAGGCAGGAAGAATTTTTACTCCCGCTTTTCTGATCACCTGTTGCGGTCTTGCATTTATCGGCATCCGTTTTACAGGAACTCTTATCACCCTTTTTGCAACAGGACTGACTTGATTCCCCGCACTTTTTCGAATTCGTACTTTGAGCATACAGGCTGGTAGTCATTGCCATCAAAGCAATCACTACGATTGAAATATATTTTTTCATTTTAGTTGTTTTTTATTTGTGATTAATAAGAATGCAGCAGCAGTTCATCCATGTATCATTCGGCAATTTTTTTTGCTGACGACTCTGAACTAAAAATGCAATGCTGAAAAATAAAAGATAAAAAATCAGGAAACCTGGGGCGGATGCCAGATAGAAGCCAGTGAAGCCGATGAATAGGACTCAACAAAAAATGCAAATGTTTTCTTTTGCACCGGTTGCTTATCACTCAGAACAACAAAAGATGGTATCACCACCTGGACTTTTACGCAACCGAAAAACGGTGTGCATTGTCCTTTGGGACAACTTTTTTCTTTTTTATGATCTGATTTTTTTTCGCAGGGTTTAGAAGCATGGCAACGTTCCTTCCGGCAATGTTCTTTCTTCTCTACTTTCATAATTAAGAAAGAAGGAGAAACCGTCAGGAACAAAATGTAAAAACTAAAAAATGCTGCAAAGAGTTTCATGGAAGGGCAAAGATAAAAAATATACGTTCATCAGAACATGTGTTTTCGCAGGTTGCAGAATGGGTTGGATTCTGATTAACAAATCAATTCTTCAAAATTGAGCGGATATTTTGTTTTGAAATATTGAATGCGAATCGCTGAATTTGAGTCGACCGGATTCGTAGATTCAAACCCATTCGTATTCGTATAAAACATGATCTATTTACACTGAAACACAACCGGGATTTGCAGGAAAAAGTAATTGTAAAATGAAATTTCTACTTTTAGCGCCGCGATGAAAAAACCGGTTGTCTGTATTGGCGCATCCTTACTGGATGAAACTTTTTTTTGCATGGAAGAACCACTGCAGGGAACTTCCAATCCGGCAGCCTTCAAGAGATCAGCGGGCGGTGTGGCCCGGAATATTGCCCATCACCTTGCCCAGCTTGGAAATTCCGTTGAGCTGATTTCTCATTTCGGAAATGACCTGGAAGGAAAATGGCTGATGGAAAAATGTTCTGCAGCGGGAACCGGGCTTTCTCATTCTCTCATAAACGAAGCAGGAACCGGACGATTCACTGCCATTGTTGCACCGGGAGGAGAATTGTTTACAGGAGCGGCATTCACTCATTTTGAAAAAGAGGTCACGGTGCGTTTCCTCGAAGAAAAAAATTCGTTGCTGAAATCGGCATCACTCATTCAATTCGATTGCAACATCAGCTCAGAATGCCTGGAATGGCTTCTTGATTTTTGCCGGTCACATTCCATTCCATGTGTGATTGAGCCGGTATCGGTGGCAAAAGCGAAGCGGCTTAAACATGTCAACCTTGAAAATGTATTGCTCATCACTCCGAACATTGCAGAACTGGCGGTTTTATTCGATCATGCAACAGGAGAAAATTCAGCAGCAGCAATTCAGTCGCTTCTGAAAAAAGGCGTTCAGAATATCTGGATGAGAAAAGGAGACAAGGGTTCGGAGTTATTTACAAGTGAAACAACCATTCATCTCCCTGCACCGGTTACGCATGTTGTAGATACAACAGGTGCTGGCGATGCAGCATTGGCCGGTTGGATGCATGCCTGGCTGCAAAATAAAAATGCAAAAGAATGTCTGAGGTACGGGCATGCGATGGCGGAAATAATTTTACAAATCAAAGGAGCGAATTCTGATGAGTTGAACCATGACATGCTTGAAAAAAAAGTCAGCGAACAAAAAGAAAAATGAACGAACAAACTTTCCTGAACATTAGCACTGAAGTACGTGATGCATTGGTTTCCGGCAAACCGGTGGTGGCGTTGGAATCCACCATCATTGCCCACGGGATGCCGTATCCGAAAAATATACAGACGGCTCTTGAAGTGGAATCGATGATTAAAAATAACGGAGCAGTGCCTGCTACCATTGCGATCCTCGATGGAAAATGTTGTGTGGGACTGAATGAAGAACAACTGACCGCGCTCGGAAAATCAAAAGAGGTATGGAAGGTAAGCTTGCGTGACATTCCTTATGTAATCAGTAACAAACTCCCGGGAGCTACGACCGTAGCGGCAACCATGCGCATCGCACACATGGCCGGTATCAGGATTTTTGTCACCGGTGGTATCGGCGGCGTGCATCGCGGAGCGGAAACCAGTATGGATGTATCGGCTGATCTCACCGAAATGTCGCAGACATCCGTAGCGGTCATTTCCGCCGGAGTGAAATCCATTCTCGACATCGGCTTAACGCTTGAATACCTCGAGACAAAAGGAATTCCTGTCGTCACGGTTGGACAGGATACTTTCCCAAGTTTTTATTCGCGTGAAAGCGGCTTCACTTCACCGCTCCGCATCGATGATCCTGGAAAAATTGCTGACTTGATTCGTGTGAAATGGCAACTCGGGTTAATCGGAGCGGTTTTGGTTGCCAATCCTGTACCTGCAAAATCGGAAATTCCTTTTTCAAAAATGGAAATTTTTATACACGATGCTCTTTCATCAGCTAAGAAAAATAACATCAGCGGAAAAAAGCTGACGCCATTCCTGCTTCAATACATCTCAGAAAAAACAGGAGGAGAAAGTCTTGAGGCAAACATTGCGTTGGTGAAGAACAACGCTCTGCTCGGAGCGAGGATTGCAACAGCACTTTGAAATTTCAACAGGCTTCTTTCATCATGGATTTTATTTTACTACGGAGACACAGAGGGCATAGGATGCAGAGAACGCGGAGAAGAGAATAGTTGAATGATTTTACCCTGCGACCCCTGCTCCTCAGCGGCCTTAGCGCGAAAAACAACGTTGTTAGTAGAAATAAATTTTTAAAAAATATTTCACGCAGGGGGCAGAGATGCAGAGAACGCGGAGAAGAGAATAGTTGAATGATTTTACCCTGCGACCCCTGCTCCTCAGCGGCCTCTGCGTGAAAAATAAATTTGTTCGCAGCAATGAATTTTTTTTAAAATGTTTCACGAAGCGGCATGGAGGTTCCCTGAGAAATTTCTGTGGTGAACTGTTTTGTAAACAAACTGAAGTACGAAAGAAACCTGTTATTGAATGATTAATTTTCCATTCGCAACCAAATGCTTCTCATTGGTCAATTGAAAAAAGTAAAAACCGTTTTGAAGCCCGGCACGGTCGATCACAACATGATTCGTTGTGATATTGAAAATACTCTTTATCAATCGTCCTTGTTCATCAAATATTTTTAACGTACCTGGTTCACTTCCTGAATTATGAAATGTGATGGTCGCAAAATCCTTGAAAGGATTCGGACTCAACGACCACGACGGGGATGAATTTATTTTTTCAATTCCGACCGTCGTGTAATAACATGCAGGATAGGCAGGATTATCATATTTCAAAACCTGGTCTTCCGTCAAACAGTTCAGGTCGGCCATCGCGTCAAACATACAATTATAAATGGCCACATGTGTAAGCCCGAACAAGCTGCCCATTCCGTCAACCCATATTTCAGAGTTGGAAAGAAACATCCGCTTTCTCATTTCGCCATTCAGCAAAGGAACGGAGTCAACGGAATCCACTACCAACTGAACCGGGCATTGATCCAGCACTGAAATAAACGTATCGTTTTGATTCAGCCCGAAATCATAATACAAATATTCATTCTGATAGGTAATGTAGAAAACCTTTTTCGCCGAGTCTTCCCTCATGGCTCCGGCATAATACCAGTATAACATAGAGGAATCAGACGAGTTGTATAACTTCCTGTAGAAATGGCTTCCCAGCACCGTATCTCCCTGGAATTTGCAAAAGAACGTCATGCTGTTGCCACCAAACACACCTTCCACAACACTCCAGAGTTTGTTCGTATCCACCAGCGACTGGGCATTGGTCTTTATCGTAAAAGAGAAAAGAAAAATGCTGATGTAAATTATTTTTTTCATTTACGCCTCCTGTTTTTCCTGTTACAGTTCATATGAGGAAATAAATCTACGAAATTTTTTCCTGGTTTACATGATATTCTACTCCATGTTTTTGCTATCGGTTTTTTTCAGTTGCTGCAGCAAATAACTGTATGCCTTGCTGAGTACGATGCTGTATGATTTTCCTTCAAACAACTGCCCGTCATTTGTTTGTTTATCGGTGAGCATCAGTTTGAAAAGTTCGTCATCGCCCATGTCGAACGACACGGTGTATTTGATTAAAAGAGTTTTTAGTTTGGTGGTGTTGCGCATGCATGATGTCCCGGGCAGCACAAGATAATCATGATCCAATGGTTATCCAAGAAATACTAAAATGAAAACAGAACTAACGAAACCTGTATTTATTTTTACAGTGGTGATCCATGCCGAAGATTCATGATCACCTGAGATGACTCAACATGATATTCCCCGCCTCCTCCATATTTTTCCCAAATGAAATCAACCCTTCTTCATGCCCGGCCATGACGAGTATTTTTTTTTCATTCAAATCGGTTTCGTGAAAAAGTCTTTCTATTTCAAGCGCCATTTCGGGAGTACCATACTCAACGACAGGTGAAGAAGTCGGAACCACGTTCATCAGTTTATTCCACAATGGCCTGGAGTGAACATGCACAATGGCGTTGACATCCGGGCTGGCCAAATAAATCGCTGCATGGGTAAGGGATTCGGACGATGCTTTTACCGGCCCATCACAGGTGACTGAATTTTCAGTGATGTTAAATGATGTGACTTTAGAAAAATGCTGAGCCGTGAGTTCAGGCAAATGTCCGGTTGAATTTCCAGTGATCAGAAAAATATTTTCATGGAGACGAATGCTCAGGTTACCAAAACCGATGTTGCCGGGATACACACCGATAAGACCGAGTTCAAATAATTTACTTCGCCACCAATTAATTTCATGAATCACTTCTCCAGGAACGGCATCGCTTTTATTCCAGAGACAATTGAATTTTATGTATCCTTTTTCATCGGTCATCACAATTTCATTTCAGGATACAATTCAAGCAACCCTTTATCACTTGCAGCACAGATGCCGCGCTCTGTGATAATTCCTGAAATCAAACGTGCAGGAGTTACATCGAAACCATAATTCGCCGCCTTCGCTTCAGCAGGAGTAATCAATACTTTCTTCCATTCACCATCGCACAAACCATGAACATATTTTACTTCATCGGGATCTCTTTCTTCGATATTGATTTCTTTTATTCCGTCGCGCATCGACCAGTCGATGGTAGATGATGGCAATGCGATGTAGAAAGGAATGTTGTTGTCTTTAGCCGCCAGCGCTTTCAGGTAAGTACCGATTTTATTGGCGGCATCACAGTTTCGTGTTAATCGATCAGCGCCGGTGATTACCATATCCACTAAACCATGTTGCATCAAATGTCCGCCGGTATTGTCAGCGATGACGGTATGCGGAACCTGTTCATTCAACAACTCCCACGACGTCAGGTTGGCGCCCTGGTTCCGCGGTCTGGTTTCATCCACCCACACATGAATGTTTATTCCGCGCTTGTGTGCTTCGTAGATGGGAGCTGTAGCGGTTCCGTAATCAACAAAAGCAAGCCATCCTGCATTGCAGTGCGTAAGGATGTTGACGGTGTCGCCATTTTTTTTCCTGCTGATTTCTTCGATGATATCAATTCCGTGCAAACCGATGCGATGACAACCTGCAGCATCTTCCGTAGCGATGGCAAGTGCCGTTTTTTTGGCGAGCGAAATTTTCTCATTGATTTCTTTCCCGGTTGCAATCGCTTCCAGTTGCCTGTTGATGGCCCATTCGAGGTTGACGGCTGTCGGCCTTGTTTTTTTTAACAGTACCGAAGATTGAAAAACAGATTCATCAAATGAAGTCTTTGAAGCAGCTTCCATCGTTGCCACATACATGGCGAACCCGGCTGCGGCGCCAATCAATCCTGCTCCACGCACATGCATCTCGCAGATGGCCCTTTCAAAATCATGAACAGAAGAAAGATCTTCCATCACAAACCGGTGAGGTAAAAATCGCTGGTCGATGATCTGCACGATCTTATCGTTGCCTTCTTTCAGCCAGATCGTTTGATAGTGTTGATCGTTTACCAGCATTGAATCAGCCTTGTTAAAAAAAGAAATACAGGATTTGAAAATTCATCCGCCATGCGTTTACGGTTTCAGGATCTGGTAAGCAATCATGCTGGCGAGGTAGGCGAGGCCGCTCATGAAAAAAATCTGGATGAGCGCCCATTTGATTCCTTTCGTTTCACGGTATACGACAGCAATGGTACTTACGCATTGCATGGCGAAGGCATAAAAAAGCATGAGTGAGAAACCAACAGCAAAAGAGTATTGCGGCAAACCGGTGGAAGGATTGATTTCCGCCAGCATCTTGTCTTTCACGGTCAGTTTGGAGGCAGCATTATCGCCCACGCTGTAAATCGTACTCATCGTCCCGACAAAAACTTCACGCGCGGCAAAGGAGGTGATGAGGGCGATCCCGATTTTCCAGTCGTAACCGAGTGGTTTGATGACCGGTTCAATCACCCTTCCCATCACACCGGCATACGACGACTCCAGTTTTTCAGATTTGATTTTTTTGTCGATTTCATCCTGCGAAAAACTTTTGACCATCTCCGGTTGCCTGTATTTTTCTTCAATGTGCTGAAATGTTTTCCCCGGCGCAAATGAGGCGAGTACCCAAAGCACAATCGAAATGGCAATGATTATTTTTCCGGCATCAAACAAAAATATTTTCACCTTCTCGATGATGTGCAACCCAATTGTACTCCATCGCGGCACACGGTACAAAGGCAGTTCGAGCATGAAGTAACTCCGCTCCTTTGCTTTGATGATGGTTTTTAAAACCCATGCGGCACTGATGGCAGCCAGAAACCCGATGAGATACAATCCCATCAACACCAATCCCTGCTGGTTAAGTCCAAAAAGTTTATGATCCGGAATCACCAGTGCGATCAGCAACGTATAGACAGGAAGCCGCGCCGAACAACTCATCAGCGGTGTAACAAGAATGGTGATGATCCTTTCCTTCCTGTTCTGTATCGTTCGTGTCGACATGATGGCAGGAACAGCACAGGCTACACCGCTCATCAGCGGAATTACGGATTTGCCGTTCAGCCCGAACTTGCGCATGAGTTTATCCATGATGAAACTGACGCGTGCCATGTAACCGGTGTCTTCGAGGATGGCGATGAAGAAAAACAACAAGGCAATCTGCGGAATGAAAATGACAACACCATTTAATCCCGCAAGAATTCCGTTTACGATGAGGTCATTCAAAATTCCGGCAGGCAGCGCATGACTGATGCTTTCATTCATCCACCGGAAAGCGGAATCAACGGCATTCATCGGGTAAGCGGCCCAGGAGAAGATGGCCTGGAAAACAAGAAACAGTACGAGAAGAAAAATGATGTAACCCCAGAAACGATGAGTGAGGATGTTATCAATTTTATAGGAGTTCGATTTTTTTTCTTCACTCTTGTCGGTCACACATTCTTTCATCAACTCAGAAATCACTTTGTAACGTTCCAGTGTTTCTTTCGCCTGCATCTGTTTGGTATCGAAACCGGCTTCTTCATCGATGCGAAGGATCTGTTGTTTTTTATTTTCAGGAAGATCAAAATTGGAAATGAGTTCGAGGTTGTTGGCAACGAGAAATGCGTTGTAGTCGCTGTTCACATGGATTACCTGCCGGATGCTGTCGACCACGCCGGGAGCAAACGACCGGAAATCAAGAAAATAATTTTTCGGTTTTGAATACGGCTGCAGGATGGCTTTCCGGAGATCATCCATCCCTTCTGATTTTCTTGCCGTCATCGGTATCACAGGAACGCCAAGCTTTTCAGAGAGTTTTGCGAAATCAATTTCCGCTCCCCTGATCTTCACGATGTCGATCATGTTGATGCAAAGGATGACGGGGATTTTCAAGTCCACCACCTGGGAACAGAGAAAAAGATTTCGTTTGAGGTTGGTTCCGTCGGCGATGATGATGGTGAGGTCAGGATGCAGTTCATTATTCGGATCACAGAGAATATGAAAAGGAATCTGTTCATCCGGCGACTTCGGATACAGGGAATAGATGCCGGGAAGGTCGATGATTTCGGCATCCACGTTTTCGCCGTTTTCAGAAACAAAAGTAGTGAAGCCGATGTGCTTGTCGACCGTCACGCCCGGAAAATTCGCCACCTTCTGGTTCAAACCCGTGAGTGCGTTGAACACCGTTGATTTACCGCTGTTGGGATTTCCTACTAAAGCTATTCTCAGTTTCCTGTTCAATGAATTCAAATTATTTTTTCAAATACTGATCCTCGCATCATTCGACTATCCTCACCCTTACCGTTGCCGCTTCATCTTTGCGTAAACTCAGTTGATACCCCGAAACCCAGATGGCAATCGGATCACCGAGAGGAGCGATTCGCGTAACATGAATCTGCTCCCCTGGAATGCAGCCCATCTCCAGCAGTTTCAGGGAAAGCTCATGATCGGTAAAGGAATCGATCACGGCTTCCTGTCCGCGTTTTAATTCTGATAACAAGCATGTAGTTTCTTTGACCATGGCTGAACCGGGATTCAAAAGTATTTTAATTTTTCAAATCCTGACGATGACGAAACTCATTCCGTATTTCAGGAACGAATTTCCTTTGTGGAAGCTTTTGATTTACTGAATTTCGGGCAATCGCATTTTTTCTTCGTCAGGAAACATCCTGAAAAAAAGAATGACGCGATGAAAACGGAAAGAATGAACCAAAGATTTTTTTTCTTTGCCATGGCCTGAGGTGATGATGCAAAGTTAATGGTTTATCCTATGTTCAAATCGAAATATTTCAAGGGAGCTTACACGGCGATTAATTTGTATTTTTATCGCGCAATATGAATTATATTTTCAACATCGGCAGGTACTGGCTCTTTATGAAGCAGTTGGTGGCGAGGCCGGAGAAATTTTCCATTTACTGGAAACAGCTCGTTCGCGAACTCGACAATTTCGGTTATGGATCCATGGGAATTGTGGCGCTCACTTCCGTTTTCATGGGAGCGGTTATCACCATCCAAACTGTGTATAACCTCGTGAGTCCGCTGGTTCCGATGACGGCTGTTGGCATTGTAGCGCGGGATTCCATCATCCTCGAATTTTCACCGACCATGATGTCGCTCGTTCTCGCCGGTAAAATCGGCTCCAGCATTGCTTCTGAGATAGGAACCATGCGTGTCACCGAACAAATCGACGCGCTGGAAATCATGGGAATCAATTCATCCGCGTATCTCGTGCTTCCGAAAATTGTCGCTGCCATGCTGATCTTTCCTTTTGTTGTCATCATCAGCATGTTCCTCGGCATTGCAGGCGGATGGATTGCCGGTGTAGGCGCCGGTGTCATCAGTTCTGAAATTTACATCCGTGGCATACAGGATTCATTTGTTCCGTACAACGTCACCTTTGCGCTGATCAAAACCGTCACCTTTGCTTACATCATCACGACGGTGTCGTCGTTTTATGGATATTATACGGAAGGCGGAGCGCTGGAAGTCGGACAGTCGAGTACGAAAGCCGTTGTGTACAGCAGCATCCTGATCCTCGTTTTTGATTACATCCTCACCCAGCTTTTGCTCACATGATCGAAGTAAAAAATATATCCAAGAGTTTCAATGGGCGGCCGGTGTTGGAAAATATTTCCATGCAGTTCGACAAAGGCAAAACAAACCTCGTGATCGGCGGCAGCGGTTCCGGTAAAACGGTACTCATGAAATGCATGGTGGGCCTGCTCGAAGTGGATGCGGGTGAAATCGTTTACGACGGAAATAATTTTTCATCGCTGAGCTTCAAAGAAAGAAAACCATTTCGCCAGGACATCGGGATGCTTTTCCAGGGAGGAGCTTTATTTGATTCGCTGAACGTGGAAAAAAACATCATGTTCCCGCTGAACATGTTCACCAACATGACCCTCGAAGAAAAAAGGGAACGTGTGAATTTCTGCCTGCAGCGTGTGAACCTGGTAAACGTAAACCAGCTCACTCCTTCTGAAATCAGCGGGGGAATGAAAAAAAGAGTGGCCATTGCGCGTGCGATTGCTCCGAACCCGAAATATCTTTTCTGCGATGAACCGAATTCAGGACTTGATCCGAAGACTTCCATTGTGATTGACAACCTCATCAAAGAGATCACGGAAGAATACAACATCACCACGATTGTGAATACGCACGACATGAACTCGGTGATTGAGATCGGTGATAAAATTGTTTTCCTGTTCCAGGGAAAAAAAGAATGGGAAGGAACGGCCGATGACATTCTGAAAACCGAACACCGAGAACTCAATGATTTCATCTTCGCTTCCAAACTGGCGAAGGCATTGAAGAAGCAAAGTTAAGAATCGAAAAATTTTAGCAATAAAAAAACCTCCCGTGATGAACGGGAGGTTTTTTTCTTTTTCAAAAAAGATTGAATTACTTGTTCGAAATCACAATCGATTTGTTGATGGTATTCTTTTCTGATTTCAACTGAACAGAATAAATTCCGTTCGGCTGCTCAGTCAGATCAATTTGTTCGCTGATGAGATCGGTGTATTTTTTAGAGAATACATTCTGACCAACTGAATTGTACACATTCACGACGAATTCCTTTTCCATTTTGTTTCCGTTGGTGATGTTGATTTTTCCATTGGAAGGATTCGGGAAAATGTTGATGGCAGATACTGCTGCATTTTCTTTCACACCGGTGGTGAAATCAATGTTGATGTCATCCAGACGAAGGGAACTGGTTGAAGCAGAAGCATAAAAATGGAAACCAATATAATAAGTACCGGGTGAAACAGAAATAGCCGCAGTAGTCTGATGATAGGTTGTATCTGTTGGAAGCGGACTTTGAACAATCAGCTGAGTCATTGATGCACTATCATTATGAATGCCCATGTAAACCTCAAGGTTGCACATAAAAGTTAAGTCGAAATTTTTATACCAGTATGAAAGAGAATAGGTACCGCCAGAATTGATATCGATACACTGTGAAAACAACCAGTTGTTATCAGGCAAACTACTAGCAGGTTTTCTGATACACTGTGTTCCGCCATGGACATAGGCCGATGAAATATCAAAAGTTATCCCGTCACCATCTACGTCCTGAGTTGTCCATGCTGAAAAATCATCCGTGCTTTCGAAACCCATGGTATAAGCAGATACGGAAGGATCGATGTGAGCATAAGATGCAGTGACCGCAACAGCAGTATCATTTCCATGAATCGTGTCGCCAGCTACAGCTGAGTAAGCCTGGATGGTGTAAACGGCATTGGCAGACAGGTCAGCAGTTTGGGCAAATACAAATGTGGCTGTGTCGCCACCGTTCAGAGTGCCGGTGTAGGTTTCCGTTACAGGTGTTCCGCCGTTCACAGTATAAGAAACAGGGAATCCTGTGATCGGGCTACCGCCGTTGTTTTTCACATGAGCACGGATCGTTTCAGTAGCTGAAAGATTGCACCCGTTGAAGTTTACGCCAACAGCATCAATGGAACCATCCACAGGAACCGGTTCAAACAGTGCGATGTCATCAATAAACCAGAAGTAATCCCAGTCACCGACATATTCAAAGCGAACATAAACAGTTGCCTGGTTGGCGGCGATGCTGCTGATGTTGATATCCGGCACCAACGGGTTGGCCGTAAATTGATTCTGGCCAAGACCAGTTTCCGCATGATGAACCGGGGTCCAGGTAACACTGTCGTTACTTACATAAATGATTCCCGTGCTGACAGCAAACTGAAGGAAAAATTCATTGAGCGTAAGGTGAACGGCTGAATGACCGGTACAACTGATTGCTGAAGAAGTAAGAACGCCATGTTCCCCGCCGATGCTTGCGCCTGAAGAATCACTGTCGAATTTCATGTAGCCATTGGCTGATGAGCTCAACGTCAGGCTTAATGAATCTACTCCACCGGTATAAACGCCGGCAGCTCCGGTATTGGTCCATGTCCAGAGCATCGTACCAAGGGTTGATACATTGCTCCATCCTGCAGGAACAGTTCCTGCACTGAAATCCTGGAGATAGAAAGGAAGCGTTGCAATTGAATTAGCGGAATGAGATGAGCCTCTCAATGATGGTGAAGCCGCCGGGTGAAAATTGTTTTTCGTTTTTCCATGATGCATTGCATTGTCTGAAGCTTCACCGGCAAACAAAGCCGATGTTACAAACAAAGCAGCCATCAATAAAGTAATTTTTTTCATGTGTGATGGATTAGTTTGTGTTTAAATAAATGGATTAGTTAATTTAATTCGGACTGCAAATGTATAATTATTACAATAATTTTAAAGAGTATGAAAAGAGGTAACATGAAATTTAACAATTCATCTTACAACTATCATGTTTTTAACCTGTTGCAACGCCTCATTCTGTAAGCGCAGGTAATATAAACCGGCAGGATGACCTTCGTTCTCATACCATATTTTGTGAGTTCCGGCTGCATACTCACCGTCAACAATTGTTTTTATCAGTCTTCCTTCTGCGTTAAACACCTGCAGCAAAACATGACCACCTTTCGACTTGAAAGTAATGTATGTTGATGAAGTAAACGGATTCGGATCATTCCATACTAAATTTTCTCCCGCCTTTTGATTCAACTCATGAATACCGGTTACGCAGGCATTGCTCTGGATCAACGGCAACAACTGGAAGTTCTGCAGCATGATCTGGTTCAGGTCGGGCTGCGGAACACAAAACCATTCATTGAGCACCGATGCATACACCGAACGAAAATCATATTGCATGGCTACGTTATCACTCACTGTTGCAACGGAAGGAATCACCGGGTTGGTACCGACCAGTCCGCTCTGAACCTGGTCACCAAATAAAATCATTGGGGCACCTGCACCATGATCGGTACCGGTACTTGCATTGGAAATAATCCTTCTTCCGAATTCAGAAAAAGTCATTCCGACCACCCTGTTCGCCACATTCAAAAAGGTCAGATCATCCATGAATGCTGCAATCGCTTCCGACAACTGTGAAAGAAGGTTCGCATGTTTTCCTGACGTGGTTCCGCTGGCATCGACCTGCGCTGAATGAGTATCAAAACCTCCGAGGTTCACCATGTAAATTTTTGTCTGCAGTCCTCCTGCAACCAGTCGCGCAACAATTTTTAACTGGTCGGCCAGGGAGTTGGTGCCCGGCGAAGGGTATGATGGCGATTGTTGTGTAATGTTATTGGCTGCTGTTGTAATAACTGTTGAATAAGCCTGCGACTGCTGTGAAACCTGGCGGATATAGGTCAGTTCTTTTCCGTAATTGGTATTCGGCGCCGGATCCTGGATGCCGTTGATGAGGTTGTAAAAATTAGTCGGATCGGTGATCGTCATTCCCATTCCGGCCATTGGACCCTGGAATGCAAGTGAAATCATGGAACCTATTTCCAAAGCCAGCGGATCAGGCATGGTGGCATTCGGATAACCCGTCGGGAAATTCGGATATTCATAATCCAGGTATCTTCCCGCCCATCCGGAAGGCAACACCTGCGCACTGTCGGATGCAGTAAGCCAGATATCTGTTGCACGGAAATGCGAAAAGTTCGGAGACGGATAACTCACTCCCTGCACGATGTTCACCTTGCCACTGTTGTACAATTGCTGTATCCCGGTCATGGATGGATGTAAACCTGTCAGCGCCGTTCCGTTCAGTGAAAGCACCTGTGCAGATGGTATCAGGATGTTGTTTCGAGCGGAAGATAAATTGGAATACTGATCAAGAGGAATCACGGTGTTCAGTCCATCATTGCCTCCGTTAAGCTGGATCAACACCAGCACATGATCGTTGACCGCTGAACTTGCCAGCGCACGTAACAACGGCGAAGCTGCAAATGCTTTGAATGAAAAACCATCGAGCAGTGCAGGAAGAACAGTGGCCGCCGACAACGCTGAAATAAATTTTCTTCTTTTCATGTGATTCATTTATGACAGTTGGTATTCTGAAAGATCCATGATGTACTTGTACATCGCCTGGAGCCGCGTCAATACAATGTTGTAATAGGTCATGTTGGTCGGGCTGCCGAGGTAATCATTCCATGCATTGGTCCAATAGGAATTAGAAGCTTGCCCTGATAGTAAAATATTTTTCAGATAACTTTTAACAGTGTTTGAAACATCTTCACTGTAATGCCTGTCGATGACTTCCTGTATCAAAAGATCCGGATCATCCGGAGTTGTTAATGCAGCCGTGTATGCCACCACGTCCACGATGATGGTATTTCCTGAACCGGTGATGCCGGTGTAAATCATCGCATCGGTGAACTGATTTCTTTTCGGAAGCGAATCGGAGTTGATCCACAGTTCGTGGTACCCGGGTTCCTGGTAATAAGCCGCCCAGCCGGCTACATTCGGAGGATCGCCGACGTTCTGGCTGATGATGGCGAGGTACTGAGCCATCTTAAACCACATGGTATATTGAGCGATGATGTTGGATGAATTCGGAAACACCACGTTGTAATCCCTGCACATGGCAATGAGAATATCCACCGGCGCTTTGATGATGCATCCGCGGTTGAGCGGATCAAAAAAATGTTCGCTGCTGAGCAAGGCGGAAAGAACAGGAAGGATGTCGTAATTATTGTTCCTGAAAATTGTTGCCAGTGGTTGTATCACATTGGTTTCGGTGGCAGCATCAATTTCATAATAAACAAAGAAGCGATAAAGTTTCCTGCAGATGAACAAAGCAACTTCATTGGTGGAGAAAATCATCGTAAGCAAATCATCCAGTTCATTGGCGCCGTTTGCTCCGCTCTGCCCGGTGATGACCGTGTTCCCGTAGAATGATGAAAATGTTTTATTCGCCGTATCATGACGGGTCGAATCGAAGTAAGATGCAATGGTTGCCGAGTTGATCCGGTAGCCGGTGAGTACGTGTGCTGCAGCAATCACATCCGACTGTGAATAAAACGGAACTCCGTTTGCATCCTTCCCCACGGTAAATAATTCCTGGAGCTCGCGGCCGTAATTTTCATCCGGAGCGGTGTTGGTGTTCAGGTACCCGTTCAGGTACTTCAACATTCCGGAATCAAGCGTAATCAACTTCGTCAACGTTTTGAAATTCCCCAGCGCATATTGCCGGCACAATGCATTGGTTGAATAACTGTAACGCGCATCGTTCACCGCATAACTTTCTGTCGAAAAATGATTGCTCCAGAACAAGGTCATCTTTTCGAGGATGCTGTGGCTCTGATCCAGCATCTGTCCGACCCACCACGCTTTATAAGATTTATTCCTGTAACCATTGGCCTGGCCATCGTATGGTGCGGTAACCCATGTTTGTCCTTGTGCAACATTCGGATCGGCATAGTTGGAAGCATACGTCCAGAGCGGCGGTGATGGAACTGAACCAGGCGCCGTAAGCAATTCGCTGATGCTTGCTGTCATTCCCTGTGCAAGAAAATAATCGGCATCGGTCTTTGAAGAACCGAACATCGCTCTTCTCAGCAAATGTTGAACTTCGGAAAGCGTCCACTGACCGGAATAAGGAGTCAGCCCGGTGTTGGTGCGTGCTGTGTTTGAAAAATCCTGTCGCTGCTGTTTCGGAAAATCGAGTGTGAGTGCATCTCTTCTGTTCATGGTGGAGAAGTATGAATAGGCGGTTGGATGAGATTCGCAACCGATGGTTTAACCCGAACAATATACTATGATTCTTTGGGTGCAGAATGAAAACGATCATCACCGGTAATTGTTTTTTGAACAACCGGGCCAACAGCAGCGAGGCAACGATTTCAATCGTTGCATATGTGTAATGGAAAATCGAAACCAATGGCTTCAGCCATTTTCAAAAAGGAAAATTAAAACCATTGAAATGGTTTTTATCAATTCATTAAACCCCATTAAAGCCCATGACTGAAGTCATGGGCTGAAGTCATGGGCTTATGAAAACAACCCTGGAAAAATTTGATTCAACTTTTGAAATAGTTGTTCAGGAGTTTCATTTGTAAATAGAACCAATAAAAATACGACAAGAGGAATGGAATGGCTAAATAATTCATGTACTTCCAATGAGAAATTCCAAGGAAGATCACCGCGAATAAAGCAACCGTAAGAATAAAATCAATTTGCCTGTACGATAGTCTTTCATCTCTTATTCCAGGTAAATCATCCTTTTCATTCTTTGATTTCAGTTTTTTATTGATCAACATTCCAAAGTAAAGCCAAACTGTTGCAGCGACAAGAAAAACAAAAACTACAGGAACCAACGGTTTGTTTTTAGAAAAGGAAAACAAGAAAATACCACTGAGGAAAAAACCGGCAATGCC
>JAPLDA010000042.1 GCA_026391945.1 Bacteroidota bacterium | reverse complement strand
ATGAGAAATCAAAGGTAAGAAGTTTGCACATAAAATAAATCAACCAACAGAATAGACCAGCATCAATGAATCCCGGCGTTCATAGAAAACACGGTAGTCATTCCTGAAAGTTCCTTTGATGATGCTTCCGGTTAATTCGCCGCAGTCGTTCAGTACAAATTTATCGACATGAAGATGTTCCAGGAAATTCAAATTGCCGTCGCCGTAAATTTTAAACAATACTTCCTTGGTTCCCCAGATGACATGCTGGTAGGTGATTCGTTTTTCTTTTTCAATGAACTTTTCTTCGTCAGCAGTCACAAATTTTTTCGAGATTTTTTCTATTCTCGGCTGTATGGTTTCCAGGTCAATTCCCGCTGCACCACTCTTTGAAAGCAGCACCGACACATAATTCTTAGTGTGGGAAATGGAAATGGAATAATCGGATTCGATGAGGAAAGGTTTGCCGTTTGGTTGGTAGTCAATCCTCACCTCTTCTTTCGATGAAAGTAATTTTTTAACGAGTACGCGCGTGGTGAGCCATTCTCTTTTCCGGTATTCGCTTTTGAAATGATTCAGGGTATCGGAATCTCCGGCTGACAAATTCAAATGGCCCTGCAGTTCTTCCAATGATTCATCCATTTGCCAGATGGCGAGACTGAATTTTTCGGATTTTATTTGATAGTCGAGCGGCATATTTCTTTTGAGAAAGGAGAACGCAAGGTGCTACATTTTTATGGAATCTAAGAGAATAAATTGTCACCCGGCAGGTCCAAAAAACCAACGAATACCTGCCTGCCGGCGAATCAAAACGAATTTACGAATGTTGACGTTATTCGTCAGGCTTGCCAGTGCAACAACTTGAAAATTTTTCCAACAAATTCAATGCAATTTTGTAAATTAGCAGAGTGAAAAAACAAAAACATATTGGACTTGATTTCATCATTGATAAACTGACCAATTCCATTGAAAATGTAATTACCGGGGACAGTTTTTAAACTAACATCACTCGCATTTCAGTTAGCGATCTCAGGTCAATAAACAAGAAAAACGGATGGGTTTTTAACTGGAAGGAGGAATTCCAGCATCCTGAACGAGATGTTTACAAATTGACTATTGTAAATAATCAACATATTACTCAAGGTTTGATTAGTTTGGAAGTAATGCCTGATCATGTTTTCATGCACTTGGTTGAAAGTGCACCTTTCAATAAAGGTAAAACAAAAATCTATGCAGGGGTTCCTGGCAACTTAGTAGCGTTTGCATGCCAACTTTCATTTCAGCGAAGATATGAGGGCAATGTTTCATTTATTTCCAAGTCACAACTTATCGACCATTACGTTCAAAGCTTAGGGGCAATCCATATAGGAAAACAACGATTGATTATTGTTCCAGCTATCGCTTTAAAACTAATTGAAAAATATTTTTAAAATATACCTCGATGAAACATAAACAGCCAGAACTTGATGTGGACTTTATCAAAGGAGGGCGACCTTTAACGAAAGACGATGAAATTGCCATCAGCAGTTACATTCGTGCGTATAAAGAAAAGCATTCACGCAAACCCTCTGCAACTAAAAGGACTATTAAAACTACAAGAAGAAAAGTTGTTGCATAGTTTTTGGGATTTTTCTTTGATTAGAAAAACAACCCGAACACATCATTAAAATTAAGGGAAATACCTTTGAATGGCGATGGGAAGTCAGAGCCCGTCTTCCATTCACCCCGTCTCCGATTCTCCCCATCTCATTTCTCATGTCTCCTTTAAAAAATGGCTGAAGCCATTGTGTGTTGCTTTCAATATCCCAGCAACGAATGAATTCGTTGCCTCGATTCACCCTTTCACCCCATCACCCATTCTCCGATTCCCTCCCTCTCCTATCTCAAATCTCCCATCCAACTCCTCCTTTGCACTCTTCCAACTAAAGATTATCTTTGCCGCTTCAAACAAAAAAAATAAACGTCAAACATGGCACAAACTACCGTCGAAAAGTTCGTTAAATACAAAGTAAAAGACATTTCCCTGGCCGAATGGGGCCGTAAGGAAATCAGGCTGGCAGAAGATGAAATGCCCGGGCTGATGGCTTTACGCAAAGAATACGGGGCGAAGAAACCTCTCAAAGGCGCGCGCATCGCCGGCTGCCTGCACATGACCATCCAGACTGCCGTTCTCATCGAAACCCTCGTTGAACTGGGCGCTGAAGTCACCTGGAGTTCATGCAACATTTTCTCTACACAGGATCATGCCGCCGCCGCCATTGCCGCTGCAGGAATTTCGGTATATGCCTGGAAAGGAATGAATGCAGAAGAATTCGACTGGTGCATCGAGCAAACACTTTTCTTCGGCGAAGACCGCAAGCCGCTCAACATGATCCTCGACGACGGCGGCGATCTCACCAACATGGTCTTTGATAAATACACCGAACTGATCAAAGGCATCAAAGGACTTTCGGAAGAAACGACCACCGGCGTTCACCGCCTGTATGAAAGAATGCAGAAAGGAACGTTACCGATTCCTGCCATCAACGTAAACGATTCGGTGACGAAATCAAAATTTGATAATAAATATGGCTGCCGCGAATCGCTCGTGGATGCGATCCGTCGTGCCACCGATCTCATGCTTGCCGGGAAAGTGGCTGTGGTAGCCGGTTTCGGTGATGTGGGAAAAGGTTCTGCGGAGTCATTGAAAGAAGCAAAGGTTCGCGTGATGGTCACGGAGATCGACCCGATCTGCGCCTTGCAGGCCGCCATGGAAGGATATGAAGTGAAGAAGATGAAAGATGCCATCCGTGAAGCCGACGTGGTGGTAACGGCAACTGGAAATTACGGAATCATCACCGGCGAACATTTCAAGGCGATGAAACACAATGCCATCGTTTGCAACATCGGTCACTTTGATAATGAAATTGACATGGCATGGCTGAATAAAAATTACGGTCATACGAAAGATACCATCAAACCACAGGTGGATAAATACACACTCGATGGAAAAGACATCATCGTTCTTGCCGAAGGCCGTTTGGTGAACCTTGGCTGCGCGATGGGACATCCTTCATTCGTGATGAGTAATTCGTTTACGAACCAGACACTGGCTCAACTTGAACTCTGGACCAACACCAACCAGTACGAGAACAAAGTATATACGCTTCCGAAACGTCTCGATGAAAAAGTGGCCCGTTTGCATCTTGCAAAAATAGGAGTGGAGCTCGATGAACTTTCTCCTGAACAGGCGAAGTACATCGGCGTGGATCAGAAAGGTCCGTACAAACCGGATTACTACCGCTATTAATCGTTTGCATTTAGAATTTACAAAGGCGTTCTGCAAGTTGCGGAACGCCTTTCATTTTTGAAATATTTTTTTCGAACCTCCATGTCTGTGGTTTTAAAATTTCACCACGGAGACACGGAGAACACAGAGAGAAAAAAGACAAATGAGAACAAAATGCATGGGTATAGAACCTCCGTGCCTCCGTGGTAAAAAAATAATCGTAACAACGACTGATCGCGAACAACCTGATTGGAAAAGATTCTTGCTTTCAATGTCCTGTGATTAGTTCCCTTTCGTACATTCGCAATCGTACCTGTTTTTGACAGGACAACATGCTTGCCTTGCAGTTTATGAATTGATCCACGCACATCATCACACATGTACAACCATCTTTCCGGAAAACTCATCGAAAAAAATCCTGCATCCCTCATCATCGAATGCCAGGGCATCGGTTTTTTTGTTAACATATCGCTTCATACTTATTCAAAAATCTCAGACGAGGAAGCCTGTAAAATTTACACGCATGTTCAAATAACAGAGGATGCTCATACGTTATTCGGCTTTGCCGAGGAAGAAGAGCGAAAACTCTTCCGTCATCTTATTTCTGTTTCCGGGATCGGCTGCAACACGGCGCGCGTGATGTTGTCGAACATGAACCCTTCCGAAATCCAGGAATGCATCGTGAATGAACAGGTGCAAAAGCTCCGGGCGATCAAAGGAATAGGAGAGAAGACGGCTGCCCGGGTGATACTTGAATTGAAAGATAAATTGAAGAAGGATGGAATTACTCCTTCCGTGCAGTCGCATTTGAAAGTGAAGGATGAAGCCATGAGCGCCCTGGTGACCTTAGGGTTTTCAAGAAATGCAGTGGATAGAACATTGGAATCAATTTTAAAAACAAAAGGAGCAGAATTATCCGTGGAAGATATCATCAGGCAGGCATTGAAATCTCTTTGAGACCGCCGTTTTAAAACAAAGTAAAAAAACTATTTTAGTGCCTTTGAAAAATATGCGGTTACCAAAAGAGTCAACAACAATTTCCGGTTCTTTTTTGAAAAAAATAATTTGAAGCTTGAAAAATTTTATTAAATATTTTTTCGGGATTGCAGGGATCATGTCGGTGTTCGCCGCCGGCTGGGGCGTAGGCAAACCCGCCGGGAGCGCCTACTACCGTTCGTCTTTTGAAATGGAACCGGAAGCCGTGCCCGATTCCGACAGCCTTCGTTATCCTTTTCACGATTACCATGCTGATCCGTATTCAGAACCTCATCATGCAAGCCCGATGTTCATGCAGGAGCCTTCCAACGTGAAGACAAACGTGGAGTACGATCCTGACCAGAACCAGTACAACATCAACCAAAGCATCGGCAAACTTTTTTACCGCAACCCTTCTTACCTGAGCTTCGAAGAATTCGTGGACCAGGAATTTAAAAAGTCAACACGGAACTATTGGCTCCAGCGTAGCGGTGAAGATGATAAAGTGAACAAGAAATTATTTGCGCCGAAGATTCACATCAACAGCGTGATCTTCGACCGCATCTTCGGCGGCAATACGATTGACATCCGCCCGCAGGGTTCGGCAGAACTGATCTTCGCCGCCAACGTCGCCAACCAGGAAAATCCTGCTTTGCCGGAAAAGCAACGCAAGGTCACCACGTTCGACTTCAAGGAAAACATCCAGATGAACGTGATCGCCAACATCGGCGACAAGCTGAAACTCCAGTTCAACTACAACACGGCGGCGACATTCGATTTCGAAAACAAAATGAAACTCGAATACACCGGCTACGAAGACGACATCATCAAAAAAATTGAAGCCGGTAACGTGACGCTTCCCCTGAACAGCCAGCTCATCCAGGGAAGCCAGAGTTTGTTCGGCATCAAAACACAACTGCAGTTTGGAAGGATGACGGTGACCAGTGTGTTCTCCCAGCAAAAAGGTAAGTCATCTACGATTGAAGTCCAGGGAGGAGCGCAAACCCAGACGTTCGACATCAAAGCCGACCAGTATGAAGCCAACAAACACTTTTTCATCGCGCAGTATTTCAAAGATCAGTACGACTTAGCATTGCGCGATCTGAATCACATCAATTCAGGAGTGAACATTACACGCATCGAAGTGTGGGTGACGAATATCGGCAGCGCCACACAAACCAACAGGAACGTGGTGGCCTTCACCGACCTCGGGGAATACCATCCTGATCCCGCACTCGTTTCAAACGGATTCCTGACTCCGAATCCTTCCTACCAGGCTCCGGATAATTTATCCAACAATTTATTTGCAGCCATTGGCAGCGCCAATGACAGCCTGATCCGGTCGATTGCCAACGTGAATGCCGTGTTGGGTCCGTTCAGTGCGCAACAATTTACTGCTCAGAAAAATTATGAAACGGTTACGCAGGCACGTTTGCTCACGCAGTCGGAATATACTTTCAACACGCGGCTCGGCTACATTTCTCTCAATGTGGCACTGAACCCAAACCAGGTACTCGCTGTTGCTTATGAATATACGTTAGGCGGACAAACGCATCATGTGGGTGAACTTTCTACCGGCGGCATCATCACCGGGAACAATGCACTTTTTGTAAAACTGCTGAAAGGTTTGAATGTGAACCCGAAGTTTTACACGTGGGACCTGATGATGAAAAATATTTATTCATTGGGAGGATACAACATCCAGCCGAAAGATTTCCGCCTCGATGTGGTGTACCAGGACGACCAGATCGGAACGAGTGTGAATTACATTCCGCAAGGCCCGGCGACAGTAAAAGGAATTCCGCTCATCAAACTTCTTAACCTCGATCAGTTGAATACCAACAACGATCCGCAGCCTGATGGAATGTTCGACATCATCAACGGGGTGACGATCAACATGCAGAACGGACGGGTTATTTTCCCTGTGCTCAAACCATTCGGAAGTTTTCTCCGGTCAAAATTCGGGTCAGATCCGAATGACCAGTTACTCGCTGATCAGTATGTGTACGATGCTTTGTATGATTCCACTAAAACCGTGGCGCAGCAGCAGCCGGAAAAAAATAAATTCAGTTTGCGCGGAAAGTACCAGTCGTCGGCAGGATCCGATATTCCCCTGAATGCTGTAAACATTCCTCCGGGATCGGTAACCGTTACCGCCGGCGGCGCTACGTTGAAAGAGAATGTGGATTACACTGTTGATTACAACCTCGGCCGCGTGAAAATCATCAACGAAGGATATTTGAAATCCAATACGCCGATCAAGATCAACCTGGAAAGTAATTCTTTATTCAACCTGCAGACGAAGACGATGATCGGGAGCCGTTTCGATTATTACATCAACAAAGATTTCAGTGTCGGCGGAACGTTTCTTCACCTGAGTGAAAAACCGCTCACGCAAAAAGTAAACATCGGTGACGAGCCGATTTCCAATACCGTTTGGGGCGTGGATGGAACGTACAGAACCGATTCACGTTTCCTCACCAAGATGCTCGATGCACTTCCGTTTTACAACACGAAAGAAACGTCGAACATCACTGTGAGCGGTGAGTTTGCACAATTAATCCCGGGACATTCCAGCGCTATCGGCTCTACCGGAACATCGTACGTGGATGATTTCGAAGGAGCCGTTACACCGCTTGATATTAAAAATCCGGGAGGATGGAACATCGCCAGCGTTCCGCAGGGACAACCGGATTTATTTCCCGAAGGAGCTTTGAACGACAGCCTGCCGCTTGGTTTCAACCGTGCAAAAATCGGCTGGTACTTCATGGATCCGTTGTTCCAGCACAACATATCGTCTCTCACTCCCGCCAACATTTCTTCCGACGACCAGAGTAATAATTATGTGAGAGAGATTCCGCAGGCGGAAATTTTTCCGAATAAATCGCAGCCGAACGGTCCGACTACCATCACCTGTATGAACGTGGCCTATTATCCCGATGAACGCGGACCGTACAATTACGATGTGACTCCTACCACCATTTCCGCAGGACTGGATTCAACCGGCCACCTGAAAAATCCGAAAAGCCGCTGGGGAGGCATCATGCGGAAAATTGAAACGAGCGATTTTGAATCGTCCAACATCGAGTTCATCCAGTTCTGGATGATGGACCCGTTTGCGACCAATACTCCGAATTCAGGAAGCGGCGGAGATCTGTATTTCAACCTCGGTTCGGTTTCGGAAGATGTATTGCGCGACGGGCAAAAAAGTTTTGAAAACGGGTTGCCGGCTTCCACCAATAACTATACAGCCGGTTCTTCGCATTGGGGAATGTACCCGCTCACACCGGCTATCGTGAATGCATTCGATAACGATGTGGCCGGACGAGCATCACAGGATGTCGGGCTGGATGGATTGAGTGATGCCGCGGAACAAACTTTTTTTTCAGGATACCTGAATGCCGTTAGTGCCATCCCGGGAATCACTTCCTCAGCGTACAATACTATCGAACATGACCCTTCTGCCGACGACTATTCGTATTACCAATCGAACACTTACAACAACAACAACGTGAAGCCGCTGGAGCGTTACAAGAAATACAACGGCACCGAAGGAAATTCTCCTGCACCTCCCGAAGTGGATGGTTACAATTCAACAGCCACCAATACGCCGGATGCAGAGGACATCAATAAGGATAACAACATGCGTACGGATGAGGCGTACTTCCAGTACCATGTCAGGCTCAACCCGGGCAGGATGGTGGTGGGCCAGAATTACATCACCGACATGATTGAATCATCGGTGCAGTTGGCAAACGGGCATGCCAGCACCATGAAATGGTACCAGTTTAAAATTCCGATTCTTCAGCCCGAAAAAGTGGTGAACGGACTGGACAATTTCAAAAACATTGAATTCATCCGGATGTTCCTTAAAGGATTTGATTCACCGGTGATCTGTCGTTTCGCTAAACTGGAATTGCTGAGAGGAGAATGGAGGAAGTACAATTCCTCTTTGCTGCAACCGGGCGAATTCAGCCCCACGCCTGAAGTTCCGGGAAGCACCACGTTCGACATCACTTCGGTAAGCATTGAAGAGAACGGAAGCAGGGAACCCATCCCGTATGTTCTTCCTCCGGGTATTGATAAAGAGCGCGACATTTCCACCACGCAACTTGCCACACTCAATGAACAGTCGTTGTCGCTGCGTGTGTGCAACCTGCAGGACGGCGATGCGAGAGCGGCATTCAAAACCACGCAGGTGGATATCCGCTCTTACAAGAAGCTGAAGATGTTCATTCATGCCGAGTCGCTGGAAGGAAATGATGCCTTGAACTACGGCGACCTTACCTGTTTCATCAGGCTGGGAAGCGACTTCAGCGACAACTATTATGAATATGAAATTCCGTTAACCATCACGGCGTTTGGTTCCAAGAGTCCTGATGATGTGTGGCCGGCTGCCAACAACATGGAAATCGTTCTTGATAATCTCGTGAAAGCAAAGCTGCTTCGCAACAATGCCATGCTGAACAATCATGCTATCAATCTGCTCACTCCGTTTTCGGTACCTGACGGAACGAGGAGGATCACGATTAAAGGATCACCGAACCTGAGTAATGTACGAGCGATGATGATCGGTATCCGGAATCCGAAATCACCTACCGGTTCCGGCCAGAAACTGTGCGGGGAAGTATGGGTGAATGAACTCCGGCTTTCTGATTTTGATGAACAGGGAGGATGGGCTGCTACGGCAAGGGTCACCGCCAAACTCGCTGATCTCGGAACCATGACGCTGGTTGGAAACCACAGTACGGCAGGGTGGGGAAGCATTGAGAAAAAAGTGAGTGAACGTGATAAGGTAAATAAAACATCCTACGATTTTTCAACTTCGCTGGAACTGGGAAAATTCCTTCCTGAAAAAACAGGAATTAAAATCCCGATGTTCTTCGGGTATTCGGAATCATTCATCGATCCTCAATACAACCCGCTCGATCCTGATGTGCTGTTCCAGAACAGCCTGGATGCTGCGCCGAATACACAGGTCAGGGATTCCATCAAACATACGGCGCAGGATTATACGCAGCGGAAGAGTATCAACTTCACCAATGTGAAGAAGACGAAGGTGGGAGGGAAATCCAAAGCGCACGTGTACGACGTGGAGAACCTGAATTTCTCTTACGCTTATACCGAACAGTTCCAGCGTAACCCTGCTGTTGAATACAGTTCAGCGAGGACACACCATGCTGCGGTCGGTTATAATTTCAATGCCTCTCCGAAACCGGTGACACCGTTTGCCAAATCGAAAGTGTTGAATTCTCCATTCCTCCGTCTGGTAAAGGATTTTAACTTCTATACCTCGCCGACCCAGCTTTCATTCCTGGCAAGTATAGAGCGAACGTATTCCGAAACGCAGATCCGTGATAACAGCGGACTTGGTTTTCACCTCGACCCGACTTTTGCGAAGACGTATAAGATGACACGCATCTATGGGCTTAAATACGATCTCACCAAATCCGTCAAGTTTGATTTTGATGCACGTGCCGAAGCAGCCATCGATGAACCTCCTGGAAGAATTGATACGAGGGAAGAAAGGGATTCAATCATTAAAAACCTGAAAGATCTCGGCCGTTTGAAAAATTATCACCACGCCGCAAAAGCTACCTACAACCTTCCCCTCAGCAAATTGCCATTAACGGATTGGGTGACCATGTCGACTTCTTACGGCGGCGACTATACCTGGAATGCCGGGCCGCTGGCTCTCATTGATACATCGCGGCAGGTGTACGGCGTGAATCCCGGCGTGGCGAATAATATTTCCAATTCACAAAGCATTTCTGTGAACGGAAATTTCAACCTCGTCACCCTGTACAATAAAATTCCATTTTTCAAGAAAATCAACCAGGAGTCAACGCGATCGCAGGCGGAATCAGGAAGGCAACCCAAGCAACCGAAAAATGCGGGAGTGGCTAAAAATGATTCCATCATCAAAGTGACTCCAAGCATCCTGGAGCCTGTTTTCAAAGGGCTTGCCGGCCTGGTGATGAGTGTGAAAGCGTTGTCGTTCACGTACACGGAAACGAACGGTACCTCGTTGCCGGGATTCTTCGGGAAGCCGGATTTTCTAGGTAATGATTTCGGGTATCACTACCCGAACAGTCCGCCGGGCGCTCCTTCTTCAACAGCTCCGGGCTGGGGATTTGTTTTCGGCAGCCAGCGGAACATCCTCGACGATGCGAGGCGGTACCAGTGGCTTACCAATGATACGACGCTGAATACAAGTTATACCACCAACCTGATGCAGAACTTCAGCGCCCGTGCAACTGTGGAGCCGCTGAAGAATCTTAAAATTGAAATCACGGGCACGCGGAACTTCACCAGGACTCACAGCTCTTATTTCAAGTCGAATTCAACAGGAGAATTCCAGGAGTACAGCCCTACGGAATCAGGAAACTTTACCATGTCGTACCTCACGCTGAATACATCGTTCGTAAACGACAATACGGATTATTCGAATGCTACCTTCACGAAGTTCTCTGATTACCGGAAAGATTTTTCGCAGATACTGGCAGCGAAAAATCCAAACTCAGCAGGAACAAAAGATACAGCAGGATATTATGCCGGTTACGGAGCCACGCAGCAGGAAGTCCTCACGTATGCATTCCTCGCCGCCTATTCAGGTAAGAAGCCTTCCTCTTCCATGGTGAACCAGTTTCCTAAAACTCCGTTGCCGAACTGGAGAATCACATACGATGGCATTTCGAAAATGAAATGGGCGCAGAAGTATTTCCAGACGGTGACCTTTACGCATGGCTATCGCTCCACCTACAGCATCAACTCCTACATTCAAAACCTGGATTTCAGAAGTGAGAATGGCAGCCCGTCTGTCCGTGATACCATCCATAATTTTGTCCCACAGTATTCGGTTCAGCAAATTACCATCTCCGAACAGTTCGCTCCATTGCTGGGCATTGAGATGACGTGGAAGAACAGTTTACAGACACGCTTCGAGTACAAACGCGACCGTACGCTGACGCTTGCTTATTCAAGCATCCAGGTGACTGAAATCCGCGGAACGGAATACACGGTTGGACTCGGTTATAAGATCAAGAAATTCACCCTGCCGTTTATCCGTACCGCCGGAGGGAAAAAGAAACTGTCGAGCGACCTGAACCTGAAAGCGGATTTCAGTTTGCGGGATAACAAAACCATCATCCGCAAACTGGTGGAAGGAACCAACCAGCCAAGCGCCGGAACCCAGACGATCTCGTATAAGTTTTCCGCCGATTATGCCATCAACGAACGGTTTAACATCAAGGCGTTTTACGACAAGTCGATCAACAATCCATTCGTTTCATCTTCTTTTCCGACTTCCAACGTGAATGCCGGTATCAGCCTGAGGTTTACGCTGGCGCAATAACCCGTGTTTTCATTTTCGTCAGCAGATCTTTCCATTCTTTTTTGGAAAATGATGATGCTTATTTGTCAATTAAGAAAATTGATATACGTTTGATGAAAAATTAATCCTATGAATTTTCCTGACCATCTCCTTTATACAAAAGATCACGAATGGATAAAAGTGGAAGGCAATGAAGCAACCATCGGCATCACCGATTTTGCTCAAAGCGAACTGGGCGATATCGTGTACGTCGACATCGAAACGGAAGGCGAGTCGCTGGATGCAGAAGCTGTATTCGGTACGGTTGAAGCGGTGAAAACGGTTTCTGATTTGTTCATGCCTGTGGCAGGAAAGGTATTGGCGGTCAACAAAAATCTTGTGACCAACCCGGCAGCCGTGAACAAAGATCCGTATGGAGAAGGCTGGATGATCCGCATTCAACTGGCCAATGTAGCCGATACAGCCAACCTGGTTTCAGCTTCCGATTACCGGAAAATGACCGGCGTGTCGGCATAAAGTTTTCAAAAAAAATGTTTTTCAAATCCCTGTGGCCTGCTTTGTTGTGGGCGCTCTTTATCCTGGTCATCTGCGGCATCCCGGGAGAACGGATTCCGCGTGTTGACTTCCTCGACTGGATGAAGCCCGACAAACTGGTTCACTTGTTTGTTTTCGGCCTGCTAAGTTTTCTTTTGACCCGGGGATTTCTGAACCAGGATGTGCCGGCGTTTTTTAAAGATCACCCGAAAACATCAGCCGTCATCCTCAGCATCCTGTACGGAATCATCATCGAAGTGCTGCAGGAGTATGTTTTTATTCATCGCAGCGGCGATGTCCGCGATGCCATGGCCGACGCCATCGGGGCTTGGATCGGCATATGGTTCTTTAACCGTTGGCCGAAGAAAAGAACTCAAAAAAAATCTGCAACGAGGTAATTCATTTTTCTTTTTTACCTTTCATGACAATGAAACATAAAATAGTAGTGGGAATTACCGGCGCCAGCGGGTCGTTGTATGCAAGACTTCTGCTTGATAAACTCGGCCAGCTGCATGAGCAAATTGAAGAAGTGGCATTGGTGATGAGCGACAATGCCAAAGCAGTCTGGAAGTATGAACTTGGGAATACGGATTACGAGCAATTGAAATTCCGTGTCTACAAAAGAGATGATTTTTTTGCTCCCTTCGCTTCCGGTTCCGCGCGGTTCAATACCATGATCATCTGTCCGTGTTCCATGGGTACGCTGGCAAGGATTGCTTCCGGAGTTTCGAACGACCTGGTGACCCGTACCGCCGATGTCATTTTGAAAGAGAGAAGAAAACTGATTCTTGTTTTACGCGATACGCCCCTCAGCCTCATTCACATCAACAACATGAAAACGGTGACCGAAGCCGGCGGTATCATTTGCCCGGCATCACCATCTTTTTATTCGAAACCGGCTACCATCGAACAACTTGCAGGTACGGTGGTCGACCGGGTTATCGACCTCTCAGGGCTTGAACAGCAGTCGTTTCGTTGGAATGAAAAGTAATGTTGTGCTTAAAATGAAATTGCCTGAAAATTATACGGTTGAAAAAAAATGTAAGAGAAACAATATTTTTCCTTGACACACGCTTTATGGAATGTTAATTTAGCACTTCCAAAATCAAAACCATGTTCGAATACACCAAGCAGATTCTCACCAAGGTTAGTTTTGATAAAAACCTCTTTCGTAAAGAACTGACAAAAGCAGTTCGCTTTTTAAAGAAAGATGAAAAACGGTTACTGAAGATTTGGTGCGTGGCGACTTTCGCTACCTATTATAATGTGGTGATCGAAGTGTTCAGGAAATTTTCCTGAGAAATTCCAGGTTCCTT
>JAPLDA010000098.1 GCA_026391945.1 Bacteroidota bacterium | reverse complement strand
CTTCGTTGCTTTGTGAATGAAACGGGCCGGCATTCACGCCTGCGCCTGTCGGCATGCGAACGACGACATCGGCATTTTGTCCCCAGCGGTAATGAGTTTTAGCGAGGTTGTTTACGATTTGGTTGAAACCACATGTGACGAAATCAGCAAACTGCATTTCAACAATCGCTTTCATTCCGTTAATGGAAAGTCCGAAACTGGCTCCGATGATGGCCGATTCGCAGATCGGCGTATTCCGAACACGCGGCTTGCCAAACTCTTCCACGAAACCCAGCGTGGCTTTGAATACACCGCCATATTCCGCAATGTCCTGACCCATGATCACGAGGTTGTCGTGTCGCTGCATGGCCTGTCTCATGCCGTCAGTGATGGCATCGAGGTATCGTTTCTCAGTCTTCTTACTTTGTTCAGGCAGGTTTATGTTCACCGATGACGCACCATACATGTCAGACATTTCAGTCTTGGTATCGGCCTGCGGATTACCTTCTGCAAAAGTGATCTCCAGGTTCTTTTCAATCTCCAGTTTGATTTCCTTTCTGAACGTTGCAATCGTTACTGCATCCATGATTTTTTCCCGGAGAAGGAAATTCTCATAGTTGTCCAGAGGATCTTTCTTTCCCCATTCGCCGATCAGTTCCGGCGGAACGTATTTCGTTCCGGAAGCTTCTTCATGGCCTCGCACCCTGAAGGTGACACATTCCAGCAAAACAGGCCGGGGATTGTTCCGTATTGATTCTGCAAGTGAACGGATTGTTGAATACGTTTCCAGTATGTTATTACCATCCACCTGCACCGCTTCAATTCCATAACCGATGCCTTTATCGATGAACTGTTTCATCCGGAACTGTTCATTGGAAGGCGTTGACAAACCGTAACCATTATTTTCAACGATGAAAATGACGGGCAGATCCCAGACAGCCGCCACATTGATGGCTTCATGAAAATCGCCTTCGCTGGAGCCGCCGTCGCCAGTAAAAACAGCCGTGACTTTTTTATTTTTCTTCAGCAAATTTCCGAGGGCGATGCCATCAGCAACGGCCATCTGCGGTCCGAGGTGAGAAATCATCCCGATGATGTGATAATTCTGGCTGCCGAAATGGAATGAGCGGTCTCTTCCTTTTGTAAAGCCTCCCGGCTTGCCTTGCCACTGTGAGAACAACCGGTGAAGAGGGATTTTTCTTGTGGTAAAAACTCCGAGGTTACGGTGAAGAGGCAGAATGTACTCATCCGGTTCAAGGGCCAAACCACAACCTACAGCGATGGCCTCCTGTCCGATTCCCGAAAACCATTTGGCAATTTTCCCCTGGCGCAAAAGCACGAGCATTTTTTCCTCGATCAAACGGGGTACTAAAAGTTCTTTGTAAATACTAACCAGTTTTTCATTAGCAAAACCTGAAGTATTAAATTTCATCATGCGTTGAGGGTGGAAGAATTAACGTGGTAAAAATATTCAAAAAAGCTTAGTAACTTTGTATTCACAATTACAAGAGACGAACATGCAACCGTTCATTGTCATCCTGATTGCTTCTTTGGCAGTCATTTTTCTGGCCCGGCGAATCTATCAATCGCTCACGGGAAGGAACCGCGGTGGAAAATGTGCAGATTGCAATGCAGAAGCGAAAAATAAAACGACTCATTAGTTCACCTATTTGACCTTAAAAAAAGAGGAGTTCCGTTGCCGAAACTCCTCTTTTCTTTTTATGAAAACGATTACTTCTTTGCAGGAGTTTCCATTTTCATTTTGCTGGTGTCAGCCATGGCTTTTGCCATGGTATCGCCGGCAGCAATCGTATTGGCCGTTTGCTGGGCAGCAGCTATTGAATCCTGGGCAGCTTTATCAGCAGCCGCTTTTTCTTCGGCACCAGGACCGCAAGCATAAATCGCCAACATTCCGGCAAATAACAAGGTAGAGAGAACTTTTTTCATTACGTTTTTTTAGTTTATAAGGCGCAAATGTAGTCTTATTTCGGAATCCTGTGGTGACTTAAAACAAAAAAATTAACACCCGATGGTTAATAAACCAACGAATGTTAATTTTTGAACTGGAATAGAACACTATTCCTGAAAAACAAATACTCGCTACCAGGTTTCTAATCCCCGGCACACGAGCATTATTTTTTCTTTGCAGGTTTTGCTGGTTTCGCAGCAACTTTAGCTTTTGGAGCCGGCTTTTTAGCAGCAGCAGCAATTGAATCAGCTTTTGCTTTTTCAGCACCAGCGTTTGCAATTGAATCAGCTTTTGCTTTTTCAGCAGCAGCAACAGCAGTAATAGAATCCTGCTTTACTTTTTCAACATTAGCAATAGAATCCTGTTTTGCTTTTTCAGCAGCAGCTTTTTCTTCAGCACTAGGACCGCAGGCAACTAAAGAAGCCATACCTGCAACTAAAAGGATAGAGAGAACTTTTTTCATTTTTGTTTGATGATTTTAAGTGATTTTGGGCGCAAATGTATATTAATTTTTCTATTGAACAATAGAAAAACAAAATAAATCAACAATTTTTAATTGTTGTTTTTAAAAGAACTTCTCTTTTGAGTATAGTTCTATTTGCAACACAATATCAGCCTTTTTGCTTCTGAAGGACTTTTTTATCGTCTTTCATTTTCTGCTCGTTGGTTTTTGCCTTAGGAGCAGGTTTTTTCTTTGCAGCCTCGGCAGCAGCTGCTTCAACTTTTGCTTTTTCAGCAGCAGCAGCGTTGGCGATTGAATCAGCTTTTGCCTTTTCAACAGCAGCAACAGCAGCAATGGAATCCTGTTTGGCTTTTTCAACATTAGCAATAGAATCCTGTTTGGCTTTTTCAGCAGCAGCTTTTTCTTCTGCGCTTGGTCCGCAGGCAACCAATGCGGAGATGCCTGCAATTAAAAGAATAGAGAGAACTTTTTTCATTTTTGATAGGTGATTTAATTGATTTGTGGCGCAAATATAGAATGATTATTTAATATTTTAAAAACTTAAGAAAATTTTCCATTAAGGAATTTGATGTTAACTTTGCGCAGGAAATTTTAATTTATCCTTCAAACCAAAAAACAATATCAAAATGAAAAAAAACATTCTAATTGTCGGCGCATCTTTTTTAATTACAGGATTGATCTTAATAAACGGATGTAAAAAGGACGACACCACTCCTCCTGTTGTTTCTCTTAATGGGGCCACGTCTGTAACTCTTTCCCTTAATAGTGCGGCGTATTCTGATCCGGGTGCTACTGCAAAGGATGATCAGGACGGAGCGATTACCCCTACCAGCGATTTCAACAGTTCCACCAACCCAAATACAAATCATACCGGCACCTACACCATTACGTACACGGCAACAGATAAGGCGGGCAATACCGGCACTGCAGTGAGAACAGTTATTGTAAAAAATGATGCTGCGTACTTAGAAGGATCTTATTTAACATCAGAAGATGCCTTTGTAACCTCCTGGACACAAACTATTACCGCTGATGCTACGCATAACAATCGAATCCTCTTCAGCAAATTTGGTAATTACAGCAACAACACCGGGATTTATGCACAGGTTACCGGTTCTTCCGTTGAGTTACCGACCGCTCAAAACGGAATAGGAATCGGATTGTCAGGATGCACGCATACTTTTACTCCGAATGGCACCGGAACAGTTCCCGTTGCACTTGTATCCGGCAAATATAATTTTTCCATAAAATTTACGGACCAGGAACAAGTGGGCGGTTCAGGATGCTCCGGAACCAGTGCGGTTCCTTATGAAGATGCTTTTCATCAACAGTAATTAATTTCCAAAACATGAATTCAAAATAGCTGCTCACACCGGGCAGCTATTTTTTATTTCCATTCCCTCCCCTTTTACTACTTTCGTCCACATGCAGTTTGCAAAGAACAGGTTGCTTTTACTCGGACAAAGAATGCTGTTGCTGGTGGTTTTATACTCCTTCTGCAGATTTCTTTTCCTACTCTTCAACCTGGCTTATTTCAGTGAAGTTCCCACCTCATCGCTATTAAAAGATTTCATTGCCGGGATACGGTTTGACCTTTCCGCCATCATTATTTCAAACATCGTTTTCATTGCGCTTCATTTCAACCCACTCCGGTTTTTTTATTCCCGTTATTACCAGTTGTCGCTGAAAATAATTTTTCTCGCCGTCAATATTCCGTTGCTTCTGTTCAGCTTCATTGACTTCTGCCTGTTCCGGTTTTCAGCCAAGCATGCCACTTCAGATGCTTTTAAAATTATGAGCTTCGGAGAAGATTTTATCAATACGGTTCCCGGGATGATCCTCGACTTCTGGTATGTACTTGTTGTTTTTATCCTCACCGTTTTCCTGCTTGTCTATGCCTATCAAAAGATAAAACCGGCGGCATCAGCAGCAGCAAACAACACTCATCAACCATTTTTTATCGTCCGTAACATCGTTTTCAGCGTGGTAGCCATTGCAGGCGTCGTCACCGGGTTCCGCGGCGGAATTCAGTACAAACCCATCTCCATCATTTCGGCTTCCCGGTATGGATCTTCAAAAGATGTGGCATTGATTCTCAACACTCCGTTTACCATCCTGAAAACCCTCGGAAAAAATCATCTCACTGAAATGACTTTTTTTTCGGAAGAAGAAGCAGAGAAAATATCTCCTCTTGTTCATCACTATAACGGAGACGAAAAGTTCAGGAACCTGAACGTGGTAGTCATCGTCATGGAAAGTTTCGGAAATGAATACATCGGCGGAATGAATCACGATCGCGGCTACACTCCGTTCCTTGACTCGCTCATGAAAGAAAGCCTGGTATTCCCCCGTGCTTTTGCAAACGGGAAAAGATCCATCGAAGGAATTCCTTCCATCGTCGCAGGAATACCTTCTTTGATGGCGGAACCGTTCATCACTTCATCGTATTCTGAAAATTCAATCACCAGCCTGGCAAGTCTCCTGAGGAAAAAAAGGTACTTCACTTCTTTCTATCATGGCGGAACCAATGGCACGATGGGCTTTGATAACTTCGTCCACCTGGCCGGCTTTGAATCGTATTACGGAAGACGGGAATACAGGAATGAAAAAGATTTCGACGGCAACTGGGGAATTTATGATGAGCCGTTCCTTCAGAATTTCGCAAAGCAACTGAACGGAATGAAGCAACCATTCTTTTCCGTGGTCTTCACCCTTTCTTCGCATCATCCTTATTCGATCCCGGAAGATTTAAAGAACAGGTTCAGGAAAGGAACGCTACCGATTCACCAGAGCATTCAATACGCGGATTATTCATTGAAGAAATTTTTTGAAGCGGCCTCGCAGATGAGTTTTTTCGACAGCACGTTGTTCGTGATCACGGCCGATCATACGGCTCTTTCCGAATATCCTTTTTACCAGGGGAAAGTCGGGATGTACAGCGTGCCGATCCTGTATTACAGGCATCACTCCTCTTTGAAAGGCACTTCTCAACTCACTACCCAGCACATCGACATCCTGCCGAGTATCCTGGATTACCTGCACTATGATGAGCCGTTTTTTTCATTCGGACAAAGTGTTTTTGATTCGACCGCTGATCATTTTGCCATGAATTTCCTGAACGATACCTACCAGATGATCGACGGCGGTTTTTCGTTAACTCTTGATACGGTAAAAAATAATTTCCTTTGCCGTTATGTTTCCGACAGCCTGCTGCATGTGAACCTGCTGGAGAAAGATACACTCGTTGTTCAGAAACTTGAAAGGAAGGCAAAAGCATTCATTCAGAATTACAATTCATCGCTGGTAGAAAACAAGATGACCATCGATAAGTTAACGGGGAAAAATATTCCGGGGAAAAACGGAATTGGCCAGGACAAAAAATGAAAAAAAAAATCAGGTTCATCATCAACCCGAAATCAGGGATCCACGAGAAACATGGAATCCCCGGAATGATTGACCGTTTGATTGATCAAGAAAAATTTGAATACGAGATTTCATTTACGGAAGCTCCAAAACATGCTACCGTGCTGAGTCTCGAAGCTGCAGTTAAAAACTATGACGTGGTGGTTGCCGTGGGCGGCGACGGTTCCGTGAATGAGACGGCGAAAGGGCTGATGGAAAGTGAAACGGCTCTCGGTATCCTTGCAACCGGTTCAGGCAACGGCATGGCCAGGCATTTGAAAATTCCAATGGAAATTGAAAATGCGATTCATGTCATCAACACTGGAAAAACAATAAAAGTGGATACGATGAGAGTGAATGAAGAATTTTGCATCGGAACAATTGGAGTCGGCTTTGATGCTCATGTCGCTCACCTCTTTGCTTCCTCTTCAAAGAGAGGTTACTCAACGTATGTGAAACTGGTGCTGACGGAGTTTTATAAGTACAAGCCGTTCCGGTATGAACTCTGCGTTGACGGAAATGAATTTCAAAAAGAATGTTTCCTGCTCACCTTCGCCAACTCGTCGCAGTTTGGAAACAATGCCGTGATTGCCCCGTTTGCCGATGTACAGGACGGAATCATCGACATCTCCATGATGAACAAATTCCCGGTATATGCGGCTCCGCATCTCATCTGGCGGCTGATGCACAACATCATTCACCAGTCGAAATATTATACTGGAATGACCGGGGAGGATATTGTTTTGAAAAATAAAAATTTTATAAAAGGGCACATCGATGGTGAACCCGTAACATTTAATTCCGATCTTCACATCAAAATAATTCCCAAATCACTGAACGTTTTGGTTCCGTTAAATTAACCGGTTATGATAGTCAGAAGAAATTTCAAAAGTTTTATGAATGGCTTCGTATACGCTGCGAAAGGCCTTGTAGAAGCCATCAAATCGCAGTTCAACATCCGTTTTCATTTTGTCGCTGCAGTTGCCGTGATCGCCCTTTCATTTTATTACCACCTTTCGCCTACCGAATGGTGCCTGATCCTGCTCAGCATCGCCATTGTATTTGCGACGGAACTGCTCAACACCTCCATCGAATACCTCACCGATTTTGTTTCTCCTGAATACAATTTCCTCGCTGGAAAAGTAAAGGACATTGCCGCCAGTGCCGTTCTGATTTCAGCAATCGTTTCAGCCGCCGTTGGCCTGATTATTTTCGTTCCGAAGATTTTCTGAACCATCATTTCTCAACCTGAATTCCTTGCGGATGTCTAAGAAAAATAAAAACATCTCCGGAGTCGTTTACTCTACGAATCCCGATTTTCAGTACGCGTCGTCAGAGCCGGTTGAAAAGAGTAATGTTGCCGCCAATCAGCAGGACCTGAGAGTGTGGCTGGAATACCACGGTGGGAAAGCGGTGACGATCGTAAGGGAATTTTATGGCTCCGGTGTTGAACTGGAAAAACTGGGAAAAGAACTAAAGGTAAAATGCGGAGTCGGCGGATCAGTCAAAGACGGAGTGATCCTGATCCAGGGAAACCAACGCGACAAAGTGATGAAGTTATTGCTTGAGAAAGGTTACAAAGCAAAAAAAGCGGGAGGCTGATTTCCCGCCATTTCTGTTCTATTTTTTCTCAATATCCTGTTCAATTTTTTCTCTCTTCTTCCTGTATACATAGATTCCCATAAGAAGAAGGATGGTGAAAATAGCAAGTCCGACGATTCCCCACAGCCAGTTTCCCTGGTCTTTCAGCACGACAATAAAAACGATGGCGACTAAAAACAACGTGGCTACTTCATTCCACAAACGGAGTTTGAAGGAAGAGTACTTCATGTTTCCTTTTTGAAAATGTTTTAAGATCAGTCCACACTGCAGATGATACAATGTCAGCCCGAAAATAAAAGCCAATTTAATAGAGAGCCAACCCGGGAAATTAAAATTGTAGATATCATAATAAAGCCAGAACCCGAAAATATAAACACCGATCATCGATGGCCATGTAATTCCGTACCAGAGACGTTTTTCAGCGCCTTTGAAATGATTGATGAGGATGCTGCGCTCCGGTTCCGGTTTTTTATCCGCTTCACGGTGATAGATAAACAACCGGACGATGTAAAACAAACCGGCGAACCAGGTTACCACAAAGATGATGTGCAATGCAGCGATGTAAGGGAAAGGGAAAATTGCCATAATACAAGAGTTTTTATTTTGTGAATAGAATCAGGATTTAGATTGACGGATCACGCGTTCATACAGTGATTCGTACATGGGTAAAATTTTTCTGATGTCAAATTTTTTAGCGTGCTCCAATGCCTGGTGTTTGAACTTGAATAACCGTTCATCGTTTTCAAGAATGTGAATCGCATTTTTTGCCATGTCATCCACATCGCCCACATGACTCATGAAACCGGTGACACCGTGTACATTCAATTCCGGAATCCCGCCGGTATCACTGGAGATCACAGGAACCTGGCAGGCCATGGCTTCCAGTGCGGCCAACCCGAAACTTTCCGTTTCAGAGGGAAGGATGAATAAATCGGACACAGATAAAATTTCTTCAATCGCTTCCTGCTTGCCAAGGAAACGGATGTGATCGCATGCTTTCGATTCGCGGCATTCCATTTCAATGTTGGTACGGTCAGGTCCGTCGCCGATCAGCAAAAGTTTCGCAGGAACTTTTTCAACTACACGATTGAATATTTTTACGACATCACTTACGCGTTTCACCGGCCGGAAGTTGGATGCATGAACCAGCAGCCGCTCGTTATTCGGCGCAATGGCTCTCTTGAAATGTTCCTTGCGTTGTTTGTTGAACCTTCGCAAATCAATGAAGTTTGGAATCACTTCAATTTCCTTTTTGATCTTAAACGAATGATAGGTTTCATCCATTAAGTTTTTTGAAACCGCCGTCACGGCATCGCTCATGTTGATGGCAAACGTGACCACAGGAGTATACCCCGGGTTCTTCCCGACCAGTGTGATGTCGGTTCCGTGCAACGTAGTGACAAAAGGAACATGGTAACCCTGTGCAGCTAAAATTTGTTTCGCCATGTATGCCACCGATGCATGAGGAATGGCATAATGAACATGGATGATGTCGAGTTTCTCAAACAAAGCCACGTCAACGAGTTTGCTCGTCAATGCAGTTTCGTAAGGAGCATATTCAAAGACAGGATAATCAGCGACACTCACTTCATGGTAAGAAACGTTTTCGGAAAAATGTTCAAGGCGAACAGGCTGGCTGTAGGTGATGAAATGTATGTGATGGCCTTTTTCGGAAAGTGCTTTCCCGAGTTCGGTAGCCACGACTCCACTACCACCGAAAGTCGGGTAACATAAGATGCCAATGTTCATGAGTAGGTGTTGATGTAAGTAAGTCTTGATGTGTTGATGTGAGTAAGTGTTAGAAGTGCAACACTCATCCACCTTTTTTCTTTCTAAGATACCTGATCAGACCTGAAGTAAGATTGTGAGTGTCATCGGTAAGTATCCGAAGTTCATCTATTATTTTAGGGTGAACATAATTCAAGTCTTCAAGAACATACAACATGCTTTTTATTTCTGCAGATGAACCGACTGTGTAATCCAGGAATTTAATAAAATCTTTTTTGCTGAATCGTGAAAACCCTTCAGCAATGTTATTCATGGTTGATAATGCAGCTCTGCGAAGTTGCGATTTCAAATCATAATCTTTGGACAACTCTCCTTCTTTGCTGATGTAATAAATTCTCTGAACAAGCACCCGGGATTTCTGCCAGTAATGCAATTCTTCAAAATGTTTAATTTCTGCCATGATGTTGAAAATTTTTAATTTGATGCAAAAATAAGAAAAGAGTTCGAATAAAAAGATATGTGTTCGGGTGCTTCAGTATTTACGTGTTGAAGTATTGTAAGTATTGATTTAAGAGGCTAAGTACTCAAACACTTACATACTCATTCACTCAAACACTACTTCCTCATCGCATCATAAATCACCTGCTGGATCTCCGTTCTCACATTCATCTTCACAAGCTTTTCGTTGGAAGCATCGGGGTTGACGCGGTTGGAAAGAAAAACATATACGAGGTTATATTCCGGATCTACCCAGGTACACGTTCCCGTAAAACCCTGGTGTCCGAATGTTTTCAAAGAAGCATCTTTGCAAACCGGACTTGCTTTTTTGGGATCCGGTTCGGGCTTATCAAAGAAAAGTCCGCGACGGTTTTTATTCAATGGAAACTGTTGTTTGGTGAATTCATTCACCGTTGTCTGGCTGATGTATTTTTTACCTCCGTAAAATCCCCTGTTCAGGCACATCTGCATGATCACAGCCACATCGTTTGCATTTGAAAATACTCCCGCATTCCCTGAAACGCCGCCAAACAAAGCCGCTGCAGGATCGTGCACATCGGCATGAAGAAGTTGGTGCCGGAAAAGTGTATCGTTTTCTGTCGGGATGATTCTTTTCAGATCAAATTTATTTCGCGGATGGAAGGAGAAATTGTTTAATCCAAGCGGACGGTAAAATTTCTGATCCAGGTATTGATCCAATGATTGCGAGGTGATTTTTTCAATTGCTGACTTCATGAGGATCGGACCAAGATCACTGTAAACATATTTTCCACGATCACCGACCGGTGAATTGTAAACCCATTGCATGACGGAATCACGGTAGCTGTTTCTCATGTAAATATTCTCCGCCACACGAACAGAAAAATTTTCATTTTCCTTCCGCACGAAAATTTTATCCGACAGGTTGCCTTGTTCGTTCAATGTATTTTTCCAGAATGGGATCCACGGTTGCAATCCTGCCTGGTGAGCCATCACATCCCGGATCACCAGGTTTTTCTTGTTTGTAAAAAGCAAAGCCGGCAGGTACTCTGAAAGAGGCTGGTTCAGATCCATTTTTTTTTCATCCACGAGATTCATCGCGGCGAGCCCGGTGGCGACAATTTTGGTGACGGAAGCCACATCGTACAGATCCGTATTCATGACGCGAGAGGTATCCTTGTAAGTATGCGTACCGAATGATTTGTAATAAATGATTTTCTGATCTTTTGCAACCAACACCTCACAACCCGGGAAAGCCCCTGCCCGGATGGCTTTCCATACTATTGAATCAATTTTATTCAGAGCATCGCTTTTGATACCTACATCTTCAGGATACGTATATTTAAAACGGATGGGCGGCGGAGTTGCCAGGCCGCTGTTTTTGGGAAATACTCCGTTGGATGCAACCGGTAATTTTCCTTTTGATTCAATACCACCAAACAGCAACTGGGCAGCGAGGTTCTGTGAAACGGGCATGTCCTCGTAAGCCATGACGAATGCCGCAGCATCCTTCAGAAATTCCAGTTTCGACAAGGTGTATGGATTTCCGAAATCAACAAAGATGGTTTTGTGTTGTGCGACAACCTTGCTCATGAATTTCAATTCCGCTTCCGTCATTCCAAAATCCTTTTGCGCATTCATGGTGGTGTTGTGAAGACTCAAAATCACCACATCATAGTTGACAAGAAATTTTTCAACTGCTTCAAAAACACTTACCGGCGCATCTTTCTCAATGGCGTAACAATCAACGGGAGCATACATCTGAAGTTGTTGCTGAAACGGATTATTTTTCGGATCACCAACGACTACCGATGCAATCCTGAGCGAATCGAGATGCTGTAACGGAAGAATGGAATCCTTGTTCCTCAGCAAGGTCAGCGATTTTTCATACAACAAATTCCGGAGGTATTGTGCTGATGAAGTATTCAGATCAGCATACAGGTGCGTGGTATCAATGGAATGGTAATAATTCAATCCCACCCAGTATTTCAGCATCAGGATTTTTTTCGCCCTTGCATCAATTTCTTCCTGTTTGATTTCACAGTTTTCCACAGCGAGGTGAATTTCATCGATGGCTTTGTGCACGTCTTCAGAATACAACATCACATCGTTGCCTGCGAGCAGAGCAAGTTTATCGAGTACACCGGGTTTGTAGCAGGCACTCACGCCTTTCATATTCAAAGCATCGGTGAAGACGATTCCTTTAAATCCCATCTGTTCTTTCAATAAACCTGTGACAATATTTTTTGAAAGCGTGGAAGGATGATCCGGAATGCTGTCGAAAGCCGGGACGCTCAAATGTGCCACCATCATCCCGCCAAGTCCTTGCCGGATCAGCGATCTGAAAGGATACAACTCCAGCGTATCCATCTCTGTTTTTGAATTCCGGATGGTCGGCAACGAAAGATGCGAGTCCATATCCGTGTCGCCATGACCGGGAAAATGTTTTCCGGTAGCCAGGATGAAATGATCCTGCAATGCTTTCATATAAACGGAAGCATATTTTGCCACCGTATTTTTATCATCACTGAACGAACGGCTGCCGATGATCGGGTTCTGGGGATTGTTATTGACATCAGCCACGGGAGAAAAGTTAGTGTGTATTCCCATTCGTTTACATTCGCGCGCAATCTCCTCTCCCATGGTATAAACCAGGGTATCTTCAGGCATCGCTGAAAGTGTCATCTGCCGCGGAAAACGGATGGTGCTGTCGAGACGCATGGCCAATCCCCATTCGCCATCAATTCCAATGAGCAGCGGAACTTTCGACAACGACTGGTATTGATTGGTGAGCAAAGCCTGGCGAACCGGTCCGCCCTGAAAAAAAATGAGTCCGCCGATTCCCCATGTGGTGATCAGTTGTTTGATTTCATTCACATGAACGGAATCCTTGTTGCTCCACGCGGCAACCATGAACAGTTGCGCGATGCGCTGTTCAGGCGACAGGCCGGAGATGACTGAATCCGCCCAATGAGCAGATTGTTTCGAAATGAAAGGCGGAAGTTTCTCCTGCGCTTTCAGTGTGCAGGAGAAAAGAAAAAGAAAAAAAAAGATACACGCTTTAAGCAATATGGATACAATTGTTTTTAATGACATTCGGATATCGGGGAAGTGAAAAGCAAAATTACTTTTAATGAAAAGCTGTGAAATGCTTTATGAATCAGCATTTGCAGAAGTTATGAACGTCGGTTGTCAATAGATAGTTTGCGTCGAATTTTCCTGTTTGACATAAAATTAGTTACTTCGGCTTTGGAATCTGAGACTGGGAAAACATGAACGCTGACGAGAAAAAAAAAGTGCAGAAAATATTCACGGAATACCTCGAAAAACACGGACACAGGAAAACCACCGAACGGTTTGCGATTCTTGACGAAGTGTATTCAACAGAGGATCACTTTGACGTGGATTCCCTGTACACGCTGATCAAAAAAAAGAAGCATCATGTCAGCCGCGCAACCGTTTACAATACGATTGAATTGTTGCTGAACTCCGAACTGATCATGAAACACCAGTTCGGAAAAAACCTGGCACGTTTTGAAAAATCATTTGCCTATAAACAACACGATCACATGATCTGCGAGGATTGCGAACACATTTTTGAATTTTGCGATCCCCGGATTCAGCAGATTCAGTCGACGGTTGGAAACCTGCTTCACTTCAGCATTACCAGCCATTCCCTGAATTTATTCGGGAAATGCAACGAACTGGCACAAAAAGGAACCTGTCAATATAAGAACTGAAATAATTATCTTCGTCCCATGGATTTTACATACAAGATTAACAACAAAGGAACTTACGCCATTGTGGAAATGAGCGGCAACCTGATTGATAAAAATCAGGCTACTCCCCTGCTGGATGAAATCCAGGAGCTCATCCAGAAAGGCACCAACAATTTCGTGATCTCGATGGAGCATTTCCGTTACCTCAACAGCAACGGACTGAATGTACTCGTGAACATCCTCACGAAGTCGAGAAAGAACGGCGGTGATACCTCGATCTGCAGCATTTCAGATAAGATCAAGGAACTGCTGATCATCACCAAACTGAATACGGTTTTCACGATTGCTGAAAACCTTCCGAATGCCATCAAGCAGTTTCAGAACTGATGTTCGTGGTAAGTTGATAATGGATAGAAAAATCTTTTTTATTTCGCGACTATTCTTTTTCAGACATTTTGTTTTTAGTATTTCAAAATCATGATCATCCTTAAATTCCAAATTGAACATGGCAGTTGATGTGTTGCTTGGTCTCCAATGGGGAGATGAAGGAAAAGGAAAAATAGTGGATGTCCTTACACCGAACTATGATGTGGTTGCGCGTTTCCAGGGCGGTCCGAACGCCGGTCATACGCTGGAGTTCAACGGGATCAAACACGTACTTCATACGATTCCTTCCGGAATTTTCCGCGATGGAACCATCAACATTGTCGGCAATGGTGTTGTCATTGATCCTGTGACCCTGAAAAAAGAAGTGGATGCGTTGCTGAAAATGAATGTGGAGGTGAGCAATAAACTTTTCATATCACGGAAAGCTCACCTGATCATTCCTTCGCATCGGTTGCTGGATGCAGCTTCTGAGTCGATGAAGGGAAAAGAAAAAATCGGTTCCACGCTGAGAGGAATCGGGCCGTCTTACATGGATAAGACCGGGAGAAATGGTTTGCGTGTCGGAGATATTGAAGCGGCCGATTTCATGGATCGTTACAGGAAACTGGCCGATAAGCATATCGATCTTCTGAAAAACATGGACTTCGTTTACAACCTCGAAGAACTTGAACCGGTTTGGTTTGAAGGCATCGAAGCCATGAAGAAACTGAATTTTGTCGACAGCGAACATCTCATCCATCAATACATGAAGGATGGGAAAAATATTCTTGCTGAAGGCGCACAGGGATCATTGCTTGACATTGATTTCGGTTCTTATCCTTTTGTCACTTCTTCCAATACGATTACCGCCGGAGCCTGCACCGGTTTAGGAATCGCACCCGGAAAAATCGGTCGTGTGTTCGGAATCTTCAAAGCGTATGCAACACGTGTCGGCAGCGGACCATTTCCCAGTGAACTGAATGATGAAACCGGTGAAGCCATCCGGAAAGCTGGCAATGAATTCGGCGCCACGACCGGAAGGCCACGGAGATGCGGATGGATTGACCTTCCCGCTCTTCGCTATGCCATCATGCTCAACGGCGTTACCGATCTCATCATGACCAAACCGGATGTGCTGAGTGGCTTCGATAAAATTTCTGTTTGTACCCATTATCATTACCACGGAAAAAAAATTGATTACATGCCTTTCGATATTGTCAATGCTGATGTGAAACCTGTTCTTGAAGAACGGAAAGGATGGAAAGAAAACCTCTCCGGCATTGATGCAGAATCGAAATTTCCAAAGGAGCTTTCTGACTACATCCAATACATTGAGTCGCAATTAAACGTTCCGGTAACCATTGTTTCCGTTGGCCCCGACAGGAACCAGACGATTGTGAGGAAAAATTCGTGAAGTGATTCCGGAAGTTTCCCTTCTCCTTTTTTAAAAAAAGAAAAACCCCATCCGCCGAAGCGAACAGGGCTTTCCTGTCTAACCAAACCACTCTACTCAATCACCACTTTTATTCTATCCACTGTTTCACCTTTTGAAAGCGACAGTGTATAAATTCCTTTTGCGAACCCGGAGAGTTCAAATTCTTCCCGGTTCATTCCGTTGATGGATTCATCCGACCTGGTGGCAACCAACCGGCCGGTGATATCAAATAAGTTTATTGTATATTTTTCAATTGTAGACGAAGAGAATGAAATTGTCATCCGGTCGTGCGCTGGATTTGGAAAAACATCCGGTAAAATTCCTGCAGTGGAACCGTCATTTCTTCCGAACCGGCAAGAATTAACAATCACATACATCGTATCGTAATCGCTGGCACCGCAGTCATTCTCTGCTCTCACTTTTACATTTCCGGTTGTTGATCCGAGAAAATCCACGGTGAGATGTGTTGTTCCCTGTCCATTGACAATGGTCGCCCCGGTTGGAACTTCCCAATGGTAAACATTGGTTCCGAAGAGCGTATCCACTTCATAGTATGCAATGCTGGTGGCAGGATTCGAATTGCAGGCTCCGATCGGACCATCGATTCCCAATGGTTTTCTTGGAGCGGCGAATAAAGCAAGCACACGCTGCTGGCTGCTTCCGCAGGCATTGTTGGCGGTTATGTACAAGCGGGCATAATTGAAACCCGGAGCGAAATCAATGGTAATGGAATCGTTTCCGTTGCCGTTGATCGTCGTAAAATCAGCAGGAAAAATTGTCCACGTGTAAGAAGTTGCTCCCGGAACAGAATCTTCCCAGAACAGCACACTTGTTTTATCACATAAGCCGTAGTTCTGTCCGTGAATCCAATAAGGATAACCAGGAACAGCACGCACATTGAGTTTACGTTTATCACTTGAGTTACAACCGCTGTTCGCACAAACATAAATGGCTCCTTCTGAAAAGCCGGCAGGCATGGTAATGTCAACAGAAGTCACCGAAGTTGTTAATGGATTTCCGTTCGTTACCGGAGAGGTGATAACGGCTCCGGCCGGTGCAAACCATGTATAAGAAGTGGCACCATGTACCGCTGTAATGGAATAGGTATAAGTACTTCCGCCACATGCCCCGATCTGCGGGCCTGCAATCCAGCCGGGCTGTCCCGGTGCTGAATAAACTGATATGACGCGCTGAGCAGAAGATCCTAAACAATTGGAAGCAGAAACGCGAACATAAGCCCATGTAAAATTCTGTCCGATGAGAACCTGTACTGTATTCGTACCCTGTCCTGAAAGAATTGTACAGTTAGGAATCGTCCATGTGTAGGAAGATGCGTTGGTATTCAACGGGCAGGAATACGTGATGACCTGTCCCGGACAAACAGAATTTTTCGGACCGGTTATCGAAGCCGGCATGGAAGGAACGGTGGTTGCCAGATGCGTGGTAACACAACTTGGCAAACTGTTGACCGATCCATCGTAATATGAAACGCATACATCACCAAGGGCATTTCCAAAGTTTACAGTGATCGCTGTTGTTCCTTGTCCGCTGATAATAGTTGCGCCCACAGGTACTGACCATGTATAAGACACAGCGCCCGGAATGGAGTCGATCGAATAATGAACTCCCGTTTGATGCAGGCAAAGTGAAAGCGGCCCTTTTACCGGGATGGCTGCACTTGCTGCAGATGCGAGGTAATAATTGTAGTGAGTAATCCCTACAAGTGCATGCACGCGGGCCGGCATCATTCCATTCAGAATGAGAACAGCCGAAATAAACACGATGGTTAATCTTTTCATTTGAGTTGTGGTTTACCGGATTGATTTTCTTCACTTTTATATGCTGAAAAAGAATGTTGGTTGATGATAAAAACCATTAAACCTTACACCTGGAAGAAAACAATGGAATCCTTCCGCATGATTCCTTATTCCGAACATAGAAATAAAGGAGAATCCATAAGAACAGCGCGGATGGCCCGTCTACCGTCGAATCCGGTCATCGCATCAAGCAAATCAATGCTACTTTTTATCATACAGATTTTGGAAACAACCATAGAAACAACCGGTTTCCGGAAAAAGTAAACTCAGCCTTACATCATCATTTAACAGGAACTAATATTTGTCACTTCCTTATTTTTTTTGATCCCGCTTAAACCTTTTGTTGCCCATGATGATCAGAGAGCCAAATTGAGATATAAAACCAATAAAAAAAATAGACTATGAAAAACAGAAAATCAATTCCGGTATTCATGATTGCAGCAGCACTGGTTTCGCTCACATTTATGACCAGTTGCAAAAAAGATTCTTCAACTTCCGCTAACGAGGAAGATATGATCACCAATGCTGACCAGTTCCAGGAAGCAGAAGGCGCCACTTCCGACGTGGATAACATTTCTGACATTGCCACGCAGACGAATTCGGCAAATTTCAGGTTGACTTCTAACGATGATCATTACGGCATCCTCGGATGCGCAACCGTAAACCGTGACACCGTGAACCAGGTGGTCACCATCGATTTCGGAACGGGATGTACCGGGAACGACGGACGTACACGCAGCGGACAGATCATCATTCATTACAGCGGCGGAACCTACTTTACGCCCGGTTTCCAGCGCATCGTCACTTTCAACAATTACTTTGTGAATAACCGTCACATCGAAGGCACACGAACCATCACCAACAACGGCAACAATGCAGCAGGCCATCTCAACTGGACTGTGGATGCTCAGAACATGAGAGTGACACGTCCGAACGGTACGTATCATACATGGAACAGTCTTCGCACCCGTGAAATGATTGCCGGTGACACCCTGTTGTTCCATCCTGCCGATGATGTATATTCCATAACAGGAAGTTCCAACGGATCCAACAGCAACGGCAACACCTGCTCGGCAGTGATAACAACGGCTTTGATAAAAAGAGGAAATTGCCACTGGATTGTAAGCGGTACTGTTGACATCACTCCTTCCAACAGACCAGTTCGTACACTTGACTTTGGAAGCGGCAACTGCGATGACCTTGCAACGGTAACCAAGAATGGGATTTCACACCTGATACACCTTCATTGATCCCAAATTTTCTTTGAAACAAAAAACCCTCGCAAATCCTGCGGGGGTTTCTTTTTAGATATCAGTTCACGCCGGGATCTTCAGGAAAATCATTCATGATTCCGTAGATGTGGCCGAGGCGCTGGAGAATGGTTCCCCATAATTCTTTCGGCTCTTCGAGGAAAGTAGTTTCACGATCCGCTTTCGTAAGCCACCAGTTATTCAGTTTGATCTGTTCTTCCAGTACATGAGGTTCCCAGGCAGAAAACCCGGCAATAAATTTCACATGAGTCGTGTCCACCTGCTTACTTTCTATCATCACTTTCAACTGAGAATAATTGCCACCCCAATAAATTCCTTCAGCGATCTTTTTCTTGCCTTCCAGTTCTTCGATGCAATGAATGTAATAGATCGAATCCAACTGAAGCGTTCCTCCCCAGTAAACAGGAGAATCGAACACCGGAAAATCATCCAGCGCTTCATCCACCTTCAGTTGTGTTGGTTTATTCAGTATGAAACCAATGCTGCCTAATGGATTATGTTGACTAATGAGTATGACAGACCTCTTGAAATTCGGTTCCGGATTAAAGGGTTCCGAAATCAAAAAGTTGCCTACTTTCGGTATGGTTATTTTTCTCGGGCTCATGAAGGTTGATATGTTTTAACACAAATCATGAAAGAATGTTCCACATCGCATGGGAATCTAAAGCCTTGACGATGACCATATCCAGAATTTTATTGCCTGACCAGCTTAATTGAATGGAAGTCATTACCAACCTGAATTCGAAGTAAATATATCCCCTTTGCTAAATCGGAAGGCAATGATAAATTGAATTCTGTTTCATTATTTTGATAAAACTCTTTTTTTAGCGACATCACCTCTTCACCCAAAACATTCATGACACGGATAAGCGCCGGTACCGGTTCTGCTTTCAGAAATTTAAGATGAACCTGCTGAGAGAATGGATTCGGGAAGACCAAAACAGGAACATCATTTTTTTCAACCTCGGCAACATCAGTGACTGAAGAAAAATTCAATAATACGGTAACAGGTAGATGATCTGCGGCATAGTATAAGGCATCAATCACTGCTGACGGGGCAGCATTGTTGGGAAGTACATTAAGCGCCTGGTTGTAATGATTGCCATCATTCCCGACAGGAGTTGTTGATCCAGGCTGATAATGAATTCCATTTAATCCCTGGCTGATCGCTGTAGAAAACAAAATCATGTCGAACCGGTCGTTCATCCCCCCTGTTGCTCCGCCGCCAAAACTGGCCGTCCGTGTGGATTGTGTATGATAAGCACTGTAGGATGAATTGTTCCATATCCCGGTCATTGTAATCGGATCCACAAAATTCCCATCGTCAGCGATGTTGTCGAGTAATAACTTTTGGTAAGCGCTTTCATAGTCGCCATAGATATTGAAGTCGCCGCAAACAACAAAGTTGGTTCCTGCAGGTAACACATTCGTAAATTTCCTGAGGCTGTCCGCTTCCTGCGCACGTTGAGCTTCGTTAGCGACCCCGGAACTGGCTTTCAGATGCACGGCATAAATCCGGATGGTGTCGTTTGTTGAGATGTGCACCAGTTTGAATTCGTTGATGTCGCGCAGATCGGTGCGGATTTTCGTATTGCTAAGAAAACTGAACTCCGAAGTTTTATAATAGACTTCGTTGTCGGTATCCGGACCGTTGATGAATGTTCCTTTGCTGTATACTGCACCATTCACATTCATCACATCATTCAAAAACCAGGTGGTTGCTGTTGCTGAAGTATTTTCTTCCGTGATGAGGATATCGGGATTGACATAACCTGTTACCGTTTTGTAATACGGATGACGAAGGGTTGTATCAACAGCTGTTGCCGCTGCACTGGTTGGATCAGGGTAATTGAGCAGGTTCCAGCACATCAGTTTCACCGTGAAGGATTGCGGAAAAACCGGCTTTGCATTCATTAGCAGAAAAGCAGTAAACAGCAGGATGATTTTTCTTTGCATGGCGGTTGAGCATTGATTGTCATCGCAAAACACATCAGGGTCGCAATGAAAAATATTTTGTTAAGTTGAATCATGGCGTAAAGGTTATTCGTTGCGATTAGCATTGCATATACCCCACAAACCACCTTCCTTTATACCCCTCCCTACCTCGTCGCAATTTTCATCTTCTCAAACGTATTCGATTGGATGACTTCAACAGCTTTTGTCACCAACGGATTTATTTCATTCACGATTTCAAAAAAAGCATCCGTATCCCAGAGATTTCTTGCAATCAACGCTCTCAATTCAAGTTTGATCAGCTTCTCGGAAGTTTTCAAACCCGCAGGATCTTTCTTCACACCTTGCTTCTCCCCGAATGCGAGGAAATCATCATACGTCTTCTGATCCAGTTTGAAATTATTTCTGAACGAATGGATGTCGGCGAAACTTTCCTTGAGTTTGGAACGGTGCTCATCCATGTAACTTAAAATAAAATCGTTGAATGTATTCTTACGAAGGAGATCGAAATAATAATTGCTGTTGAGTGAAGTATCCAGCGGAACAAAAATATCCGGCATGATGCCGCCGCCGCCGAAAACCAATCGCTTATTATTGGTAAAATATTTCGTGGTATCGTTGAAATGAATGCTGTCGGCAACCGTAAGCTCGCCGTGTTTCAAACGACGACTGATATCCAAATCATATTCCTCATCATCGCCCGGTGAATACGGCTTCTGAATGCACCTTCCGGAAGGTGTGTAATAATGTGCAATGGTCACGCGCATCATGGATCCATCGGAAAGCTGAAAAGGTTTTTGTACCAACCCTTTTCCAAACGAACGTCTTCCGATGAGTATGCCGCGATCCCAGTCCTGGATGGCTCCTGAAACAATTTCACTTGCCGATGCAGAAGCTTCATCGAGCAACACCACCAGTTTTCCTTTCTCCCATCCTCCCGTTGCAGTCGAATAATAATCTTCCGGTGAAAAGGCTCTGCCGCGTGTGTACACGATCTTTTTTCCTTCGGGCAAAAATTCATCAGCCAGTTCCACAGCACGGTTCAGGTAACCACCACCGTTGTCCTGCAGATCCAGAACAAGACTGGTGATGTTCTCGGCTTTTAATTTAGCCAGCGCTTTCCTGAACTCTTCAACAGTCTGATCTGCGAAACGGGTGATCTTGATGTACCCGATTCCCGGAGCCAGCTGGTACGTAGCATCCACACTAAACAACGGAATCTGGTCGCGTGTAATGGTGAAGTCAAGCAATTCACTCATGCCTCTCCTCGCAATGCCCACTGTTACTTTCGTTCCCTTGTTGCCGCGGAGTTTTTTCAAGACGTCGTTGTTGGTGATCTTCACCGAAGCCACATTCTGTCCATCAATTTTTACGATCCTGTCGCCTGCCCTGATACCCAGTTTTTCTGACGGCCCGCCGGGAATGGTCTGCGTAACCATGATGGTATCGTTGTGAATGTTAAACTGAATTCCAACGCCTTCAAACTTACCCACCAGCGGTTCATTGGCCTGCTGCATTTCTTCAGCAGGGATGTACGATGAGTGAGGATCGAGGTCTTTCAGGATTGTTCTCAGTGCATCATCCGTTAGTTTTTTTTCGTTGATCGTATCCACGTATGCATATTTAATAATCTGCATGGCTTCATCAATTTTTGAAGCTGACTGGATCTGCGCCTGCAGGTATCCTGAACCAAAAAATAATACGGTCATCAAAAATAATCTGAGCGGGCTATTTGCCCTCGGAAACTGAATCATAAGTGTCTTCGGAATTAGATTTTTAAAGTGAATAGATGGCGTGGCAAAGATAACAGATTACAGGTTCTACACTCGTTAAAGTTTCTTAAGGTTTCACTTCCGGTTTGGCTTTCGCTTTGAAACCGAAAGGGATCTTCAACTGCAACACGATATTCCTTCCCATTTCTTTGATGCCGATGGATTTGATCAGCGACAGGTGATTGAAGTACCCTTCGTTCAGCAGGTTCATCCCCGACAGCGTCACATCCATGAGTTGGTTTCCCCAGGTAAAAGATCCGCCGATGTGAACATCGAACAACGTGTACGAAGCGGTCGCCAGTTCATATTCGGCAACGTCTGTTTGTTCGAGGTAATTACTCATCACCAGGCTGATAAATGGATTCTGAATGTAATCCAATTTCGCCCCGGTGAATTTAAGTTCAGTGATCAGTTTTTTCGCGGGAATCCACGGAAGGTTCCCTCCTTTTTTCAACTCCCCTTTCGTCATGGCAAAAGATGTTTTAAAATCAAGCCATTTTATTTTTGCAGGATGAATATCCAAAGATGTTTCCGCTCCTTTGATGTTTGCATCGCTCTGCCTGGCGTTGTAAACAGGCAACCCATTCAGGCTGTCGCCACGGATCCCGATGTAGATGTAATTGTTGAGGTAGTTGTAATAACCGGAAATGCCAAACGCCACTGATTTTGTTTCCCAGATCACTCCGAGATCGCCTTCGTAATTTTGTTCCAGTTGCAACTCAGGATTACCAATTTCAAAACGATACGTTCCCTCATGTTTTCCGTATGTTCCTAACTCTGCATAATTCGGAGCAGTGTATCCGGAAGCAAAATTCCCTTTCAGCGTAAGCTGTTCATCAGGTCTGAAGACAATTCCAAGGGATCCGTTCACCGGGTGATATTCTTTTTTCAAATCAAGTTCCGGTCGGTGATCCGCCGTATCCACCACTCCGCCTTCATTCGTGTTCGCTTCAATGTTTCTCAGGTCAAACCTTCCTCCTGCCAGGAAATTCCATTTACCGATATCATAACGCAGCAATCCATACGCTGCGATATCACTGACATCGGCATTCGGAACGAGCAATTCCTTTCCTGTATTTTCATTCTTCTGAAACATCCCTTGTGTTCCTAAAGTAAACCCAATTTTTTTTTCCGGATCAGAAGTCCATTTCACATCGTAGGTCATCGTATTCAGGCGAAGTCCGATGGCAAGTTCCTTTTGTTTAAGCGGCAACGGTTCAAATTCCTTCCTGTCATTGAGCTGGTAGCCGGCATTCACATTCCATTTCGACGTTCCGGAAATGAATGTGTTTTCAGAAGTGATGATGTGAGATGTCACATCCTGGTATGGCGCTTCCATTTCACGATCACGTTGTTCAGCATTCTGGTCGGCGATAGTTTGTGTGGTATTGGTTTCCTGCTCAACGATTCCGGTTAACTGGTTCCGGAAAGAATACGTGAGTTTGCTGACTCCCCATTTTTTTCTCATACCGATCATGGCTTTCCCATTAATCGTTTGAAATTTACTGTTCGCTGCAAAGTCCTTGGCTTCGGTATTTTTTTTCACAGCAAGTCCTTCGCCCTGCACGTAGCTGGTATGCGATTGTCCGCCTGCACGAACCGACCAGAATATTCCTTTGTCGCTCGCTCCTTTAACGCCTGCATCCAGGTTCACTCCAAGTGTATTGCTAAAGAATCCGAAATTGATACTTCCTTTTTTGTTCCCGTCGACAGGAGGTTTTTCATCCACAAAAATCAACGCTCCTCCCAACGCATCAGCGCCGTAAATCAATGCAGCCGGACCTTTGATGATCTCCACTTTGTCGACTCCGTTTTCGTTGATGCCCAAATCATGACGGTCGTCCCACGGCTGGTTTTCGATTCTCGTCCCGTTCTGGTAAAGCAAGATCCTGCTGAACGACAAACCACGGATCACCGGTTTTGTGATTCCGTTTCCAACTGTAATTTTATCAATGCCCGGTTCGGAAGCGAGAGAAGTCATCAGGTTTACATTTCCTGACCGGCTCAACTCTTCGTTTGGAACGGTATTCACCGGGTAAGGAATATCATCCGGAAGACTGGAACTGTTGGAGGTAATCGTGACTTCTTCCAACTCAATTGTAGACGGTTCCATTTCCACTTCGAGAACAGTGGCGCTGTCCTTTGTGTTCACTGTTTTCACAAGACTCCTGTAGCCAACTTTTGTAAACTGGACCGTGACAATTCCGGACCCGATTCCGCGAATGATATAGGTTCCACCTTCTTTTGACACATCTGATTTCTGAAACTCCGGAACAAATACGGCGACGCCTTCCACTAATTTTTTTTTATCGCTTTTGTCGGTGACGTGACCGCTGAGTGTATGTTGCGCCTTTACTGTATTCAGAAAAAACAGTGAGAATATGATGAGTGTACAATTTTTCATGGATTGAAATTTAGAATGGTTTGAATAAAAAGGATGATGGGAAATGATACCAGCCAATCAGTTGCTGAACACAAAAAAAAAGATGCACATCAGGCCGGGTTTGCAGAAAACATTTCTTCCGGCGGATGATCATTTGTTTTCACGACCAAACAACTGTAGAAGAACTGCCCCCGGGCCATTCCGTAAAACCGTCCGGGTGATTTTTCTTCTGAAACCACAGCAACGTCATCGCTTTCCTGTGTAAATAATTTGACTGATATTTTTGAGGAATGATCTGCTGAATTAAAATAATCCAAATGAGATTCCGTACAGATCCTGATTTGCTCAAGCATCTTTTCTTCTTTCCTGTCGTTGATGCAATAGAAATACAAAAAATCATTACTTCGAAACGACTTCACCACATCGTATAATTTTCCATGATAAACAATTTCATGTTCATTCAATTGCTGAAACCTGTTTTCAGAAAAAGCAACACCCAATGAAATTTTTACCAACTCAAAAGCATCATTGTTTTCGAATGAGGCTGAACCGATGCCATCCATTTCTTCATGCTCACCAGCCATCACGAGGCATAATACTGAAACAGAAGAAAGATTCAGCAAAATGACCAGCAACAGGAACCAGGATACGGACGATAAACAGGACTTCTCTCTCACGCTTCAAATATATTATTTATTGGCCGATGTTGCTTCCCGCCAGGTAACCGGTGGTCCATGCTGCCTGGAAATTGAATCCGCCGGTAAGCGCATCCACATCGAGTACTTCGCCGGCAAAATAAATTCCTTTACATTTTTTACTTTCCATGGTTCTGAAATCCACATCATTCAGCGAAACTCCGCCGCAGGTAACGAACTCGTCTTTGAAAGTGGTCTTCCCTCTGACATCATATCCGTCATGGATCAATGTCTCCGTTAATTTTTTCATCTGCTCCTTTGAAAGATCAGCCCATCGCAGTGTTTCAGCGATGCCTGCTTTCTGCAACATAAAATTCCATAAACGTTTTGGCAGGTCAAACGGACATTGTGCATGCATGAGTTTCGAAGAGGATTCATTTTTCAGAGAACTGATTTCATTGTACAAATCATCAGCATGATCATTCATCAGCCAGGAAACAACCAGTTTGAATTCATAGTTTTTCTCTGCAAGCAAACGCGCAGCGACCGAACTCATTTTCAAAACAGCCGGCCCGCTCATGCCCCAATGCGTGATGAGTAAAGGCCCTTCCGACTGCATCTTTGTTCCTTCGATCTTCAGCGCAACAGGTGAAACACTCACTCCCATCAACCCTGTTATTTTATTTCCAGGAATATTGAATGTAAAAAGTGATGGCACTGAAGAAACCAACTCATGGCCGGTTTCACGGAGCCACTGTAGATGTTCAGATTTCGGATGACCTCCGGCTGCGATTAAAATTTTATCAGCGGTGACATGCGTTCCGCTTTGGAAGATGAGTTCGAATTTCTCCTCGCGTTTTGAAAGAGCGATCAATTCCGCTCCGGTAACAATGCGGACTTTCAACCTTTCAGCTTCCAGAAGAAAACAGTTCACAATGGTTTCCGAACGGTTTGTCACCGGGAACATCCTGCCGTCATCTTCGGTTGTCAGTTCCACTCCCCTTTCTTCAAACCATTTAACCGTATCAGCCGGACCAAATCGTGAGAAAGCATTGATGAGCTGCTTTTCGCCGCGCGGATAATACCCTACCAATTGCTTTATGTCGAAGCAGGCATGCGTGACGTTGCATCTTCCACCTCCTGAAACACGCACTTTGGAAAGGAGTTTATTTCCTTTCTCGTAAATAGTAACTACATGACCTGGAAAATTTTCCGCACAGGTAATGGCAGCAAAAAAACCGGCTGCTCCGCCACCGATGACAGCTATTTCTTGTTTCTCATTTTCCATGCGTGCATCTCTTTGAAAGAAAAAAATCTGCGAATTATGTTCGTCCGCAGATTGAATTGTGAAAATTGAAGATAAAAAACTACATATCCATTTTCAACTGTGCCCTTTTCTTCTCTTCAGCTTTTTTTTCGAGGTCGGTGAGAATCCTGGCGCGTTCATTCTGAATTTTTTCTTTGCTGTTTGCGGGTTTTGATTTTGCCGACAAATCCCATTCGAGCGTCACCGGTGCTTCGTCTTTCACCGGCTTAACAGCCGGAGATTTTTTCAACGGCAGCGATTTCGGTAAAATCTTTTTCTGAGCTTCATTCGCTTTCAGTTCCGATTTTTTTTCTTTCGAAGGAATGTTTTTAATTTTTCCTTTTTCTTTTTTGGGTTCAACTTTTTCAGCTAATACTTTTTTATCCTTCGGCTGAATTATTTTCTCTTCGAGCATCATCTGTTCACCGGCAGGAACCGATTTGCCGGCGCCTTTCCTGGTAATCTTAGCGACCAGGTTTCTCGAAAGGATGTTGCCGATCGATCCTCTTCCTTTTACTTCAATCGTGTTGAGGTCAAAATCAAATTCTGTTTTTCTCAGTTTAGGTTTCGGACGAAGTTTTACATTCAGAAGTTCAGCCGGATTTTCGCTGATCGAAAAATATAAAACTTTGGAGCCTTCATTTCCTTTGGTCAGGATGTATTCTTTATCACGCGTAGTTCCCCCGACAGTGAAACGTTTCACCAGGGCGTTCCCACCTTTACCGTCCTGGTACACCATGTTGTAAACCATTTCAGGTTCCGTCTTCCTGAACACTGCAATGTGTTTGATATCCTTCCCCACATATTTTTTCTCATCCACCCTGGTGACGATCATGGTTCCGTCGCCGCGGAAGACTATGATTTCATCGAGGTCGGAACAATCGCACAGGAATTCATCTTTCTTCAAACCATAACCGGCAAAACCGTCTTCATAATTCACGTATAATTTCTGGTTGCTGATGATCACTTCCGATGCCACCACCTGTTCGAAGGAATCGATTTTTGTTTTGCGTTCTTTTCCTTTGCCGTATTTCATCAGCAACTCTTTGTAATAATTGATCGCAAACTGTTTGATGTGTGCCAGGTGATGCTCCACTTCGGCGATCTGCTCTTCGAGTGATTTTATTTTTTCATCCTGCTCTTTCACATCGTACTTACTGATGCGTTTGATTTTTATTTCAGTAAGAGCGATGATGTCATCACGGGTGATTTCACGTTTGAATTTTTTCCGGTACGGTTTCAGCCCGGCATCAATCGTTTCAATCACACTTTCCCACGTCGTACATTCTTCGATGTTACGATAGATGCGTTTCTCAATAAAAATTTTGATCAGCGAGCTGTAATGCCACTCTTCCTCCAGTTCACTCTTTTTGATCTCCAGTTCTTTCCTCAGCAAATCGACAGTCCGGTTGGTGTTGTACTCCAGGATGTCGTTCACATTCATGAACCGGGGCTTGTCATCAATGATCACGCAGGCATTCGGGGAAATGGAAACTTCGCAATCGGTGAAGGCATACAACGCATCAATGGTCTTGTCAATGTCTTCCGATGAATCCGGATGCAACAGGATCACGATCTCGACTTTCGCAGCGGTGTTGTCTTCAACTTTTTTTACTTTGATTTTACCTTTGTCGTTGGCGGCAAGAATCGAATCAATCAATGTGGTTGTTGTGGTTCCGAATGGAACTTCGGTAATCACCAGCGTCTTCTTATCCTTCTTCTCAATCTTTGCGCGAACACGAATCCTTCCGCCGCGAAGTCCTTCGTTGTATTTTGAAAAGTCGGCGATGCCACCGGTAGGAAAATCCGGCAACAGGTTTACTTTTTGTTTTTTGAGAACGGCAATAGAGGCTTCGATCAGTTCAATAAAATTATGAGGAAGGATTTTACAGGCAAGCCCGACGGCAATACCTTCCACGCCTTGTGCGAGAAGCAATGGAAACTTGACCGGTAACGTAACGGGTTCACGGTTACGTCCGTCGTAACTCAGCGACCATTCAGTAGTTTTCGGATTGAAGGCAACTTCCAATGCAAATTTGGAAAGACGCGCCTCGATGTAACGCGGAGCAGCAGCGCTGTCGCCGGTAAAAATATTTCCCCAGTTTCCCTGCGTATCAATCATCAGTTCTTTCTGGCCTACCTGCACCAATGCATCACCGATGCTGGCGTCGCCATGAGGATGATACTTCATGCAATGCCCGATGATGTTCGCCACTTTATTGTAACGGCCATCTTCCATGTCCCACATCGAATGAAGGATTCTTCGCTGAACGGGTTTCAGTCCGTCGTTGATATGAGGAACGGCGCGCTCCAGGATCACATACGATGCATAATCGATGAACCAGTTTTCATACATCCCGGTGATGTGGACGATGTTGGTTTTCTCACGATGCTGCTGCAGTTCCTGTGAAGGCGCTTTTTGTTCTTCCTGATTTTTTTTCTTCGTCATTGAATTTTTCCTGTTACATCAAACGATTGAAACCATTGAAATGGTTTTTTATTTTTTTTCGTGACGGCTGTTGTTTTCCCGTAACGGGTTATTGTTTTCCCATGACTGAAGTCATGGGCTGGTCTTCCACGACATTTTTTTCAACCCTCAATTTGCCGATGATGAATTCCTGGCGTTCCGGTGTATTCTTCCCCATGTAATAATCGAGCAGTTTATGAATGGTTTCATCCTGGCTGATGAGTACCGGCTCGAGGCGGATATTTTTCCCGATGAATCCTGAAAATTCATCCGGGGAAATTTCTCCCAGTCCTTTGAAACGCGTGATCTCCGGCTTCGGGCCAAGTTTACCAATGGCATTCACGCGTTCTTTATCACTGTAACAATAGATGGTTTCCTTTTTATTCCGAACCCTGAACAACGGCGTCTGCAAAATGTACACATGGTTTGATTTTACCAACTCCGGAAAAAACTGGAGGAAGAAAGTCATCAGCAGCAAACGGATGTGCATGCCATCCACATCGGCATCGGTAGCGATTACGATTTTGTTGTAACGCAATTCATCCAGTCCGTCTTCGATGTCGAGCGCATTCTGCAACAGGTTGAACTCTTCATTCTCGTACACGACTTTCTTTGTCAGCCCGTAACAGTTCAGCGGTTTTCCCTTCAGGCTGAACACGGCCTGTGTATTCACCTCACGCGCCTTCGTGATGGAACCGCTGGCAGAATCTCCTTCGGTGATGAAGATCGTGGACTCGAGCCGTTCAATATGTTTTGTATTGAAGTGAACGCGGCAGTCACGCAATTTTTTATTGTGAAGGTTTGCTTTCTTCGCACGCTCATTCGCCAGCTTTTTTATTCCGGCAATTTCTTTTCTCTCCCGTTCACTTTGCTGAATTTTTTTCAGGATGGCATCGGCCGCTTCAGGATGTTTGTGCAGGTAATTGTCGAGTTCATTCTTCACAAAGTCGTTCACCCATGTCCGGATCTGCTGGCCGCCATCGGGAGCCATGGTCAACGAACCAAGTTTTGTTTTCGTCTGCGATTCAAAAACCGGTTCCTGGATTCTCACGCTGATGGCCGCCACGATAGACGTACGCACATCACTCGGATCAAATTCTTTTTTATAAAATTCGCGGATGGTTTTTACGATCGCTTCCCGGAAAGCCGCCTGGTGCGTGCCGCCCTGCGTGGTGTGCTGGCCGTTCACAAACGAGTAATAATCTTCTCCATAAGCGGTGGTGTGGGTGAATGCTATTTCAATGTCTTCTCCTTTCAAATGAATAACCGGATACAACACTTCATCGCTCACATTCCGCTGGAGTAAATCTCTCAAACCATTCTCGGAAAAGAATTTTTCGCCGTTGAAATAGATGGACAACCCTTTGTTGAGGAATACGTAATTCCACAGCATGTTCTGGATGTATTCGGCGTTGTACCGGTAATTGTGAAAAACAGAATCGTCAGGGATGAACGTAAACATAGTTCCGTTTTTTTCGCCGGTTGATTTTTCCTTTTCATTCAATGTGATGTCACCTTTTTTAAATTCAGCGACCTTCGTTTTTCCATCCCGGATGGATTGAACCCTGAAAAAATCCGACAACGCATTCACGGCTTTGGTGCCGACACCGTTCAAGCCGACTGATTTCTGAAAAGCTTTGCTGTCGTACTTACCGCCGGTGTTGATTTTGCTCACACATTCAATCACTTTTCCGAGCGGAATGCCGCGGCCGTAATCGCGCACTTCCACTTTTCCATCGGTGATGTTTACCTCGATGTGTTTCCCGTAACCCATCACGAATTCATCAATGGAATTGTCGATGGTTTCTTTCAGCAAAACATAAATGCCATCGTCCTTGGAAGATCCGTCACCCAGTTTCCCGATGTACATACCGGGACGCGTACGGATGTGTTCTTTCCAGTCGAGCGAACGGATGCTTTCTTCTGTGTAACCGTGTTCAGGAATATTTTTAGTTGCCATCTGTTTAAATTAATAAAGTCTCAAACGGTTTTCTAACCGGATGCAATTCGTAAAATTAGAATGAATGACCTGCTGATTCTGCCGTTTCGGGCTGAGATATTCACAACTCTTTGTTGATTGAATATCCGTACCGATCATATTCCATTTTCATTTTTCGCTCTTCAGTTGTTCAGCGAGCTTTGCGTTCACCAATTCCTCTTCCGCAAAAATTTCCAGACACTTCACCTTTGCCGTTTGTCCTTTCTTCAGGATGATTTTTGATTTAGGAAGATCCAGCACTTCACTCAAATATTCGATGAGATGTTCATTGGCTTTTCCATCGACAGCAGGAGCTTTCAACCTGATCTGCCAATCGTTAGCGGATTTTTCAACCCTGTCGAAACGCTGATTGGGCTTGACTTTTACGTACAAAATCATTTCGGCGCGAAGATAATCAAAATCGGAAGGTGGAAATCAGAAGGAGAAAACGGAAGAATATGAGCCCACGGACGTAGGCGTTTCAGAAAAAGAAAAAAAATTAAAATATTTTTTTAGAAAGAACTCCGAAGGCTGTTCGGATTGAAACCAGGAACAGTCCTGTTGGTTTCATTGGCAGCGGCATCGTTATTTCCTGATAACCGGGGATCAAACTTCCTTCCGTCTGTGAAATTAACTGGCCTATGCAGTCATAAAAATTCAATTTAAAATTCTCATTTACCGTCGAGAAGACCGTTACGCTAACCTGGCCGTTTACTGAATGAGCAGAAATGAGTTCCACTTCATTTTCATTTTTGTAATAATGTACAGTAACCGGTAAAGAATAACTGGTGTACCCATCGAAGTCGGTTTCTTTCAGGCGATAAAAACTCATCCCGGGTAATGGATTGTTATCAACAGTGGAATAGTATAAAATGTTGCTGCTGTTACCGGCGGCACGATGCGTGGCAATCGGTTCATACCACAAACCATCAGATGACCGTTCGATCGAAAAATAATCCGTATTGATTTCAGAAGCTGTTGACCAGTTTAATCTTACTTCAGAATGATAAGGAATGGCATTGAACGAAAGTAATTCGATGGGTAAGATAACAACAGCAGAAGCCGGATAACCGATATGGAAACTATTGGTCAATTCCGATACAGCCAGGCCCGTTCTGTTCACCTGTGGATTCACATTGCTTCCGCCATTGGATCCATTTGTGCCTACCGAACTTCCGGCCAATGTCAGCCTTAATAATGTATAATCAGTAATGCCGGTAAAACCGGTACCTTCTCCTCTCAGGTTATAATTTCCGCCGGCCAGTCCGTTCCCTGCCGTAACCGTCCAGTACGAGTTATAAATTCTGTCGATGGTAGTACCTATATCTAAAAACGAAACTGCAGTATTTCCGGTAATGGAAGTTTGAGATACAGCAATGGTTCCTCCTGTACCGGGGGCAATCGTTGGGGCGCTAACGTAAAAAGGTCTGTAGTCTGAAATGCTGCCAACCGGGAACAAACCTGCTGAAGCACCATTTGTTATGGTTGATGTTGCGAACCACCTCTTTAAAGTTCCTCCGTATATCCAACCGGCAGAATAAGACAACGCTCCTGGCGCCACTGATGAGGTTCCGATCGTAAGCATGTGATTGGCAAGATCAGTTTCTCCGGAAGATAAAGTCAACGTATTCTTGACTGTCTGGTCGGTACCCAATGCATATTTCGTAGCGGAACCGCCGGAATTATTCAGTGTGAGATTATAAAAAGAGGTGGAATTGGTTCCGTTGATGGTCTGAAGCGCAGTGCCGATCATTTGGACAGTTCCGGCATTGCTGCTGAACACACTATTGGAAGCATTGTTGGTCCAGTTCCCCGAAACTGTGATGATGCCTGAATTGTCTAAAAGCCCGCCATTTTGATTTTTGAAATCACCGGAAATGGTCATCGTTAAAGAAGAAGTGGCAGTTAGTGTGAGGTTATCCACGGTAACGGCTTGACCGATGGCAGCATGCGCCATGACGATGAAAATAAACACGGCAATGTTTAACTTTTGTAAACAGTTCATCATTACATCTGAGATTGGATTCCGGTGGAAAATGTTTACTGAACCAACATGGCCCGGAGATATGAGTTTGCCCGAACCGTCGTGTTCTGGGTATTGCTGTTTGAGTTTTGCGCCCATTGCAACTGGAGATTCCCGGATGTAGATCCCATGGTAATGCTACCTGAAATAAACACCGGGTTTTCTTTTCCCGCACCATTGTTAGGAATGATGGAACCTGCTGTCCCTGCAGCGGTAAGGATGTCGGTGGCTATGCTGGTATTGTTATCACCATAGTTGGCATGGTATCCAAGTGTCATCGTTGCTCCCGCAGGTACGGTAAAACCTAATTTACAATCGGGAACAGAACCGCTGGCAATCATAAATAAAAATCCTTCGATGATATAGGATTGATTGGCCTGCAGGGGAACTGCCAGTTCATCATCGTTTTGCAAAGTCGTTCCGGTGTGTTGCGTGCAGCCGGCTCCTGTGCCGCATACGGTTTCATCTGTTGACTTTCTCCTGATGATGGTAGAGGAAGGTGAATACATGCTTACCCACCTGGTACCATCATAATAATAAAATCCGATGGTCTTATCTGTTACGTAAATCATGAGTCCTGTTGCCGGTGATGCAATGGCGTCGCGTTGTGCTGAAGTCATCCGCGGAATTAAAATTCCCTTTGATGTGGAAGTGGCATCCAAAATAGCGGATGCATTCGGGGAAGAATTATTCAATCCCAGCGACTGAGCAAGTACCGTCACCCGACCTGTAACCAAAAAACAAACCGAAGCAATAAGAATGATAATTTTAGTTTTCATTTAGAATTATTTAGCAATAAACTTTGTTGCAAGAGATTACCTGATCGGATCAATTATGATCAAACTACAAAGTCTAACGAAATAAAATGCCTTCGTTTTCAGAAAAACCATGAATACCTTACAGGTGAAGAAAAAATTTGTGGAGGCGACTATCCGGCTTTGCGAAGCACTGAAATATCTCCTTTTGAGCATTGTTTTTTTTCATTCCTTCTTTCATAAACTTCTTCCGACATGGCTGGAACCCTTTCCGGTTCATGCTTTCAGGAATATAACGCCTGATTTTATTTCCACCCGTTTTCCCGCTTGTTTTTTTAAGATCCAACAGTGAAAATTCAGGGTTATCAAAAGGAAATTTCAAAAAAAAAAGAAATACCGGAATCTCTTACATGATCATGAAAGTCAAAAGAAATCAAAAAAACTTTTTTTCTAATGGTGAACGATAAAACGTCTGGTTATTTTTTCCTGCTCAAGAAACAGTTGAATAAAATACATCCCATCGGGGTAATCGCTGACATCCATCCCGAACTGCCAGGTTCCTTTATTTACTTGTATGTCGCACTTATTTTTTTCATTCCCAAAAGCATCAAACAAAACAGCCCTGACGCGTTCAGCCTTTTCAAAAGTGGCTTCGCCGGTAACCACACGCGAAACAGGATCAGGATACAGTTTCAATGAATACCGGTTCGGATCATCGTTACTCAGAACAGATAGAATGGAAGGAAGTAGCGTTACACTCTTAACGGCTTCCACGCTGTCGCCCAAATTGTTCGAAAGTACCAGCTTCAGAAAATAATTTCCCGGAGACAGGCTGTCAGTATTCCAGCTTCCTAAAGTTCCATTCCTGATTTCCGTAGTCGAATCAATCACCAGCGGATTCCAGTTAGCAGTCCCCTGTTGCTGGTAATACAAACTGTAACTTCCAAAATCCATAAACGAACCCAGCGGTCCCTGGTCGATCCATGCAGAACCTGTTACCGGGATCATCGAATTCACATAGGCAGAAGCAGGTTGCGCGATGTTGGCCAGCCAGGCAACGGCTTTGTCATATGCCACCGGATCCTGCGGCAATGAACTCTGAACGACAATCAACACACTGTTCCCAATCGCTGATGCAGTTCCGCCTGTCAATGCACTATATCCCATTACAAAAATTCCATTCCGTTCGCTTCGTACGCTGGAAGTAATGCTTACGGAAGAAGCAATCACCAGGCTGGTATCGGTCGACCAGAAATATCCCCCGGAACCATCGAGGAAAAACTGTGAGGAAGATGCATACGATCGTCCCTGGCATCCGACTTCGCCGAGTATGCAGCCGCTGATGCTGATCCTTGACGTATCGAACACATACAAACTCCAGGTCTGCACAGATGAGTTGATGAAATGAAGGTTGCGGTCGGCAAGAGGAGCCGTGAAGTTTGTGTAATTCGAATTGTCGACCAGCCCGGAAACGCTTACCGTATCGCCGTGCTGAAACCATGCGCCCACAGCGCGAATGGAAGAGTTGGAAATGGTGACATCCGATCCGTTCACCGGCATCAATCCCCAGCCGACGCCTGTACAGGTATCGGCATGAACATCATAACCGATTCCGCTGATTCCCGGAATGGAATTGTTGAAAACATAGTTGCTGACATTCGCTCCGTTGGGAAATGAAAAATTGATCACGGAAGAATCAGGGAAGTGGTGCCAGAGAATCAGTGTATTCACATGATTGAATGTTGCCGTTGCATGATCGGTCAGAATGTATTCGCCACCGAGATTCACACCATGAAGATTTACCAAAGGATGTCCGTACAACCCTGCTGTCGTCCAGTCATTGAAGTAACATTGTTGCACATCGAATATGGCTGAGTCGGCAACCAACAGGTTATGAGAAAATCCTCCATAGCTGAGTGAGCAGGCTTCCATGTGCACATAACTGTTCTGAACCACCACAAGAGAACGTTCATAAAAATATTGCTGGGGAAAGAAGAGCGATGACGAATCCGCCAGGATTCTTCCTGATCCGAAAACATAGACGTCACCTACATTCGTGACATTGGCATTGTGAACGATCAGCACACCATCATTGAAAACAAAGACGGGCCCGTTGTGAGTGTAACTTCCTGTGATCACGAGCGTGTCGTTGGGAACATCTCCGACCAGCACCGTATCAATTTGCTGAATCGTATTCTGCAGTACACCTTTTCTGAAAGGATGGTTTTGTAACTCTTTCATTTTCTTCAGCAGTTGAAACGGACTTTTCACAGAAGCCGGATCGAAAGAATTATTTTCTTTCTTCAATGAGGTTAATGGTTGCTGTGATAGCTGATTCAATGAATTATTGATGTCATCCACCGGGAATTTAACAGGTGATTGAACCTGTTGCCCGGATGAAGCCGAAATACAGGAAAGAAAAATTATCAGGAGTCTGAACTTCGTCATGGTTAAAGAATTCATGTTATTATCAGATGAAAATACGAAAGCAAATTTACGCTTTTATAAAAAGGATTATTATTGCAGCGAAATAATTTTACATGACAGGTAAACGGCCCGCTGCACTTGGTTTTATTTTCTTCACACTTTTGCTGGATGTGATCGGCCTGGGAATCATCATCCCGGTGATGCCGAAACTGATCAGCGAAATGATCCATGGTGACATGAGTACTGCTGCGCGTTATGGCGGCTGGCTGCTGTTCTCCTACTCCATCATGCAGTTTTTATTTTCGCCGGTATTGGGAAACCTCAGCGACCGTTTTGGACGGAGGCCGATCCTTCTCATTTCATTATTCGGACTTGGCATTGATTACCTGTTTCTTTCCTTCGCTCCTTCGATCGGCTGGTTGTTTGTCGGACGAATCATTGCAGGAATGGGGGGAGCGAGTTTTACCACGGCAACCGCTTACATCGCCGATATCTCTCCACCCGAAAAACGCGCGCAGAATTTCGGAATGGTCGGAGTGGCCTTCGGCCTTGGATTTATTATCGGTCCTGTTCTCGGAGGTACGCTAGGGCAATACGGTTCGCGCATTCCTTTCTTTGCATCAGCAGGACTTACCTTCCTCAACTGGATGTACGGTTATTTTATCCTTCCAGAATCTTTAAGTAAAAAGCACCGGAGAAAATTTGAATGGAAGCGTGCGAATCCTGTCGGTACCTTGATCCAACTGAATAAATATCCTGTTATCGGCGGATTGATCGGTTCCCTGATCTGTATTTACATTGCCAGTCATGCCGTACACAGCACCTGGTCATTTTACACGATGGAAAATTTCAAATGGAACGAAGCCATGGTTGGTTATTCACTTGGTTCATTTGGAATTTTAGTGGCGATCGTACAAGGCGGACTGATCCGCATCATCATTCCTAAAATCGGCCAGAAATGGTCGGTGTACGCAGGGCTCATGATGTATGGAATCGGGTTCATCTTATTTGCCTTTGCCAATAAAGGCTGGATGATGTTTGCCTTCATGGTTCCGTATTGCCTGGGAGGAATCTTCGGTCCGGCACTGCAATCCATCATCTCCTCACAGGTTCCGGCGAATGAACAGGGAGAACTTCAAGGCGGATTAACGAGTCTCATCAGCGTCACTTCCATCATCGGACCGTTGCTCATGACCAACATCTTCTCTTACTTCACCAGGAGCGATGCCCCGGTATATTTTCCTGGAGCTGCTTTCCTGGCGGGTGCTGTCCTCACTGCGCTAAGCACCTTTCTCGCCATGCGATCACTGGCATCTTATGTTCATCACAGAGAAAAATAATTCAGTACCTCATTTAGAAGTGAAATTGGAAACGGAGAACGGGTGAAAATAAAAGCCGGCATCTCCATTCGTATTGTCTTATCGATTCACATTTCGTTGAAATCAATTCATGTGGTGTCAGGTTTCCCAACCTGATACGGACTAAGACTTTTTCTGCCGGGTTGGAAAACCTGGCAGCACATGAAAGCGAAACCTGGTTACAGAAAATTATTTCTTCCAGCGTTTGGGATTGCGGCTTAAATGAAAAACGGCGACGACAACAATTTTAACATCCTCCACAAAATAAAAAATTCCATAAGGAAAACGAGGAGTTAATGCACAATGAATGTTTTTATAACGGGATTGGAATGCCCATGGGTTATTTTCAATAAAAGCCAGTGTTGTTTCAACGCTGATTAAAAATTCATGACCAAGACCGACCCTTTACGTTTCATACCATGCGAATGCTTCCTGAAGGTGAATCTCTGCCGGCTTCCGGGTGATGAGTTGGTAACTCATTTTTTACTGAGAATCCTTTTCTTAATTTCTTCCCATGACGAACCCTCTTCAGGACGGTTGGAATAATCTTTTAATTCTTCCTCTAAAAACCTGACCTGTTCATCACTCAATGCATACGAATTTTTTTTGTCGCCTTCGATGGCAATGCTGTCCCAGATAGCTTCAACAAGAAGAATGCGTTCGGGTATGCTAAGTTTAAAAATCTCCGAAAGATAAGGTGACATGCTTTTTTATTTAAAGCAAATCTAATTTATTTCCGGATGAATCGCAAACTCTTGCTTTGTATTTTCGTACTGATTCTTATTCGCTGATCATTTAAGACACATTTCATTCTGAACCACTACCCAAAAACTGAATGGTTTTCGTTATTTGATTTTTTTCCTCTAATATTGAATTGAAAATTATTTTAAAAAATTAAGCCATGTCATATCCATACCAGGTCAGGACTTCCAAAGAATACCATGCTGCCTACAAAAAAAGTGTGGAGAATCCGGAAACTTTCTGGAGTGAAATCGCAGAAAATTTTTACTGGCGGAAAAAATGGGATACCGTTCTCGAATGGAATTTCAAAGATCCGGATATCAAATGGTTTTCCGGCGGCAAGCTCAACATCACGGAGAACTGCCTCGACCGTCACATCGAAAAACTCGGGAACAAACCGGCCATCATCTGGGAACCGAATGATCCGGAAGAGCATCACCGCATCCTCACGTACAAGGAACTTTTGTTTAAGGTCAAACAATTCTCCAACGTTCTGAAAAATAACGGTGTCAAAAAAGGCGACCGCGTGTGCATTTACATGGGGATGATTCCGGAACTGGCCATTGCCGTGCTCGCCTGTGCGAGAGTCGGAGCTGTGCATTCCGTTGTGTTCGGCGGATTTTCTTCCCAATCGATTGCCGACCGTTTGCAGGATGCAAAAGCAGAATTCATCATCACTTGCGACGGTGCGTTTCGCGGTGGGAAGGATAGTGGGAAGATGAAATTAAAAAAGTGGAAACGCAGGGCAATCCGGATTTTGTCGCGGAAGAAATGGATGCGGAAGACATGCTGTTCATCCTGTACACATCCGGATCAACCGGAAAACCGAAAGGTGTTGTTCATACCTGCGCGGGTTACATGGTGTGGGCGAATTACACGTTTGTAAATGTTTTTCAATACCAGCCCGGGCAAATTCATTTCTGTACGGCCGACATCGGCTGGATCACCGGCCACAGTTACATCATTTACGGACCACTCAGCGCCGGCGCCACCACGCTGATGTTCGAGGGCATTCCAACGTATCCCGATGCCGGCCGTTTCTGGGACATCGCGGATAAATTTGATGTGGATATCTTGTACACCGCGCCAACAGCCATTCGCAGCCTGATGGCTTTCGGACTGACTCACGTCAAAGACAAAAAACTGGATTCATTGAAAGTGCTTGGAACGGTTGGTGAACCGATCAATGAAGAAGCATGGCACTGGTATCATAAAAACATCGGGAAAGAAAAATGCCCGGTGGTGGATACGTGGTGGCAAACAGAGACCGGCGGAATCATGATCTCCAATCTTGCCGATGTCACACCACATAAGCCAGCTCATGCAACGGTTCCGCTTCCAGGTGTGCAGCCTTGCCTTGTTGATGAAAACGGAAAAGAAATTGAAGGCAACAACGTCGGTGGCAATCTTTGTATCAAGTTTCCATGGCCGGGAATGTTACGAACCACTTACGGCGATCATGAACGTTGCCGCCTGAATTATTTTGCTACGTATGATAACATGTATTTCACCGGCGATGGCTGTTTGCGTGATGAAGAAGGAAACTACAGGATCACGGGCCGCGTGGATGATGTGCTGAATGTAAGCGGCCACCGGATCGGAACCGCTGAAGTTGAAAATGCCATCAACATGCATGCAGGTGTGGTGGAGAGTGCTGTCGTTGGTTTCCCTCACAACATCAAAGGCCAGGGGATTTATGCTTTTGTGATTTACAACGGGCATCATGGTGATGAGAATCTTGCCAGGGAGGATATTCTTTTAACGGTATCACGCATCATTGGCTCCATTGCCAAGCCGGATAAAATCCAGTTTGTGACAGGGCTGCCGAAAACCCGCAGCGGAAAAATCATGAGAAGGATCCTGCGGAAAATTGCCGAAGGAGAAACTTCTGATTTGGGAGATACCACCACCCTGTTGGATCCTGCTGTGGTGGATGAAATCAAAAAAGGAAAATTGTAATCCTCATCTGATCGGGTGGTTGTGAATCTGTAATTTTCCGGTGGCCAGGGTAAGATGATGAACCCGGTTCATCCCTGCATCATGAAATTGCTTAACTTTACAAGCGATTTTTTTTCGTTTCATATTTTTGAATTCAAACCATGAGATCAGCCCTGCTTCACTACCCGTTTGGTGAAGTTTTTAAATCCATCGAAAAAGTCTGCGACCGGAATGACTTCCGCATCACGAGCTCCAATGAAAAAAAAGGAGAAGTCACTGCTGAACGAGGTAGAAAAATTTTTGGCAACAAAGTTCTGCTTCACATCAAAATAGAAAAAAGAGAAAAGCTGATCAGCAAGGTGAATGTAACGGTTCTTTTAAGCGGGATCAGGAAAACAGAAAAGGATTCGCTGAAGATCGAAGAAAAAATTGTGGATACGGTTTATAAACTTTTTTGATACACAATCGCTTGTCAGTTTATTCATGCAATCAATTTTGAGACGAGGAGACGACAGACCATCTGACCATTTGCTGTTCGTTGCTCAATTACTGAATCAAATCAATCAACCTTTATACAAAGTCATGAGAAGCCAAATGAACACCATTCCCCGTAATTGACTGTAATACCATTACGCATTATAAAATAATCCAATCCGACTCGGCGGAGGTATTATGCCGATAGAGTAGCTGTTATAAGCCAAAAGCCGATAGGCGTATTGGACTATTACAGATACCGCATCGGTATAAATCGAAGAGCTGTTTGTTGCTTCGAAATAAAATCGTTACTTAGTAAAATATTAAACGAATGGATGATGCAGTCTTTTCGATTTTTTCCTTTTACAGTTGCTTTCTTTTTCATTTCAACCTTTTGCAGGGCACAGCTGAATGCGAATTTCACCTCATCAGTGATTTCAGGATGTGTGCCGCTTACGGTAAACTTTACCAACACATCCACCGGTAACCCGGCTTCTTACAACTGGAATTTCGGCAATGGCAATTCATCCATACTGGAAAATCCGTCTGCAACATATAGTTTACCGGGAACCTATACGGTGAAATTAATGGTCTCGAATAGTTCTGCTTCTGACCAGGAAATCAAAACAAATTATATCACCGTTTACTCCAATCCTGTTGCGGCATTCACCGTCAACCCCGACACGGCCTGCGCGGGATCACCGGTCACATTTACAAGCAACTCATTAGCCGGAACCGCTGGAGCCATCAATCATTGGCGATGGTCGTTTGATGACGGGTATGTTGACAGCATAACGGGAGGAGTTGCCATCCATACTTATTCTTTCGCTCAGGTGTTTCACGCGAACCTGATCATATCGGATGTTCACGGATGCAACAGTACGATTTCTAAAAACGTGGTGACTGTAAACGGACCCATTGCAAATTTTGTAACCACTCCGGCGTCCGGATGCAATGCACCGATCAACATTTCATTTACCAACACTACTTCCGGGTTTGTGAGTGGTTACCAGTGGAATTTCGGGGACCCGTCAAGCGGATCCGGAAATGTATCCACATTAACCAATCCGAACCATCTGTATAACAATACCGGAACCTATAACATTACCCTGATCGCAAATTCTGCTTTGTGTACTGCCTCATTTTCTTATTCCCTGCAAATCATTCATACCGCTGCTGCCTTCTCAACTGATACCATGATCTGTTTGGGTGACACTGCACTTTTTTCGAACATTACCATTCCTTCCAATGCTTCCTATTCATGGGATTTCGGCGATGGTTCCACCAGTACGTCTTCCAATCCATTTCATGTTTTTCAAAATTCAAATTTTTTTACAGTTCAACTCACCGCTACGGCAAATGGCTGCATTCATACCACATCACATATAGTCCATGTAAGAACAAGGCCGAATGCAACCATCCTTGCGACACCATCCTTCAGCTGTCTTCTGCCACAGATCGTTTCATTCAGTGTACCTACTCCGAATATTGCACATTGGCTTTGGAATTTTGATGATCCTTCCAGTGGTGCGAACAACACTTCTGCACTGGCAAGCCCGTCTCACACCTATACCCTTTTTGGCATCGATACTCCATACGTTATTGTAACGGATGTTTATGGGTGCAAAGACACGGCTGTTCTACACCATCTGAATCTGAAGGAATTTACAGTAGGGATTCAATCTTTTTTTGTAACACCAACTGCGCAAATTCCATTGGACAGCGGCTGTGTTCCTTTAACATTATTATTCGAAGGCACCATCAATATTAATAGCTTCCCTCCGGTTCAGTATGTATGGAACTTCGGAGACAGCACGGGAAATTTCACATCTTCGTCGAGTACGATCACGCATACTTTTACAAGCGCTGGACATTTTCATGTAACACTTACAGTCACTAACCAGGCAGGATGCATTGCGACAGATTCTCATTGGATCACGACCGGAACTTTGCCGAATGCCGGTTTCGCCTGGTCGGATACAGTTACCTGTTTCGGAGGAACGGTTACCATGTACAATACTACTCCGCAACCGGTTACGAGCTGGTCATGGAATTTCGGAGACGGACAG
>JAPLDA010000074.1 GCA_026391945.1 Bacteroidota bacterium | reverse complement strand
CTGAAAGAAAAATGCGGGGTGGACCTGCACTCTCATTTCGAAATCACCGGCGAGATGAGTGAAAAAATTTACATCATCCCGCCGGCGAGAATCCGTTACCTCGGCGAGATCAGCGAAACAGTCAGGAACTATAACAAGTGGACAAAACAACAGGGCGAAGTCGCACAAAGACTTTTTGGAATTCATAAATCCATTGAGACCATTAAGGAATCATCCATGGATGATAAAGACAGGCTCATCAAAAAGCTGGAAGAACTGTATCATGAAACGGAATTGAAACTGGACGGCAGCAATAAGAAAATTCTGAAAGGTTGGAAGAAGAAGGTGCAGGGGTACCACGACGATTTCTTTGTCTATAAAGTGCGCGACAAGGACGTGAAGGTGAAAACGTTTACAGAATCGTTGTCACATACCAAAATTCCGAAAGTCGCCACACCTCGTTATGAAGCATGGGGTGAAATTCTTCAATGGAATCTGCAGGAAAATTTTCCGGGAGAATTTCCTTTTACCGCCGGCGTATTTCCTTTTAAACGTGAAGGCGAAGATCCGACGCGCATGTTCGCTGGCGAAGGCGGACCGGAGCGTACGAACCGCCGTTTTCATTACGTGAGTCTTGGGATGCCTGCCAAACGCCTGTCAACAGCTTTTGACAGCGTGACGCTGTACGGCCATGATCCGGCTGTTCGTCCCGACATCTACGGAAAAATCGGGAATAGCGGTGTTTCGATCTGTTGCCTGGACGATGCAAAAAAATTATACAGCGGTTTCAACCTCGTGGATCCGAAAACTTCCGTGTCGATGACCATCAACGGGCCGGCGCCGATACTCTGTGCATTTTTCATGAACGCTGCCATCGATCAACAATGTGAGTTGTATATCAAAGAGCATGGATTGGAAAAAGAAGTGGAGAAAAAAATTGAAAAAATTTACAAAGAGAAAAAAATAAGACGTCCAGCTTACCAGGGAAATCTTCCTGAAGGAAATGACGGACTGGGATTGATGCTGCTCGGTGTTTCGGGTGATGTGGTTTTACCTGCCGATGTGTACAAAAAAATCAAAGAGCATACGCTTCATTCTGTTCGCGGAACCGTTCAAGCGGATATTTTAAAGGAAGACCAGGCGCAGAATACCTGTATCTTCTCAACGGAATTTGCTTTGCGGCTGATGGGAGACGTCCAGGATTATTTCATTCAACATAAGATCAGGAATTTTTATTCGGTGTCCATCAGTGGGTATCACATTGCTGAAGCAGGCGCAAACCCGATCACGCAACTGGCGCTGACGATCTCGAACGGTTTTACGTATGTGGAATATTATCTTTCCCGAGGCATGGACATCAACCTGTTTGCCCCGAATCTTTCGTTTTTCTTTTCGAATGGCGTGGATCCGGAATACTCGGTGATCGGTCGCGTGGCGAGAAGAATCTGGGCGAAGGCGATGAAACTGAAATACGGCGCCGATGAACGTTCGCAGATGCTGAAGTACCACATCCAGACTTCGGGCCGTTCGCTGCATGCGCAGGAAATTGATTTCAATGACATCCGTACCACGTTGCAGGCTTTGTACGCCATTTATGATAACTGCAATTCTCTTCACACAAATGCGTATGATGAAGCCATTACCACTCCGACGGAAGAAAGTGTGCGGAGAGCGATGGCCATCCAGTTAATCATCAACCGTGAACTTGGTCTTGCGAAAAATGAAAACCCGGTGCAGGGGTCGTTCATCATCGAAGAACTCACTGACCTCGTGGAAGAAGCCGTGATGGCGGAGTTCGATCGTATTAACGAAAGAGGAGGCGTGCTTGGTGCGATGGAAACGATGTACCAGCGCGGAAAGATCCAGGAAGAAAGTCTTTATTATGAAACCATGAAACACACGGGAGAATACCCGATCATCGGCGTGAATACATTTTTATCGAGCAAAGGATCGCCAACGGTTTTACCGAAAGAAGTGATTCGTGCAACCACTGAAGAAAAGGAATACCAGGTGAGCATGCTGAAAGATCTTCATCAGAAAAACGAAGACAGGAAAGCGGATACCATGAAGCGCCTGCAGGTTACAGCCGTGCAAAACAAAAACATGTTTGCCGAATTGATGGAAGCGGTGAAAGTCTGTTCACTCGGACAAATCACGAATGCTTTGTTTGAAGTAGGAGGACAGTACCGGAGGAATATGTAGCGATTCTCCTTTCATCCTGAACTTCATCGCATTTGATTTTTTCTTCGGAGGGAAGCAGAACCCATTCGTCGTAGCGTCTGGGTTATAGTTTTTTCCGGATCAACTGCACCGTACCGTTCTTCGTTGCATTGCCGATTTTTACAATGAAGAAATAAACTCCTTCATCGCATTCAGTTCCGCTGTCATTTTTTCCGTCCCAGCAACGATGCTGCGTGTCACCTTCGAAAACAACTTTTCCCCACCGGTTGAAGATGGTGATGAAGGCACAGTCATTCAACCCGCCGGTAGGAGTTACCTGGAAACAATCGTTCATGCCGTCGCCGTTCGGAGAAAATACGTTGGCGAGTGAATCGAGTGCAGTTCCGATACCAATGTCCGGTTTCTCAACAGTGATCGTATCGCGACAGAAATTATTGATGGCGATGAGGCTGATGATGCCGGTGGTTCCGTAAGGATAAATATGAACCATCGTATCATTCGGAATCGGATTGGAAACAGATTGTGAAGTACCGTCGCCGTACAACCATTCAGAATTCAGCTCATTGGTGCTGAGGTCAACGAGTTTTGCTCTCAGCCCGTCGCAACTCGGATCATACAAGGCATTGAATGCTGCCCGAGGCATGGCATTCACATCCACAAACACCTGGTCGGTGTTCTGACAGTTGTTTGCATCTGTAACCGTCACCGTGTACGTGGTCGAATCAGCAGGCGATGCGACAGGATTGGAAATGTTTACATTGCTCAGTCCAACCGAAGGCGACCAGTGATACGTGTTTCCGCCGGTAGCCTGCAATTGGGTTCCGGATCCGTTGCAGATAATAGTATCCGGTCCGGCATCCACAACCGGCAAAGAATGAACGGTGACAATCACGCTGTCGATCTGGTGACAGGTATTGTTATCGGTGACGATTACATAATATTGAATGCTTGCAGCCGGTGATGCAACAGGATTAAAGATGGTTGAATCACTCAACCCTGTTCCGGGGATCCAAAGGTATTGCGTGCCACCACTTGCATTCAGTGTTGTATTGTGTCCGAAACAAATGGCTACGTTCGATCCTGCATTGGCATTCGGTAACGTATGAACGGTCACTAAAACAGAGTCGGTGTTTTTACAGTTGAAATTATCGGTGACCAGCACATTGTATTGAGAGGATGATCCGGGGTGTGCATACGGGTTGCTGATGGCATTGCTGCTCAGTCCCAGCGAAGGCGTCCAGTGATAAATGATTCCGCCGGTTGCCTGCAGAAGCGTGCTGTCGCCAAAACAAATGGAAGTATCCGGTCCCGCGTATGCATTCGGCAGTGGTCGTACAAGTACATCCGTATCCACAGGGAAACCGAGGCAACCAAAACTGCTTGTCTCCACCACCGTGATGGTTTCCGTTCCGGCAGCCGACCAGTTGAGGTGAATGAGATTGGTTCCGTTTCCTGATGCAATGCTCCCGCTGGTGGTTGTCCATGCAAACGTTGAACCCGATGAAGGGTTTACCATGTAAAGGTTTCCCGTATCATAAGCACACAGTGCATACGTTCCGAGGATCGGGGAAGTAACCGGCCGCGGGTGAATCGTTACAAACAAAGTATCGGATCTTCCATAACATACCGTATCAATTGTGGTGCTGTGTTCAACATACCAGATGACACCCATATTAATTCCAGTCGAATCCCAGTTCACAACGACGTTGTTGGTTCCATTACCACTTAAAATTGTACCGTAAACAATGTCCCAGGTATAAACCGAACCGGGAGTGAAAAAAGTATTGTAAACGGATGAATCGGCGTTCTCTTCACAGATCGGGTTGATACCGAATGGTGCGTGTGGTGTGAGTATTAAATTGATGTTGACGGGCAGTAAAACGGTATCCGAAATACAACCACGGTCAGTGGTCTCAATCACACTGATGAATCCCGGTCCGCTTAACGAATCCCAATTGGCAAAAACGGTGTCTGTTCCCTGTCCGCTTGCAATCGTTCCGCTTTGAATCATCCAATGATACGTGGATGTTGCTGTATAAGGAAGTGCGAGGTAACCAACTCCTGTTACTCCCGGGCACAAAGAAGTAGTTCCATAAATCGAATCGGCCAACGGAACAGGGTTGTACACGACTGTCACCGTATCTTTATTGATACATCCGAATGAATTGACGCCGGTGGTGATGTAAGAAACCGTGGCTGTTGGAGTAATGGTCAATGTTGGATTGCTGCCGACAATCACATTCGGAGCCGTTAGTGCAGCCCAGGTGTAAGACAATCCGCCGACTGCTGTAAGTGTAGATGATGATCCCGCGCAAACGCTGTCAGGACTGGCGGTAGCAACGACATTCGGAAGCAGGCTTCCGTAAACGGTAACCGTGTCTTTGTTGATACACGATGTTCCGATGAGGTTTGCTGTTCCGGTTACAATATAGACAGTGACGATGGTCGGGTTCACTGGAAGAGAACTTCCGGTTCCGATAGAAACGGATGGCGTCAGGGCATTTGCCCAGTCGTATGTGTTCGCGCCTGCACCAATGAGTGTGGCGGTTTGTCCCTGGCAAACGGTATCAGGTGTTGCAGTGGCCTGCACAATTGGCAACGGATTGATGATGATTTTCACCGCATCCGTTGTCGAACATCCATTGAGTGTTGAGGTTACGGTATAGTTCAACGTGTCAGCCGCAGAAGTTGCATTTGCAACAATGACAAACGGATCTGAAACTGTGCTGTTGTTTAATCCCGCCGATGGCGTCCATTGATACGTGTAACCGGAAGTGGCAGCAACACCAAGATTTACCGTATCGCCTGAGCATACATAATGATCGCTTCCTGCATTTGAAACAGGCAGTGGTTTTACGAATAAGGAAACAGTATCCCTGTTGATGCACGATGTTCCGACCAAAGAAGCTGTCCCGGTAAGAATGTAAGTGGTCGGAATGGATGGAGAAACTGTTAATGGGTTCGTAGTTCCGATGGAAGTTCCCGGTGTAAGAATGTTCGCCCAGTTGTATGTATTCGCACCTGTTCCCTGGAGAGAAGATGTTTGCAACTGGCAAATGGTGTCAGGGTTCACGGATGCAACAACAATTGGAAGAGGATTCACAATCACATGCACGGTGTCGCCCGTAAAGCATCCGTTCAGGTTGTTGGTGAGGTAATAAGTAAGTGTATCAGCTGATGAAGTTGAGTTGGAAACAATCACAGTTGGGTTTGAAATGGCTGTGTTGTCAAGTCCGGATGATGGCGTCCACGAATAAATATATCCCGAAGTGCTTGTCGTACCAAGATGAACGGTATCGCCTGAACAAACTGCACGGTCGTTTCCGGCATTCGAAACCGGTAAAGGTTTTACGATCACGGCAACGTTATCCGTAGTGGAACAACCATTTAAAGTGGCAGTCACGGTATAAGGATGCGTGACCGGGTTGGTGGTCGCATTCGTAAGCGAAACAGTTGGGTTGGAAATGGTGGATGTATCAAGTCCTGCTGTCGGATTCCATGAGTACGTGTAACCGGATGTTGGCGAAACACCAATCAACGCATTTTGTCCGGAGCAAAAAGAAACGGAATCAACGCCGGCATCGGCCACAGGAAGCGGTTTCAGCACCACATTTTTATGAATGGTATCGCGTGTACAGCCATACTGGCTCACGGCATACACGGAAACAATTCCGCTGGTGGAATTTCCCCAGTTCACCGTGATGTTGGAAGAATTTCCGCCCGATGCCTGTGTTCCGTTTGCGATCATCCAATGGTATGTTATCCCTGATACACTTGCTACGTTGTATGCGACAGATGCCTGCTGGTTGCAGACAGAATCAGGCCCGTTAATCACGGTTGGCCCGGCGAACGGATGAACATAAATGGAATACACGACGTTGGTGATTTTCGGCGGACAACCATCATCGAGTGCGCTTTCTGAAAACTGATAAGGAGCCGATCTTCCCTGTCCGCAACCGGTAGTCCAGCAGAACTGGCTCGTTACAATGGAATCACCTGCTGCATTCGGAAGAGTGGCGGCAGGATTTACCTGCAATGGATCAAAGAGGCTTCCGCTTGCATGAACAAATACACTGTCACCATTCGGATCCACCATGGTAACGGGAAAACAAAGTGTTTGTCCTTCGGTGATATTATAAGTAGTAATTCCGCTTCCGCCTGTTGTAGATAAAACAGGAGGAGGATTCGGGTTACAGGCAATGGCAATGAGCTGAAGATCGCGCCGTGTGGTTGATAAGAGAACACCATTTCTGTATTCCCGTATTTCCACGCATACAACATAGTTACCTATTGTCGGAATGTGGTATTGAGTAAGACCGGTGATGGAATCGATGAATGCGTAACCGCCGGCGCCAAAAGGTTGTGCAAGGCTAAACCCGGTGAGATAGGTTACATCCGGTATCGGCATCGTAATGGTAAACGTCGGGTTCGGTGTTGCGTTGGTGGTGTATGAATTATAAGGTGTGACAAATGAATAAGCAAGGCTGTCGCCATCAGGATCGGTTGCAGTATTAACAAGTGAAGTTGTGTCGCTGGTACAGATAAACGGAACAGGTACATCATTGAACTGAGGGGAACTGTTAATGATAAGGTTGGGAGGAATAAAGGCATAATAGGTTTGACCAACCCCGGTTCCTACCGGCGGCTGCTGAACATTGGCGAGGTTAAGGATGTTGTAGTTCCGGCAACACAATTCAATCAGCAAATGATATCCACCCGCACTCGACGGTATGTTAACCGTGTCCTGGTAAACACCTTCCTGAACGCATACCGTCGTGCTGAAACTGCACGCACCACCTGGAGATGGTGGGTTCACATACTGAGGGAATCCGGGAGCCATGCCCATAGTGTAGGAGTTGTACAATATTTTATCGGCATTCGGATTCGTTGTATCCTGCGGATAAATTCCCAGTTGATAAGAATTGGCAAGCTGAGCAGGAAGCGGAGTGGTAGAAGTGTCGCAATTCCTGAATAGCTGAAGTTTAATAAGGAACTTGTTGGTTTGATTGCTTGAATTAAAACCAAGATATTCATACGTAAGTGAACCACCCATCAGGTGGGAGGCAGAAGACGACAGGGAAACTGAAAGAAGCAGACCTGCAATAAAAATAAATCTTTTCATTGTGAATGTGATTAGAGGGACTAAAGAAGATGGCTATATTACAAAATAAAAAAATGTAATCTTGTAGCGAAGATGAAAAAATGAGGAAGGACAATTCCGTCTCCCGAAAAAGAATTATTTCGTTTTTTATTGCGATTAACTGGTGCTTTTTACCTTAGAAAACCAAAGACGTTCATTCGCTGTCATTCGTTGCACGAGGCTAAATATTAATTCCGGAACCCTTGTCAGTGGTCCCATCGTCTGTCGTCTTGCTACCTTCTGTTGCTTGGTTGATTAAGTGAATTAAGTTGATTGGGTTGAATGTCCTCAATCTTGCTTCTTGACTCTTGCGTCTCGCTTCTTTTCTTTTAACTTTTGACTTTTGACTTGAGAACACTCACCGCCCCATCACCACCTTCTCATAATACACATGTTCATCCGTTTTGATTTTTACAAAATAGATTCCTGAACGGAGGAAAGATAAATCAGCCGTTATTCTTTTTGAAATGATGTGCTCTGCACTTTCAGCGTACACTTTGCCTCCGGTTACATTGAACAATTCAATGGTTGCATTCTGCCGGCTGCTGAAATTCAGATCGAAGTTGACTTTTCCCGTGGATGGATTCGGATAAACACGCACGTCATTCACCGCTTTCGAGTTTTCAATTCCCACCATGTAACCTACTGTGAACTGCTGGTAAATCTCTGCTCCGAAATCAGAACCGAAACTTTTCAGCGCTGCTCCGTCGGAAGCTCTTTTTATTTTCATGGAACCCGCGCCGCCCGGGGGATTTGCCCAGAATGTAAGTCCGTCGTCTCCTGAATCCGTCAACCTGAACTCATAACATCCCGAAGGAAGGTACATCGTGTCTTCATACAGCGTGTTGTCGGTAAGACTGCTTCGCGAGAACACCACGTTTCCCTGGTCATCTTTCAGGGTGTAAGCATTCTGATAGGATTCGTTGTTGGTCTGCAATTCAAAAATGAGTGCATTTTCGAATTGCGGCGGAATGCCGAACGTGGTCGTCATCGTATTGTTATTGGCATACTGATCGGTTCCTCCATTCGGATTGCTCACCGTAACGATGAATTGGTTTCCGGCAGCATTCCAGTTGACGTTGCCAAGCTGAACATCAGTTTTCTTCATCGGGGTGAGGCTGCCTGTCCAGTTGAATGTACTGAGCGAAGCCCCGACTTGTCCGTATGTAATCGTGAGGCTTGTCAAGGTTGTTGATCCTGTATTTTGAATGGTGACGAGCGGGTTGTTGCAGATCGGGTTGTGTCGCAAATACATTTGCTGGTCGCTTGGTGATTTGATGTCATACACTGCTGCATCCAATGTGAAGTTCGGCGCTCCGTATTCGATCAGTTGTGTTTCCACCACGCAATGAGGATTTGATCCGCCGGATGCAAGTGTATAAGGCTGGAAGTTGACATCAATCAAAACACTGTCGCCGGGAGTTGCATAAGGAGTGAGTTCGTAATCGAAAGTCGGAACATCATCGCCCGGGCACCAGTTGGCGCGTGCATAAACCCAGGTTCCTCCCTGGGGATAGACAGGGTTCAACGCACAATCGTCTTTCCAGACCAGCTGGCTGAAACGCTGAATGCTGTTTACATTGATGTACTGCATCTTCGGACAAAATTCGTCACAGTTATTTCCGTCTTCTCCATGTCCTGTCGTTCTGTATTTGATCCGTGTGTTTAGTGCGGAGGAATCAATGTAGATGTTCTTCGGAGGGAAATGATTTTCAATCGGGTTGCCTGCAGAGCCGTAAACAAAATCTCCTCCTGGGTAAATGTTTTGAACGCTGATCGGGTCGCGCGGAGGAATTCCTTTGATCATATCAAAGGAAAGATCCAGCAACTCCTGCTGGTTATAGGATTTCAGGTGAACGGTATCATGCAGCAACGTCCGGTAATCACTCACATCATATACCCAGTTGAAACCGTTGCCGAGGCTCAGCCCGTTTCCATACGGTGTTATATACCTGCCGAGTTCATACCTGTTTTGCACAGCATAAGGCGGATCCCAGGTATGAGTATTATAGAGTGTGATCACAGAATCGGGTGTCACAAAAGCGGAATCGATGGCATGCCCGGCTGCATCATATACATATTGATTATAGTAAACCGGGTACACCAGTTGGGAATCCGTTGGTACGGTCGGGTTCAATGTGTCGCTGAAATAGACCATGGTAACGGGAGCATTTACGGTTGAATCTACCAACATGACAGAGTCCACGTGTGAGAAATAAATACCCTGTTCAAAAATTACATCAGGTCGCTCATCCGTATTCATCAGGTCTTTGAATACGGAAGTTGGTGTGTACAAACTGCTCACAGGAACTCCGAACAACAAACCATTATTATTTCCCGGAGCAGAATCGGAAGCCGCCGTGAGCGAATTGTTATCACAGGTATAATAGAGGAGGAGGTTGGAATAATATGGATGGGAACTGTCCATTTTTTTATTCATCCAGTCTTTGATCGTAGCGGCATCCACTTCCGTATTAAAAACAGCAAACTCATCGATGTTTCCATCGTAGTTGCTTGTACCATTTGCACCGGAGCCGATGCGGAATTTTTTAATGCCTTTCATCAGCTTCCGTTTGTTAGTGGCCTGGATAAAGGAAGCACCGTTCTTGTAAATTTTCATCCTTCCTGACTTCACATTTTTGGTGAAAGCCCAATGAACCCAGTTCCCTTCAAAGTCAGGACTGGTGGCTTGTTTGCTCAGCCTGTCGTAAGCTGTGGTTCCGGAATTCCCGGCATCCCAGTACACCACGCCATCGCTCCATGGAAGATGGCAGTTCAAAACACGACGGTTCAGCGAATCAACGCCTTCAAAGATGGATTGATTCTGCGGCTGGAAAAGTGGGTTCCCGTTTGCCCAGAAACTGATGGTGACATTGGAGTCGAGGTTTCCGAATGGCTGTGATGGTACAGAAATGTTATCGGTTCCCTGGAAGAAAAAACTCCGGTCTTCATTGGCAGTGGTGATGCCGGACTGAAACCCGCTGTTGCTTCCTGAAAGGGAGGTGGAAGTTCCGTTGCCATCGTTGCCGTAGCTGATATCAACGGCGAGGTTCGAAACTCCGTCCCAAAGAAATGCGCCGGTGAATTCAACCGGGTTCCATCCACCCGGAGTGAAGGTCGTATTCCTGTCATACACCGTTATGAAGCCCGTGCTTTCATATCCAAGAATTGTGATCGTATCGCGCGTAGTCGCTTTGATGCGGATGACCAGGTGTTTCAATTCGCTTCCCGGCGAAAGAACATTCAGTCTTAAACCGGTGATGTTTCCTGCCGATAAACCGGCTGCGGTTAATTCAACTGCTTTCCACAGGTACTGCGAGCGGCAAACCGGAATCGCAGCATTCAACGGATGGTTCATGCTGATGGTATTCGCTGCAACCAAAGTGGAGTCGAATGAAATGATGCTGTCCTGCACAACATGATTTTCAAAATACGGATGATAGCTGTACGATGGCGTATTCATGAATGAATAGGATGCCGGGCTTGATCCGTTTACAACATAACTCGGATACGTATGCATCACCGAGTCAAATCTTCCCGTCGGTTGAAACAGGTAGGTGTACATCAGGTAATCCCATTCGCCGCACTGCGTGGTATAAGGACAGCGGAGTTTGTAGTTCATCAATATTTTTTGAATCCTCACCGTATCGTATGGAAATACAATGGAAGAATCAGTTGAAGAGCCATAAGTAAAACACTGAACATGAATCGTGTCCTGCGCATACGTGAATTTTTGATTCAGTAGTAAGATTGTACCGGAAAGAATAAGCAGTTTGAAGATCAGTTTCATGAATCTGTTTTTGAGGAAATAAATTTGAAATGAGATGATGAATAAGGCGGGTTGGATTCCAGCCGTGAAAGAACAAAAAATGGGTGAGAAAGAAAAAGAGTTTATCCTGTCAGGATATTATTTTTTGATTCACTGTTGTCGTCGCCCTAAGTTCGAAAATTTTTCGGCTGGCAGGTATTTGAATATGGGCTCGAGCGAATGTGAAACCTGATGCATGAAAACGATCCTCTTTCACTGCTGCTGCAGAATTGGTAAAACCGATTATCTTTGCATCCGCAAATTCAAAAGCAACAGTTGTGGCACTTATTAAATCTATTTCAGGAATCAGGGGGACTATCGGGGGGAAAAGCGGTGACAACCTCACTCCGCCCGATATTGTGAAGTTTACGGCTGCTTTCGGAACGTGGGTGATGAAAAACAGTACGCGGAAAAATGCACGGACATCTATTGTCATCGGCCGCGATGCAAGAATCTCCGGTGAGATGGTTCAGAACCTCGTAGCAGGTACGTTGAAAGGAATGGGTGTGGACGTGGTGTATCTCGGTCTGTCCACCACACCAACAGTTGAACTTGCAGTAGCCGATTTTAAGGCTGATGGAGGAATCATCATCACTGCCAGTCACAATCCCAAACAATGGAATGCGTTGAAACTGCTCAACCAGTACGGTGAATTTATTTCAGCAAAAGACGGAGAAGAGGTGTTGAAAATCGCTTTTCAAGAATCGTTCTCTTTTGCTGATGTGAACAAACTCGGCAAATACCTCACGGCACCGGATTATCTTCAGAAACATATCGACAAAGTCGTAGCTCTTCCTTTGGTGGATGTGAAAGCGATCAAAGAAAAAAATTTTAAAATCGTCGTGGATGCCGTGAATTCAACTGGCGGCATCGCTGTTCCCGCTTTGCTGAGAGCGCTCGGCGTGGAGGAAATCACCGAACTGTATTGCATTCCCAACGGACAGTTTCCGCATAACCCGGAGCCGCTTCCTGAACATCTTGGTTGAACATCTTGGTGATCTTTCGAAAGAAGTGAAAAAGAAAAACGCTCACCTCGGCATCGCCGTTGATCCGGATGTGGACCGGCTGGCTTTTGTGTGTGAAGACGGGGAAATGTTCGGGGAAGAATACACGCTCGTTGCCGTTGCTGATTATATTCTGAAGACAAAAAAAGGCAATACGGTTTCCAACATGTCGTCCACGAGGGCGCTGCGTGATGTGACTGAAAAAGCAGGAGGGAAGTATTTTGCATCGGCCGTGGGCGAAGTGAATGTCGTGGAAGCGATGAAGGCAAACCATGCTGTGATCGGCGGCGAAGGAAACGGCGGAATCATTTATCCTGAATTGCATTATGGACGCGATGCCTTGGTTGGTATCGCCCTGTTCCTCACGCATCTTGCAAAATACGGAAAGAGTGTCTCCATGCTCCGGGCTACGTATCCGAATTATTTCATCTCTAAAAATAAAATTGAACTCACACCGGAAATTGATGTGGATCACATCCTCGATGAGATCAAAAACAAATACAAAAAACAACCGGTGAATACCGTGGATGGCGTAAAGATCGAGTTCGACAACGAATGGGTTCATCTCCGCAAAAGCAATACGGAGCCGATCATCCGTATTTATGCTGAAAGCCGGTCGCAGACAACAGCAGAGAATCTCGCTGAAAAAATTATCTTTGATATCAAGGACATGATCAGTGCGATCGCGAAATAAGATAAACGTAAAGAGTTTATCGTTAAAGTTCAGGAGATGATAACCGATGCAGGGAGAACATGCCGCTGATTCTCCTCTCACATCCGACTTCAAAAAACGAAACACGAAACTGACGCCATGAAAGTTTACCTCGACAATGCAGCCACCACACCCATCGACCCGGATGTGCTGGAAGCCATGATCCCGATGATGAAAAATCATTTCGGGAATCCTTCTTCCATTCATTCATACGGACGGGAAGTGCGTGCTGAAATTGAAAAGGCGAGGAAAACGGTTGCGAAACTCCTGCATGTTTCTCCTTCTGAAATTTTTTTTACTTCCGGCGGTACGGAAGCAAACAACACAGCACTTCAATGCACCGTCCGGGATCTCGGGATTAAACATGCCATTACTTCCCGCATCGAACACCACGCCGTATTGCACACCTTGCAGGAACTCGAACGGGAAGAAAAAATCAACCTGAGTTTCGTTGACCTCGATGAAAAAGGAAGGGTGAATCTTTCTCACCTGGAAGAGTTACTGACGAATAACGACCGCAGCCTCGTTTCACTCATGCATGCGAACAATGAAATCGGGAATCTTCTCCCGATAAAAAGAGCAGGAGAGATCTGTGCAAAATACAATGCTGTTTTCCATTCCGATACGGTGCAAACGATGGGACATTATGCTTTCGATCTCCGGGAACTGAATGTTCAGTTTGTCACCTGTGCTTCGCATAAGTTTCATGGTCCGAAAGGAATTGGTTTCCTGTACATCAACGGGAATGTGAAAATTCATCCGTTTATTTTCGGAGGTTCACAGGAACGAAACATGCGCGGCGGAACAGAGAATGTGTACGGCATCATCGGCCTTGCCAAAGCGATGGAGATTGCGCATGAACACATGGAGGAACACCAGGCTTACATCCGCGGACTAAAAGATTACATGACGGAAAAACTGATGGCATCGGTTCCCGGTGTTGAATTCAACGGCGATGAACCCGATCACAGCCTGTACACAGTGTTAAATGTTTCATTTCCTCCTTCCGCGATTTCCGAGATGCTGCTGTTCAACCTCGACATCAGTGGCATTGCAGCTTCCGGTGGCAGTGCATGCAGTTCCGGCAGCAACGTCGGCTCACATGTCTTGTCAGCGTTAAAGGTGAATCCCGACAGGCCTGCTGTCCGGTTCTCATTCAGTAAATACAGCACAAAAGAAGAAATTGATTTCGCCGTGGAAAAGCTGAAGGAACTTTTTTCGGCGAAGGTCATCTGCTGATGAAAAGTTTGATCAGGATGAATGGAGAATAATGCGTCTTGAATTTTATAAATGATAAACTAAAACTTGTCTTGTGACTACAATCATCCTGGTTGCCACCTGCATCATTTCTTTTCTCGCTTTTCAGTCGGATGAGCTGAGAAACCGGATGATTTTCAATCCGTACATCATCCATTCAAACCGTCAAGGATACCGGTTCATCAGCAGCGGACTCATCCATGCCGACTGGATGCACCTGGTCATTAACATGTTTGTGTTGTATTCGTTCGGGTACATGGTGGAGCAATCTTACGGAGTGGTATTCGGGGAGAAGTCAACCGTTTATTTTATCCTGCTGTATTTCGGAGGCATGATGATGTCGGTGTTGCCCACTTACGGAAAACATAAAAATGATCCGGCCTACAATGCACTTGGTGCTTCCGGTGCTGTATCATCGGTGGTGTTTGCATTCATCCTGTTCTATCCGTTGCAACCTCTTTATCTTTTTGGAATCCTGCGTTTACCAAGTATTATTTTTGGTGTTGCCTACCTGGTGTATTGTTATTATGCTGCGAGGAAGGGCGGCGACCACATCAACCACGATGCTCATTTCTGGGGAGCATTGTACGGCGTTTTTTTAACCGTCATCTTAAAACCGGCATTGCTCGTATCGTTCTTCGATCAACTGATCTATTTCCGCCATGTCATCTGAAAAAATCAAAATCATTTTTCTTGATCGCGACGGAGTCATCAACAGGGAGCGGGGAGAATATACCTTCAGGAAAGAAGATTTTATTCTAAATGACGGTCTCGTGGAAGCGCTGAAAATATGTTCTGAAAAGAAGTATCAGTTCGTTGTGATCAGCAACCAAAGCGGCATTGCCAAAGGAATTTATACAAAGGAAGATGTGGAGAACCTGCACCTGCATCTAAAAAATATCCTGGCAAACCACGGCATTGAAATCCTGGAGATGTACTATTGTCCGCACCATCCCGATGTTGGAAAATGCCTTTGTCGTAAACCGGGTTCTCTCTTACTCGAAAAAGCAATTGCCCGTTTTGATGTGGATGCTGCGAACTCTTATTTCATCGGTGATGCCGAGCGTGATGCGGAAGCCGGAAAGAAAGCCGGGGTAAAAACCATTCTCATCGCGCCGAACAGTTCGCTGACAAGTGTTATTCATCTTGTTAATTAATTTTTTTGCCGGGGCACTTTTCAGGCAAATCATTCATGTAATTTTACACAACGAATGATGGCTGATTTTGTGAACTATAACGGTGATGTGTTCCCGGCTGATCAGCCGGTGCTGATGGCTGGCAACCGTGCTTTCCGTTACGGTGATGCCGTGTTTGAAACCATCCGCCTCATGCATGGCGACATTCTTTTTTTCGACAGCCACCTCGACCGGTTAAAGAAAAGCATGCAGATGCTGGGCATGAAGTGGAGGGATGATTTTAATTTTCATAATTTGTACCTGCTGATCCGCCACCTCGACCAGGTGAATGACCTGAAGGGAAACGGCCGCATCCGGATGGAAGTATTCAGGAACGACGGCGGATATTATGCGCCCGTTTCCAATGAAGTTTCTTTTCTCCTGGAAGCGGAACCTCTCGAAACAAAAGAATACCAGTTGAATGAAACTCCGTTGCGCATCGATGTCTTTTCTGAAATTTCAAAACCGGTAAACAAATTATCGAACCTGAAATCTTCCAACGCACTGGCTCATGTGATGGCGGGAATGTACCGATCACAGAGCGGGTTGGATGATTGCATCCTGCTGAACGACGAGGGAAGAATCTGTGAAGCGGTGAGTTCGAACATTTTTCTCGTTGCAAAGGATGTGGTGGCAACGCCTTCCCTTTCAGAAGGCTGCATCGCCGGTGTGATGCGCAAACAGGTCATTGAATTGCTGACGGAACGTGGCAAAAAAATCATCCAGGCTCCTCTTACTGTCGACGACGCCATCAAAGCCGATGAAATTTTTCTCACCAACGTGGTGTCCGGCATTCAATGGGTGGGAGCGTTCCGGCAAAAACGGTATTTCAACAGCAACTCCAAATGGTTGTTGAATGAATTGACCGGCCTGCAGGCAAAGAAAATCTGAAATCACCGTTCCGGTAATTGCCCGTCCCTGTTTCCTTGTTACCTTTGTTTCATGTCAGAAATTCTGGAGGTAGATGTTTTCCTGGATCAACTCAGCCGGCAACAACCGTTGTTGCTCGATGCGCGGAGTGAGTCGGAATTCAAACAAGGCCACATTCCTTCAGCCGTCAATCTTCCGTTGCTCAACGATGAACATCGTGCAATAGTCGGTACCACCTACAAACAAAAAGGCCGGGAAGCAGCTGTGCTTGCAGGTTTTGATCTTGTCGGAAGTAAGTTCGGCGATGTGGTGAGGAAGGTTCATGCGTTGACGGGCGACAAACACGTGATGTTGTACTGCTGGCGCGGCGGAATGCGCAGCAACATCATGGCCTGGGTTCTCAGCATGGCGGGATTCAAAGTGACCTTGCTGAAAGGCGGCTACAAAACTTTTCGCGGTTGGGTGCTGAACTGTTTTCATCAACCGAAAAAAATTTTCATCATCGGCGGAAGAACGGGTTCGGGAAAAACCGATGTCTTGAAGTTACTGAAGGAACACAGCGAACAGGTGATCGACCTCGAAGCACTGGCACATCACAAGGGCTCTGCGTTCGGAGCGCTGGGTGAAAAGCCGCAACCACGATCGGAACAATTTGAAAACCTGCTGGCGCTGGAATGGAACGGGATGGATGAAGACGAAATCCTCTGGCTCGAAAATGAAAGCATCACCATCGGCTCTGTTAAAATTCCTAATGTGATTTTTGAATGCATGCGGAAGGCTCCCGTCATCGAGATCAAAACAGATATGGAGTCACGGGTAAAAAGAATTTTGGATGACTACGGGAAATTTCCGGCGGAAATCCTTGCAGAAAATACCATGAAGCTGCAGAAAAGACTCGGTGAACTCCGCACCAGGCAAGCGGTGCAGGCTTTGCTGGACGGCGACAAAATAAAATGGCTGGAAGAAATTTTATCTTACTACGACAAGACATACGATTACGGGATGTCGCAGAGAAAACCCGAAGGAACATTTCCTGTTGAAAGCAATCATCACGAATCCATGAATGATGTTATGAAAAAAATACTGGCTTTGTCAAACGAACTAAAAGAAAAACAACTGATATGAATATGATTGAAACTCCGCAGCCTGTCAGGCTCACGCAATTCAGCCATGGCGCCGGATGCGGGTGCAAGATTGCTCCCTCTGTACTCGAAGAAATTTTGAAAGGCAGCGGCAGCAAACTGAACTTCCCGGGCTTGCTCGTTGGGAACGAAAGTAAAGATGATGCAGCCGTTCTGGAACTGGCCGACGGAAATTGCCTCATCAGCACCACCGATTTTTTCATGCCCATCGTCGACGATGCTTTTGATTTCGGCCGCATCGCCGCCGCTAACTCCATCAGCGATGTATTTGCCATGGGAGGTAAACCTATTCTTGCCATTGCCATTCTCGGCTGGCCGGTGAATAAAATTCCTGCTGAACTTGCACGGGAAGTGATTGCCGGGGCACGTTCCATTTGCGATGAAGCGAACATCCCACTCGCCGGCGGACACAGCATTGATTCTCCCGAACCGATTTTCGGATTGGCAGTGAGTGGCATGGTGAAAAAAGATCACCTGAAAAAAAACAATACTGCGAAACCGGGCGATTTGCTTTTTCTTACCAAACCATTGGGTACGGGAATTCTTTCTACGGCATCGAAGAGAGGAAAAATTTCAGAAGAAGATTTGAAAACGGTCATCGGCGTGATGACAACGTTGAATAAAGCAGGGGAGAAGATCGGTGGTTTGAAAGGCGTGCATGCGCTCACGGATGTAACCGGTTTTGGTTTGCTCGGGCACCTCGTTGAAATGGCCGAAGGCAGCGGTTTATCAGCCGTTGTAAATTACAAAGATGTTCCGCTGATCAATGGACTTGAACGTTATATTCAGCAAATGATCATCCCTGACAGCCTGTACCGGAACTGGAACAGTTACCAGCATAAAATTACCGGCGTCAAAGGGCCGTCCTTTATTCCGTTGTGTGATCCGCAGACGAGCGGCGGACTGCTTGCATCAGTCGATCCTTCTTCAGTGAATGAATTTTTGGATGCCGTACGTTCCTGCGGTGTTACGATTTCCGATGTTCCTGTCGGAAGGATTACTGAAAAGAAAGACTTCGTTGTGGAGGTGGTGGAATGAATTAATCGATGACAATTTTTCCTGAGGAAACATTTTTTTTCTCCTTCCATGTTTCGATGCTGTAAAAATAAATTCCCGGTGGAAGATTTTTTCTTTCGAGGAAGAAAATTTTGCTTCGAAGAATTTCATCACGCACCATTTTTCCGTTTGCATCAAACAAAACAAACCGGTACGGTTGAGATGATGCATTTCCTTCAACACCCATTTGCAACACGGCAGTGGTATGAAACGGGTTAGGATAAACGGTCACTGAAATTTTTTGATCCCGGAGTTCATGAATGCCGATGGTCGAATCAGGAGTGTATTGCCAGAGATCATTGCGGAAGGAAATGCTGTCGCGGCCCAGGCCGGTGTAACCGTTTCCGCTCACTGAAAAACCAATTCCGTTGGTGATGGCTGCAGCATAAGCGGCAACCGCTGTCCATGTATTGTTGCCGGGATTGTATTGCCAGAAATCACTGGTGAGATATGTGTTGTTCCCCGTGCCGACAAATCCTTTTCCGTTGATGGAAAAACCTGAAGCACCTGAGCGCGCGTTTCCGCCGAAATCTGCAACCTGTGTCCAGGTGTTGGCGGCGAGATTGTATTTCCAGAAATCTTTTCTCCAGTCCTGCGAGGAGTTGAATCCAAGCCCGACAAACCCAACGGTGTCAATCGTTAAACCCGTTGCCCATCTTCTCGCAGTTTGTAATGCGGAACCGCTTCCGAGATCAGCTCTTCTTGCCCAGGTGGTGTCGCCGTTAAACTCCCAGCATTCTTTGTTGTAACTAACGCTGCCATCGTATCCTGTCACCACGTAACCTTTGTTGTTCACAGTAAATGAAACGGCATCACGTCTCGGATTGCTCATGGGAATACCGAGATTTTTTTTCTGCAGCCATGAATCGGTAGCCGGATCGTATTCCCAACAGTCTTTCAGGTCATTGGTTCCGTCGAAGCCCGTGCTGATATACCCTTTCGCACCAATCGTAAATCCTGTTGCTCCGCGCCGGGAGCCGCCGGAAAAATTGTTGAGCGGAGTCCATGCATTCGTCGATGGATCATATTCCCAGAAATCAGAAAGTAAATTCGAACTGCTGTCCTGTCCGGTTCCTATATACGTTTTGTTTCCAACCGTGAACGTAACCGCGCCCACTCTTGGAACGCCCGGGAAACTGGCTTTCTGTGTCCATGTATTCGGAGATTGCCCGGATGAATTCAAAATAAAAAATTGAAAACAAAAAACCAGGAATGGAAAAATGAAAACAGCAGGAACAGGTATTCTTTTCATAGGTAAAATCAATTAAGCTTTGATCAGTAAACAATCATCCCGTCTTTCATAGTCAGCTTCCGGTCGGCCATGCCCGCAAGTTCTTCGTTGTGTGTGACGATAACGAACGTCTGCTGCAATTTATTTCTCAAATCAAAAAACAGCCGGTGAAGGGATTGAGCCGAAGCAGAATCAAGATTTCCCGAAGGTTCATCGGCAAAAATGACAGAAGGGTTGTTGATCAGCGCTCTCGCAACGGCCACACGTTGCTGTTCTCCGCCGCTCAATTCAGAAGGACGATGCGTCATCCGTTCGGTGAGGTTCATCATGTCGAGCAAATCAGCGGCTTTTTTTTCTGCTGAACTTTTACTTTCCCCGGCGATGAAAGCGGGCATGCAAATATTTTCCAGTGCGTTGAATTCAGGAAGAAGATGATGCGACTGGAAAACAAAACCGATGTGCCTGTTCCGGAACGCAGCCATTTTTTTGGATGACAAAGAAGAAACTTCCGTGTCGTGGATGGTCACACTTCCTTCATCCGTTTTATCAAGTGTTCCGAGGATATGAAGCAGCGTACTTTTTCCAGCACCGGAAGCGCCGACAATGGAAACAATTTCTCCCTTTTTGATTTCAAGGTTGATGCCTTTCAGAACCTGGAGTTGCTGGTATGATTTCCTGATGTTTTTTGCGACGATCATTTTTTTCTTTGGTCGATTCCTTTCAACCGATGCGAATGTACAAATTGACAAGTGATTTTTCGCATAAGATTGTCTTCAAAATAATTTTGAGATGGGTTCTAACAAACTCCGAAGGAGTGCAACGATTATAGAATGAAAAAGAGGTTGGGATCGAAACTCCGTAGGGGTGATATAATTTTAACAGGACAATAATGTAAGATTATCTTCAAAACAATGATGAGAAAACAACTAATCTCCGTTTGGCATTGCATTCTTCTCCTTACATTTATTCACTGAAAAAAATCATGGCAATGATTGATAAACCTTCCCCTGATCAACTGTATTCCTACTACCAAACCTATCTCCGATATGTTCCGGAAGATGACTTGCTGGAAGCTTTCATCAGCCAGTCAACAACAAGAAGGAATTTTTTAAAAACAATTTCTGAGGAGAAAGCATCATGTTCGTATGCCGAAGGAAAATGGAAGTTGAAAGAAGTCGTCGGTCACTTATGCGATACCGAACGGATTCTTTCTTACCGCGCACTCAGGATTTCCCGCAACGATCAGACTCCTTTACCCGGCTTTGAAGAGGATGATTATGTTGCGAACTCAAATTACCGCAAGAGAACCCTTGAAAACATTGCGAAAGAATATGAAACCATCAGGGAATCAACCATTTCTTTATTTAAAAATATGAGTGAAGAAATGTTTGACAGGAAGGGAACTTCGAACCGGGCATCGGTGAGTGTCCGCGATATCATTTTTTTTATTCTCGCACATGAGCGGCATCATCTTCTGGTAATCCAGGAAAAATATTTATCGTAAGGCAAAAAAAATTACTTTCGCAGGCGGAAAAGAATTGAGAATAAAGAATAAAGAGTAAGGAATAACTGCTCTCAGTCAACTTAATCAACCAATTAACCTAAACACTTACACACTTTCATACTCAAACACCCCTACACTCACCTCTCATACCTAACCAACCATGAACATCCACGAATACCAGGGCAAATCCATTTTAAAAAGTTTCGGAGTAGCTATACAGGAAGGCATCGTTGCCGAATCACCGGAACTCGCTGTGAAAGCAGCGAAAGAATTACAACAGCTCACCGGCACGCAATGGTGGGTGGTGAAAGCACAGATCCATGCTGGAGGAAGAGGAAAAGGAGGAGGAGTGAAATTGGCCAAGTCGCTCGACGAAGTGAAAGAAAAAGCAACCGACATCATCGGCATGCAGCTCGTGACGCCGCAAACCGGCGCGCAGGGAAAGAAAGTCCACAAAGTGCTCATCGCACAGGACGTGTATTACCCTGGCGCATCACCGACCAAAGAATTTTACATGAGCGTGCTGCTCAACCGGCAGACCGGGAAAAACATCATCATGTATTCCACCGAAGGCGGGATGGACATTGAAGCCGTTGCTGAAAAAACTCCGGAACGGATTTTCAAGGAAGAGATTGATCCGAAGGTGGGCTTGCAAAGTTTCCAGTCGAGAAAAATTGCCTTCAATCTCGGGTTATCCGGTGAAGCATTCAAACAGATGATCCGGTTCGTGACTTCATTGTACAAAGCATACGATTCGATTGATGCTTCGTTGTTTGAAATCAACCCGGTGTTAAAAACTTCCGATGATAAAATTTTAGCCGTGGATGCGAAAGTGAATTTCGATGACAACGGTTTGTTCCGTCATCCTGATTATGCTGCGCTGCGCGATAAATCGGAAGAAGACCCTACCGAAGTGGAAGCGAGCGAACACGATCTCAATTATGTGAAGCTCGACGGCAACGTCGGCTGCATGGTGAACGGCGCCGGTCTTGCCATGGCTACGATGGACATCATCAAACTGGCAGGAGGAGAGCCTGCAAATTTTTTAGATGTGGGCGGAACGGCCAATGCAGCCCGCGTAGAACAGGCCTTCCGCATTATTTTAAAAGACAAAAATGTAAAGGCCATCCTCGTGAATATTTTCGGAGGCATCGTTCGCTGCGACCGTGTGGCGCAGGGAATCGTGGATGCCTATAATAACATCGGAGCGATACCGGTTCCGATCATCGTTCGTTTGCAGGGCACCAATGCCGTGGAAGCAAAGAAAATCATCGATGCTTCCGGCTTAAAAGTTTCTTCCGCAATCCTCCTCAAAGAAGCCGCTGATCTCGTGAATGAGGTGTTGAGTAAATAGTTCGTAGCTGTTGGCCTCATCGTCCGATCGTCTTATGGTCTGTCGTCTGATTGTCCAAAAGTTGATTGAGTAAAGCTTTCCCTTATTCTTTATTCCTGGATCTTACTTCATGGTTCCAAAATCTTGAATCTTTGAATTATATTTGGAAAAAATATTTCCTGATGAAATCTTTACCGTCCGCCGCTAATTTTCTCGGCATTGAAGAAAGCGAACTTTGTTCTTACGAACAATCCAAAGTCGTGATCCAGTCGGCGCCATACGAACACACTTCTTCTTACCTCGAAGGTTCCGCCAAAGGCCCGAAAGCCATCATCGACGCTTCCCACTTCGTGGAATTTTATGATGAAGAACTTGATGTGGAAACCTACAGACACTGTGGCATTGCCACGCTGGAAGAAATAAACTTCGGAACCAAAGTAGATGCTGCAGCCATTGATCTCATCGAGCAATCAACGGATCAACTGATTGGCGATGAAAAGTACGTGGTTTCATTGGGCGCTGAACATACCGTTACGCTTGGTTTTGTAAAAGCTCATGCGAAAAAGTATAAAGACATTTCCGTGCTTCAGATCGACGCTCACTCCGATCTTCGTTCTTCTTATCACGATAACATCTATTCCCATGCATCCGTGATGGCGCGCATTCATGATCTTGGAATTCCGCTTACGCAAATCGGGATTAGAGCGCAATGCAAAGAAGAATCGGATTTGATTAAGTCGTCAGATAACATTCACACTTTTTATGCGCATACCATCCGGAAAAATTCTGACTGGATGGAACAGGCCATCGCCACGCTTTCTGAAAATGTATACCTCACCATCGATGCCGATGGTTTTGATCCGGCTGTGATTCCGGCCGTCGGAACCGCCGAACCAAATGGTTTGTTCTGGGTGGAAACGCTTGCATTTTTAAAAAAAGTTTTTGAAAAGAAGAATGTCGTCGGTTTTGATGTCGTTGAATGTGCGCCCATCGAAGGACAGATTCTTTCTGAATATACACTGGCAAAACTGGTGTACCGGCTCATCGGTTATCGTTTTCCGAAAAGATAATTTCTGTTTGTTTATTCCACTTGTTTGGGTAGCTCCTCATCTTGATTTTTCTTTGTGAACCTTGTGATAGCCTTTGCCCACTTTATCACCGTTGTCAGCTGAGCCTGTCGAAGCTGAGCCTGTCGAAGCTAAGCCTGTAAGCTGAGCCTGTCGAAGCTAAAGTGGTTGCTGAGCCTGTCGAAGCAACTTTCTTCCTACCTTTACGGCTCTTGAACCGACTCTATGAAAAAAATACTGGTTGCCAACCGCGGTGAAATCGCTTTACGCGTGATGCGCAGCGCCCGCGAGATGGGAATAAAAACGGTGGCCGTTTTTTCTGAAGCCGACCGTAACGCCTTGCATGTACGTTATGCGGATGAAGCTGTTTGCATCGGTCCGCCGCCTTCAAGCCAGTCGTACCTCGTGATGGATAACCTCATCGAAGCTGCAAGGAAAACCAATGCCGATGCCATCCATCCCGGTTACGGTTTTCTTTCTGAGAATGCTGATTTTGCCGATCGTGTAAAAGCGGAAGGATTTATTTTTATTGGTCCGTCAGGCGATTCCATGCGCATGATGGGAAGTAAACTGGCTGCAAAAGCGGCGGCGGAGAAGCACAACATTCCGTTGGTTCCCGGAACATCAAAAGCCATTGATGATGTGAACGAAGCGAAAATAATTGCAGCAAAAATCGGTTTCCCGATTCTCATCAAAGCATCTGCCGGCGGCGGTGGCAAAGGAATGCGGATCGTTGAGAATGAAAATGATTTTGAAGAGCAGATGAAACTGGCCGTGAGTGAAGCCGTGTCATCGTTTGGTGATGGCTCCGTTTTCATTGAGCGGTATGTGACGTCGCCACGTCATATTGAAATCCAGGTGCTGGGAGATCAGCACGGGAACGTAGTTCATCTCTTCGAGCGTGAATGTAGCATCCAGCGCCGTCATCAGAAGGTGGTGGAAGAAGCACCGTCTTCTATTCTCACTCCCGAAATTCGTGAGGTCATGGGAAGATGCGCCGTGCAGGTTGCCAAAGCCTGTCATTATACAGGAGCGGGAACGGTTGAATTTCTGCTTGATGAAAACAAAAGCTTTTATTTTCTTGAAATGAATACGAGGCTGCAGGTGGAACACCCGGTAACGGAATTCATCACCGGGCTTGATCTCGTGAAAGAACAGATAAAAATTGCCCGCGGAGAAAAACTTTCTTTCCGGCAGGGAGATATCGAAATGAAAGGCCATGCCATTGAAGTCCGCGTTTGCGCGGAAGATCCTGCCAATAATTTTTTACCGGATATCGGAACCTTGAAAACCTACCGGACTCCGAAAGGTCCCGGAGTGCGCGTGGATGACGGGTTTGAAGAAGGAATGGAAATCCCGATTTACTATGACCCGATGATCGCGAAGCTGATCGTATATGGGAAGGACAGGAGTGAAGCCATCGGGCGGATGATCCGCGCCATTGATGAATACCACATTTCAGGAGTCTCTACCACGCTTGGTTTTTGTCGCATGGTGATGCAGCATGATGCTTTTGTTTCAGGAAATTTTGATACGCATTTCGTAAAGAATTATTTCAAACCGGAAATGCTGGACAACAATGATCCCGCCGAAAGTGAAATCGCTGCATTGATCGCTCTGAAAGTTCTTCGCGATGGCAAAAAAAATATTCATCTTTCTTCCGGATCCGTCAATGGACATTCATCCCAATGGAAATCAAGGAGAGCGGAGTACCGCGACTGAGCTGCGATTGCAGGCAATCATTCAATAGTTATTTCGTTGGATTTTATATGCTGAAACATTTCAAATATTCCTGTTTATTTTTTCTCCTGTTTTTTTTCTCCTTTCAAAAAACATCAGCCCAGGATTCGGTGAAGATAGGCCGTTACAGGCTTCCGGCCATCATCGTTGGTGAGGATACGATTCCCGTCATCAATCTTCCGTTGGTGACCGTTGCGGATTTTGCCGATCCGATGATTCTGAAAAATGTGCAGGCCTACTACCGCCTTCGCTTCAATGTGATTAAAGTTTATCCGTATGCGAAGCTGGCTGCAGTGAAGCTGAACGAGATGAACGAATATGCCGCCACGTTAAGCAATGCAAAAGAAAAGAAGAAGTACATCAAGGAAACTGAGAAGCAGATGAAAATAGATTTTGAGGAGCAGATCAAAAACCTGAGCATCAGCCAGGGCGACGTTCTCATCAAACTCATCAACCGTGAAACAGGAAATACATCCTATGAACTGATCAAAGAACTGCGTGGTTCGTTGAGTGCATTCTTCGACCAGGGAGTGGCGCGCCTATTCGGTCACAATCTCAAAGATACGTACGAGCCGGAGGGCAAAGACAAAACCATCGAAGACATTGTACGGCAGATTGAATCCGGGCAAATTACTTTTTGAAACTTTTTGCAACAACCGCTTCCTTACTGTCTTTCTGATAACTGTAAAATCCATTTCCGCTTTTCACACCAAGATGTCCGGCTGTAACCATGTTCACCAGCAACGGGCAGGGAGCATATTTCGGGTTACCGAATCCGTCGTGCATCACGCGGAGAATGGAAAGGCATACATCCAGGCCGATGAAATCAGCAAGTTGTAACGGTCCCATCGGGTGAGCCATTCCGAGTTTCATCACCGTGTCAATTTCTTCCACGCCGGCAACGCCTTCAAACAAAGTATAAATGGCTTCGTTGATCATCGGCATTAAAATCCTGTTGGCAACAAACCCGGGATAGTCATTCACCTCCGTTGGTATCTTGCCGAGTTTTTTTGAAAGTTCAAGAATGGTTTGGGTGACATCATCCGACGTTGCATACCCGCGGATCACTTCCACGAGTTTCATCACCGGCACGGGATTCATGAAGTGCATCCCGATTATTTTATCAGCACGTTTGGTCTGTGCAGCAATTTTGGTGATGGAAATGGAAGACGTGTTGGTGGCGAGAATGGTTGTCGCATCGCATAGTTGATCCAGCTCCCTGAAAATTTTACATTTCAGATCCACGTTTTCCGTGGCGGCTTCCACGACGAGGCCGGCATTCTTCACCCCTTCAGCAAGGGTGGTATGCGTGGTGATGTTTTTCAGCGTACTCTCTTTCTGAGCCGCCGTTATTTTTTCTTTGGCCACCATGCGATCGAGATTTTTGGTGATGGTGCTCACGGCTTTTGATAATGCATCTGCTGATACATCAATCAATGCAACTGGAAAACCGTTCTGGGCAAACACATGAGCAATCCCATTTCCCATGGTTCCTGCTCCGATTACTGCAATGTTCATGTTGATTTTTATTTAACTTTTGATTTTTGATTTTTGATTTTTGACTTTTGACTTTGATTTCTACTTCCCTTTCCTCTTCAAAATAATCATCACCGTATAGATCATGATTTTGAAATCAAGAGCGAGCGACATGTTTTCAATGTAGATGAGATCGTATTTCAATCGTTCCACCATCTGGTTTACATTTTCAGCGTAACCGAATTTTACCTGTCCCCACGATGTGATGCCCGGCCTCACTTTATGCAGGTGCCTGTAGTGCGGCGCCAGTTCCATGATCTGGTCGATGAAATACTGTCGTTCCGGCCTCGGCCCGACAATCGACATGTCGCCGATGAGCACGTTGTAGAATTGCGGAATTTCATCGAGCCTTACTTTGCGCATCCAGCGGCCGAAAGGAGTGATCCTCTTATCGTGTTTGCTGGAAAGCATCGGTCCGCTTTTCTCTGAGTCGAGGAACATGGAACGGAATTTATAAATCCGGAAGGGCTGCCCGTGCAAACCGATCCGTTCATGGCTGTAAAAGAGCGGGCCTCTTGAAGTAATCAAAACACCGAGAGCCGTGAACAAATAGAGTGGTGAAAAAACCGTCATCACGAAAACGGAAAGAGAAATGTCGAGGATTCGCTTGAGTGAAATCTGCCACACGGGCATCAGGTCAGGCGAAATCTCGATCACCGGCGCTCCGAAGATGGCATTCATTTTTACAGAGCCGGAAAGAATATCGTACATGTCGGGGAGGATCTTTACAATCACCGGCGTATCTTCCAGTTGGTTGATCACCTTCCCGATGTTTTCATGTTCGGAAGATTCCAGTGCGATGAACGCTTCTTCCACTTTGTATTGTTTGATGATGTCGAAGAGATCAGAAATTTTTCCGAGATGCGGAAGGTGTTTGGCGAGCAGGTAATCGTTGTTGCCTTCCACGTTGATGAAACCGATGAACCTGTTTCCTTCCGATTTGAATTCCGTTTCCATCTGATTGAGGAGAGCAAGTGCTTTCTGGTTGCTCCCGATCATCACCGAGTTAAATGCAATTTTCCCGCTGTGAATTTTATGGATGATGTTCGTGGAAAGGATGAAACGGAAAACAGCCGTGATGAGGAAGTGCAGCGACAGCAAAGTGAAAAAAGTATGGTAATAGGTTTTGTAACTGATGATGGTGTCGTCAAGAAGCAGCGTGAAAAAAATGATGAGCACGCCAATCACAGAAATGTAAAGAGTTTGTCCCAGTTCCCGCAGCCTCGATTTGCGAAAGACATTTTTATAACTCCCGATCAGTGCATACACGACAATCCAGAAGAATGGAATGATGAGCACGCCCAGGAAAAATTTATCTTCGAACTTCACCACGTCGTGTCCGAATTTGAAGGACTCGATCACCAGTTTCCGGTACACGTAAAAGAATCCCCATGCCAGTGAAGCCGCAAGCCAGTCAGCGATGACGTATTTGATGGTTTGTACTTTTTTGTTCATCAATTCACTACTTTGATGTTGTCGAAATAAAGGATGGCGGCTGGTAAGCCGGTCGCCTTCGTGGCCTTGATATAAAATTTATACCCGGTGATGCCGGTATAATTTCCGGTATGCGGAGTCAGGTTCACATATTCTTTTCTCCAGGTATCCGTTGGTTTGTACGTGACGATATCTGTTGAATAGGTGTTCAGCGTGGTATAGGTAATCAGGCCTACCGTAAATTCATTGTTGCAAAAATAATTCAACTCCACATAGGCCGGCAGCGATGGGAAAAGCGGGAAGGAATCTTTCCATGCACATTCAAAAGAAGGATGGGCATCATCGAGGTACACTTTCCCGCTGTGGTTGTAAAAACAGTTGGCATCCTGCACAATGTTGATGCTCGTATCACTTGAAGGCATGCTCACGAGGCTGATTCCCGACTGGTCGAAATCCTCCAGACGGATATTCGCCGCCGATGTATACGAACTTACCGGCATGGCCCGGATGGTTTTTCCCGGATCGAAATTCACCGTGGTATCGTAAGCCATATAAAAAGGATAGGCTGTTCGCGTGGCTGCAATTCCGTCAATCAGGATACCGGGACGGATTTTCAACTGGTGTGTCCCGGAAGAGAGAACGGGAAACGTAGCCGGCAGTTCAAATGCTCCCACGATGTTTCCGTCAACATACACCCAGGCATCTGTAATCTTGCTTGAGTTGCCGCCTTCCGTAAGGGTTGCAGAAAAAGGAATGGAATCGATGTGAACATAAGCGGGAACCGGTTCAGCAGGATTGATGATGTTGCAGGAAGTCATCAGGAAAAGAATACAGGTGAAGGCCGTTGCTGAAAATAAATTGCGCAGCTTCAGAATATGAACGAATGACTTTCCTGTTTCCACTTCGAAGTATTTTATACCAGCACGTTTAAGGATGAGTTGAGTTTTTCCATCACCTGGTGCGCCGTATGCAGCGCAAGGTAACCTTCTTCAACGGGAACAGCCGTGGGAGTATTGTTCAGTACCGACCGGATAAAAAGTTCCAGTTCCATTTTGATGGCATTGCTTTCTTCCACCTTCGGCTGGTCGAAGTAAATTTGCTTGAGGCCTTTTCCTTTTCCAAGATCAATGGTCACGTCGAGCGGGCCCGGTTCACCGGTCACGTTTTTCAACCTTACAATCTCTGTTTTCTTTTTCAGGAAGTCAACGGAAATGTAGGCATCGCGCTGGAAGAACCGGCTCTTGCGCATGTTCTTCAGCGAGATCCTGCTGGAGGTGAGGTTGGCAACACAGCCGTTGTCAAATTCGATTCTTGCATTGGCGATGTCGGGAGTGTCGCTCACCACAGCCACGCCGCTGGCGCTGATTTTTTTCACAGATGATTTCACGACACTCAGCACAATGTCGATGTCATGAATCATCAGGTCGTGCACCACCGATACATCGGTGCCTCGCGGATTGAATTCCGCCAGCCTGTGTGTTTCGATGAACATCGGCTGGTTGAAGTACTCTTTCGCCGCGAGAAATGCCGGGTTGAAACGTTCCACGTGCCCGACCTGTGCTTTCACATCAGCTTCGTTCACGAGCGACACGAGTTTTTTTCCTTCCGATACGGTATGCGTGAGAGGCTTTTCGATAAAAACATGTTTCGATTTCTTGATGGCTTTCACCGCACATTCGTAATGTGAAAGGGTAGGCACCACGATGTCAACGGCATCGCATTCCTTCAGCAAAGCTTCGAGGGATTCAAACTTTTTTACCCCCGTTTCATTCTCAACGGCGATGGCGGCTGCTTCATCATGATCAAAAAAGCCAACCAGTTCGGCTGACGTGATTTCCTTCAGCAGGCGGAGGTGGATTTTCCCGAGATGACCGGCGCCCAGCACACCTATTTTCAACTTCATAAAACTGTTTTTACAAAAGTACTCTTTTGAGGTGCACGAAATTATCAATTTCCTTTTTAATCGATCATCCACAAAGCGATTCTTTATTACTTTATTTTGTTGATATTTTAACCACGGGACATCATTCCTATGACTTCCGTTTTATTTATTTGCACTTCCTTATGATGACCATGAAGAATATGCCGGAAGATAATTTTAAGCACCAGGGAATGAGAAAGAAACTCATCGAAACCATTCGTGCGAAAGGAATTGATGATGAACCTGTTTTGGAAGCGATGATGCGTGTTCCGAGGCATTTTTTTCTCGACAAAGCATTCCTCAACCAGGCCTACGATGACCAGGCTTTTAAAATCGGCGCCGGGCAAACCATTTCGCAACCTTATACGGTTGCCTACCAGACTTCTTTACTCGGCATAAAAAAAGGGGAGAAGGTTCTTGAAATCGGCACCGGCAGCGGTTACCAGACCAGCGTGCTGCTCGAACTCGGCGCCAAAGTATTCACCATCGAACGGCAGAAAGAATTGTTCGACAAGGCGAAAAAGTTTCTTCCCGGCATCGGCTATGCTCCCAAAATGTTTTATGGCGACGGTTACAAAGGACTTCCTTCATTCGCTCCTTTCGATAAAATCCTGGTGACATGCGGTGCGCCTTTCATTCCGGCCGATTTGGTCACACAGTTGAAAGTCGGCGGCATCATAGTGATACCCGTCGGAGCCGGTGAAATTCAAACCATGACCACCATTCTTAAAACTTCTGAAACAGGCATTGAAAAACACGAGTTGAAAAATTTCCGTTTCGTTCCGATGCTCGAAGACAAAGCTTGGGGAAAGTAAAGAAAGTAACGAAGATAAAAAAGAATCCATCTCAGATCATTCAGTCAGTTTGAAAACCTAAGCTGAAAAATTTCCGTTTCGTTCCGATGCTCGAAGACAAAGCTTGGGGAAAGTGAATGATTTTCGAAATTCATTGAATGATTTAAGTTGATGTATGCATTTCCGGTGCTGGAAGTTTACAACAACGCCGGGAGCGTTACACAGCAATAGCGGTTGAAAACACGAAGTTAAGGTTTGCGCATTTGCGTGTTTTCAATCCGTGGTTTTTCGAAGCGATGGCATGTGCGGCTGTGAAAAAATTGCCTTTGTAACGCACGATTCTTTGGTTACTTTCTTCTAAAGAAAGTAACGAAGATAAAAAAGAATCCATCTCAGATCATTCAGTCAGTTTGAAAACCTAAGCTGAAAAATTTCCGTTTCGTTCCGATGCTCGAAGACAAAGCTTGGGGAAAGTGAGAAAAATACCGGTCAGGAAACCGCCATTTTTTCGGGTGGCATTTTTCCATATTCTTTCAACAACCTCACATGCGACCGGAATGCCGAAAAGAAAGTTTTGTTTTCTAAGTAAGGGATGTTGAATTCCTCCGCTGTTGTCTTTACAATACCTGCGATCTGCGGATAATGAACATGACAAATAGAAGGAAAGAGATGATGCTCGACCTGGAAATTCAATCCTCCCACATACCAGGAAATCATTTTACTCTTCCTCGAAAAATTCACCGTCGTATTCATCTGGTGAATCGCCCAGTTGTTTTCGATGGTATGGTTTTCATCCGGCGTAGGATGAGTGGTTTTTTCCACCGTATGCGCCAGCTGGAAAACAACCGTAAGCACAACTCCGGAAATGAATTGCATCAACAGGAAACCGGCCAGGTATGCGCCCGCCGGCATTTTTAAAATCATCAAAGGAAGAATCAAAAACAAAAAAAAGTACAGGAGTTTGCTCAGGATGATTTTTAAAAATGCTTTTTGATTTTGTGATCTTGTATTCCTGTTCACACCTTCCCTGATGTACTGTTTGAACTGTATAAAATCTTTCAGGAAAGTCCAGTAGATGGTGAGGATTCCGTAAAACAAAAATGCATACAGGAACTGGAACCGGTGATACCATTTCACTTTGGTGTGAGGCGAAAACCGCATGATGAGTTTATCGCTGATGTCATGATCCTTGCTGAAGACGTTGGTATAGGTATGATGAAGGATGTTGTGCTGCATCTTCCAGTTGAAAACAGAACCGCCGCATAAGTTCAGGCTGTGTCCTAACCAATAGTTAACATTGCTGTTTGATGAATACGCTCCGTGGTTGGCATCGTGCATGATGCTCATGCCGATACCGGCAAGTGCAAATCCCATCACCGCCCACAACAGCAGGCCAATGCTGAACGATGGATGAATTGTGACGAGGATGATGAAAGGAAAAATGTAGGCGGATAACAGCACCATGGTTTTAACCACCATCTGTGTGTTGGCGTGTTTCGATAAATTATTTTTCCTGAAATACTGATCCACCCGTTCACGCAGCGTGGCAAAAAACAGGCTGGTGCTTTTGTCCTTAGCGATAAAACGAATGTGAGAGCCGTTCATCAGGTGATGGAATTTTTATGGTATGAGTGGCGATCAGGCAGAAACAGTTGATGCGGCTTCTGTAAATGGATCAGGGATTCATGAGTACTTTGGCAACATTCAAAGAGAAAGGCAAACTCCTTCTCCATGGCAAGGAGCTAAAGGATGTGTGAAGATAATAAAAACAAAATGGTTGCATCAGCCGGTTTCAAAGTATTGCTTCAAAAAAATTTGAAAACAAAAAAGCTGACCCGGGTTACGGATCAGCTTTTTTTTAGAAGTATGAATTAAGCGCGGCTTACGTTCACTGCATTCAGGCCTTTCTGGCCTTCCTGGATGTCGAATACCACTTCATCATTTTCACGGATCTCTTCTTTGAGTCCTGATACGTGAACGAAAATATCTTTTCCTTCATCGACTTTGATAAATCCAAAACCTTTGGCTTCATCAAAAAATTTTACTGTTCCTTTTGTCATTTTTTTTGTTTTGTGTTACGGCTTCCCGCAACGGTTAATAATTGTTTTAATAAATAATGCGTTGTTGATTCCGGCTTCAGGAAGCAAACGGATGTGCTTCGATCACCTGGATGTTTTTCTTGATTAATTTATGGATGTCTTTCAGGTACGACATTTCATCCTGCGAACAAAAAGACAATGCAATGCCTGTGCTTCCTGCTCTTCCCGTCCTGCCGATGCGATGCACGTAGGTTTCTGCCTGCTCCGGAATTTCATAGTTGATGACGTGTGATAATTTATCCACATCAATGCCTCTTGAAGCAATGTCAGTGGCCACCAGCACGCGGATGTGTTTGTTCTTAAATCCTTTCAGCACCCGTTCGCGCGTACTCTGCGATTTGTTTCCGTGGATCGCTTCCGCGTTGATGCCTTTGCTCTTCAGGTCCTTCGCGACTTTGTCGGCGCCGCGTTTGGTGCGTGTAAACACGAGCGCATGTTCGATGGCATTGCCTTTCAATACGTGGTTCAGTAAAAACCGTTTGTTTTCTTTTTTCACATAATACACCGATTGCGTAACCAGCGAAGCAGTTGAAGAAACCGGTGTTACGGAAACACGAACCGGATCTTTAAGCAGCGAATTCGCAAGTTTCATGATTTCAGGTGCAGCCGTCGCAGAGAAAAACATGGTCTGGCGTTTCGCCGGAATTTTTGCAATGATCTTTTTTACGTCGTTGATGAAACCCATGTCGAGCATGCGGTCGGCTTCGTCCAAAACAAAATATTCGATGGTGTTCAGTTTGATGAATCCCTGTTGCATCAGGTCGAGCAGCCGTCCCGGCGTGGCAATCAGGATGTCCACACCTTTTCTCAGGTCTTTGATTTGTGCATTCTGGGAAACGCCGCCGAAAATGGTGGCATGTGTGAATGAAAGTTTTTTTCCGTAAGCGGAAAAGTTAGCGCTGATCTGCTGTGCAAGTTCACGTGTAGGTGCCAGCACAAGCGCTTTGGTGATGTGTTTTGCAGTGTGATCTTTTTTTGCTTCCAGCATTTGAAGAATAGGAAGCGCGAAGGCCGCTGTTTTTCCTGTGCCGGTTTGTGCACAGCCGAAAATGTCTTTCCCATCCAACAGGTGCGGAATGGATTGTACCTGGATAGGAGTAGGGGTAACATACCCCAGTTTCTCCAGCTCAGATAAAAGCGGATCAATTAAATTTAATTTTGTAAAGGTCATGAATGATTATTTAGGTTTACAGATACGGACCGCGCATCAGGCGCAGTCATCGTTTAAATCAAGAAGAAAAATGTAAAATTTACCGAGTTGTAAAGGAGGGCTACAAACAGATTGAGATACAATCTTCCAATGAGTTGGCAAACATACGACATATTCCCGCAAGATCACCATGAATGTTAAAATAAACATTCAAATGATGGAATTTGGCTCAGGCTGTGGCTTCGACAGGCTCAGGCTGTGGCTTCGACAGGCTCAGCCACCATTCGACAAGCTCAGCCCGAGGTGGCTGAGCCTGTCGAAGCCCTTTTCCGTACTGCATAAATCAACTCATCTTCGTACACGCCGTTTTTGTAAAATGTTTTTTCAAATCTTCCTTCGGGAACAAAACCTGCTTTTTCGAGAGCACGCTGGGAAGCAAGGTTGGAGCCGAATGGTCGCGCAAATATCCGTTCGATATCAAAATGATGAAAGCCATATTCCGTCATCCGGATAATGGCCTGTGTGATGATGCCCTTGTTCCAGAATGGCTCCGCCAGCCAGTATCCCAGTTCGGCGTTCTTGCATTGTATGTCTGCAAGAGGATAGATACCGATGCCGCCTGAAGCTTTTCCGTCGATGTCGATGGCGAAGATGTGCAGCGGAAGATCATTCATGGCAAAACTGATGAACTCTTTTCCTCTTTCAGCCGTGTACGGATGCGGAAACTGGTTCATCATGAATTTAGCGATGTTGCTGTTGTTGGCATAACGGACAAGGTCGTTGAGGTCGTCCATCGTCCAGGGCCTTAAGGTGAAGTTCATGGCGTTGTGATTCTGTGACAGGAATCTATTACCTGTAAAGCTACTGAAAAAATTACGTGATGCGAAAGTCTGGAGGTCGGAAGATGACGGACGATCGGACAACAGACAAGATGACCATTCGACCAATCGTGCATGATCTTTTGGACAATTGCTTATTCCTTAATGAGCTTCCCCGACAAGACTTTTTTCTTCTGCGTTACCACATGCACGAAATAAACCCCCGCTGGTTCCCTTCTTAAATCAATGGCTGATTGAATGCTTTTTTGTTTAAAAATTTCTTTACCAAAAATGTTCTCGATATTCAAAGAAAGAATTTTATCA
>JAPLDA010000097.1 GCA_026391945.1 Bacteroidota bacterium | reverse complement strand
AATCACACTGTGGATGAATGGTGATTCTGTACCCGAAACCTGTTTTTTAATTTCTAACTTTGCTTTTTCATTCACCACTATGAAATTGAGGATTGGAATTCTATTCGGAGGAAATTCACGTGAAAGGGAAATCTCTTTTGCTGGAGGTAGAACCGTTTATGATAACCTCAACAAATCGCTTTTCGAACCGGTTCCGGTGTTTGTCGACAGCTTTGGAAATTTCGTGCTGCTCGACTGGCAGTTTATTTACAAAGGAAGCATCCGTGATTTTTATCCTCCGGTTGAACTGCTTCCGTCGTCACCAAACGGTTTCCAGGTGTATGCGGAGAGCCTGGGAAACCCGGATGAAAAACCACAGGATGAGCTGATCAGCAAAATCGGAAAAAAAATTCCTGTCCATGAACTCCGCAACAGGATTGATTTTGCATTCCTGTGCCTGCACGGAACAAACGGTGAAGACGGAAGAATACAGGGAATGCTCGAGTTCCTGGAAATTCCTTATTCCGGTTCAGGCATTCTCTCATCTTCCATCGGGATGAACAAAGCGGTTCAGAAAAAACTGATGACGGATTCCGGTTTTTCAAGCCCACCGTTTTTCACCTTGCTTCGCCATGAATGGAAGAATGAAACTTCCGCAGAAAATATTTTCAATAAGATAAAAGAAGAAATAGGATTCCCCTGCGTGGTGAAAGCGGCGAACCAGGGATCGTCAATTGGTGTTACCATCATCAGCAGTGAAGATGTTTCCAGGTTAAGCCATGCCATCGACAGGAGTTTTTTCATCCGGAAACTGGAAAAGAAGGAATGGCATGTTCAAAGTGAAGAACAGAAAATAAATTATCTACGTTCGCTTGCCGACATCAGGGATGGCATCGGGATACCATTGGTTGTTTCTTCCCGGAACAGTAAACAGTTGGTGTTTCACCCGGAAGATTTGCTTGAACTTTTGAACCGTTTATTTTTATCGGAAGTAGAAGTTGTACTTGAAAGTTGTGAGGCCGAGAGTGAAATTGTCATCGAAGGGTTCATCAGCGGGAAAGAATTTTCCTGCATCGTGATCCGCGATGAAGAAGGAAAACCGGTTGCTTTGCCACCGACGGAGATCCGGAAGGGAAAAGAACTTTTTGACTACCGTTCCAAATACCTTCCCGGACTTTCAAGAAAGATCACACCCATCAACCTTCCCGACGATTCCATCCGCAACATCAGGAAAGAATGTGAACGCCTGTTTCTTTCGCTGAAGTTTAACGTGTACGCAAGAATCGACGGGTTCATCACCGAGGACGGGAAAATATTTCTGAACGATCCGAATACCACGTCCGGCATGATGCCGTCTTCTTTCTTTTTTCACCAGGCCGCGGAAATCGGTTTGAACCCTTCCCAGTTTCTCACGTACATCATCCGGACGTCATTGGTTGAACGGATGGCTGATCTGAAAAATATCGTCACCCTTCCGGCCATGCTGTCATCCCTCGATCAGCAAATCATCTCGCTGAGGAAGGAGAGCAGGAAGAAAATAAAAGTGGCCGTTATTTTCGGAGGATATTCTTCCGAAAGACACATCTCGGTAGAGAGCGGAAGAAATATTTATGAGAAGCTTTCATCATCCGAAAAATACGAACCGGTGCCGGTGTTTCTCACGGGTACCGAATCGGAACATGAGATGTACCAGGTTCCGGTGAACCTGCTGCTGAAAGACAATGCCGATGACATCCGTGAAAAGGTGCTTCATTATACGGTTCATGAAGTCGTTCGGGAAATCATGGATTGCTGTGAGCAGGTGACTACAAAATATTCCTCCCCGCAAAATGTGTTGCAGCCTCACCGGTTAACGTATGAGCAACTTGCCGGGCAGGCCGATGAAGTTTTTATTGCTTTGCACGGAAGGCCGGGAGAAGACGGGGAAGTCCAGCGGCGGCTCGAACAGGTTGGTTTGCCTTACAACGGTTCCGGGGTTTCATGTTCCCGTCTCACCATCAATAAATTTGAAACCAATGAAGTGTTGAAGAAGCATGGTTTCCTCGTGGCACGGCATGAACTGGTGAATGCGGAAGAGTGGAAGGAAGACCAGGAAAGTGTTTTGAAAAATATTACTTCCCGATTTTCGTTTCCTTTTATCGCCAAGCCGGTGGATGATGGTTGCAGTTCAGCAGTAAAAAAAATTACCAATGCAAAGGAGTTCCGCGCCTTTGCAGAGTTGATGTTCAGGAAAGACGAAACGCTGACCGAAGAAGAAGCGCTGATCCTGAACCTGAAATTGAAAGAAGAGTTCCCTCGCAAGAAGCAATTTCTCGTGGAAGAATTGATCAGCCGGAACGGTGCGGAACATTTCCTGGAGATCACCGGTGGGATGCTCACTAAATTGAACGACAAAGGACAACGGGAATACCAGGTCTTTGAAGCTTCGGAAGCGCTGAGTGAAGGCGATGTTCTTTCGCTCGAGGAAAAATTTCTTGCCGGAGAAGGACAGAACATTACACCGGCAAGGTATTCCAGGGATCACCAACAACGTGAGCGGATTTCTGACCAGGTGAAGGAAGAATTTTTGCGTGCTGCTAAAACGCTCAACATAGAAGGATATGCACGCATCGATGCCTTCGCCAGGATATTGGCAACGGGAAAAACAGAAGTGATTTTTATTGAAGTGAATTCATTGCCGGGAATGACTCCGGCCACCTGCATCTTTCACCAGGCAGCCATGGCCGGTTACAAACCGTATGAATTCATCGACGAGATACTGGAGTACGGAAGGCAAAAGAAAAGCATGCCTGAAAAAATATATTAGATTGACATGGCGGGCAAACTGAAGGAATTTTTTACGAGCAAAACTTTTCTCATCAATGCAATCATCGCGTTGGTGTTTGTGATGGCAGCGTTTGGATTGTTGTACAACTACCTCGATAACTATACGCATCATGGCGAAAGTATTTCCGTTCCTGATTTGCGTGGGTTGAAAAAAGACAGGCTGGAATCGTTCATCAGCGACAAACACCTGCGGTACGCCATCGTGGATTCCATCTTCGAACTCGACAAGCCTCCGGGAACGGTGGTGGAGCAGGATCCTTCACCCGATTCCAAAGTGAAAGAAGACCGTACGATTTACCTCACGGTGAATGCAAGTCTTCCTCCGAAAGTGAAAATGCCTGACCTCATCGATGTATCTTACCGTCAGGCTGAAGCGATATTATCTACCTTCGGACTCAAAGTTGGAACTCTGATTTATAAACCTGATCTTGCAAAAAATGCCGTGTTGGGACAGCATTACCGGGGAAATGAAATTTCTCCCGGAACATCGCTGCCGAAAGGATCTGTGATCGACCTGGTTCTTGGTGACGGACTTGGCAATACGAAGGTTCCCGTTCCTGACCTGATCGGGCGTACCAAAGGCGAGGCCTTGTTTGTGCTGAAAGCTTCTTCACTGAATGTCGGAACCTTGTTTTTCGATCATGGAGTAAGGGATTCTTCAGCAGCAAAAGTCTACAAACAAATTCCACAGCCATCCGACAGTGCCACCATCAACGAAGGCGAAGCAGTCGATTTGTATTTACGTTAATGAAATTAGAAACCGGTTACCATGCGCAATAAAATAATCCTGAAAATAATTTTCTTCTTTTCTTTTTTGATGTGCCTGTCATTTTTGAAAGCGCAGGAAGTTTTGTATCCACTCAATGGAAACCCGGTGATTAAGCAGTACCTGAATGCACATCCTGCGAAATCGAATGTAACGTTCAGGATTCAATCTGCTGACGATACTTTCTCCCTTGCTGCCAACCATCCTTTTGTTGATGATTTTTCAAGACAGGGAATTTATCCCTACGATAGTTTATGGTCCGACAGTGCAGCTTTTATCAATACCACTTTCTGCGACCAGCCGGTAACCATCGGCGTGGCTACATTGGATGGGATTGATAAATATGGTGTTCCTTATGATTCTCTCAATGGAGCAACCGATACCGCTGATTTTCTAACATCGAAACCGATTCATCTTTTTTATCCGGGTGATACCACCATCTGGCTTAGCTTTTATTACCAACCACAGGGACTCGGTGATGAACCGGAACCTACCGATTCACTTCCCTATCAACAGGGAGATTCGCTTACACTCCAGTTTTTAGATTCATCCGGGAACTGGATTGAAGTGTGGAGCGTTGACGGACATGTTGATACTGCTTTCCAGCGAGTGAATATCCGCATCACCGGCGGCGCTTACCTGTACGATGGTTTTCGTTTTCGTTTTATGAACTATGCTACACGTAACGGAAACCGCGATCACTGGAACCTCGATTATGTTTGGCTGAACAGGAACAGGCATGAGAACGACCCTATACCCGATGTAGCCCTTGCAACTATTCAACAATCGCTGATAAAAGAATACCAGTCGATGCCATATCCGCATTATAAGTCTTTGTCGGCTTCACAGTTGAATGGTTTTCTGAAAGACTCACTTGTTGATTTAGTAATAGACATTGGTTACGGAGTTACTAATATCTCGTTTGGAAATCTCATCACCGATGAATCAGGTACTGTTTTGAATACTTTCACTTCCGGGAATTTAAGTTTGACTTCCAACACCACAATCAGCACGACTGTTCAATTAAATCAACCTTCTCTTGCCACTGCATTCCAGGGTTATCCCGGAAAAAGTGCAGAATTTTTAGTTCGTGATTTCCTGAATTGGGGCAGTCAGACTTTAATATTCAACGATACCAATTACTACACTCAGAAATTTCATAACTATTACGCCTACGACGACGGCAGCGCCGAGTGGGCGTATGGAATTCCGGAAGCGCATGCAAAAATTGCTTATAAGTTCGATGTGAAAATGACGGATACGCTTCGCGGTGTTCAGATTTATTTCAACCCGGTTGGTGATATCGTACACAACAAACTTTTTAGTTTGTGTTACTGGAGTGATGTGGATGTGAATGCAAATTCCGAAAACCTGGTTTACAAAAAAATTAACTGCAAGCCTTACAACATTGATAGCATCAATGGTTTCGCCACCTATCTTTTTGATACGCTGCTCATCGTTCCTTCAGGGCCGATGTACCCAATAACATGTTTGCCTTTTATACCGGATACTGGTACCATTCTTCCGTACAGGGATCCTGGATGATCAGGCCGTTGTTCGGCGATACCATTGTGAACACGCCGGCTGTAAGCATCAACGAGCCTTCCCAAACTCCTTTTGATTTCAGTGTTTACCCGAACCCGGCATCGCATGCCTTTTTCATGGATGTCCAATCAGCGCATACTTCCGATTTTAAATTTCAGATCTGTAACAACCTGGGTGAAATCATCCGGTCGGGAAAAATGGCTCACGGGAGAACGCTGATCAGTGATCTGCCGATTGGATTTTATTTTATCCGCCTCACCGAAAATAAAACCGGTGATTCCGTTACAAGAAAGCTGGTTGTGGAGAATTGATTGGCCTTCCTGTTTTTAATTACTTATTCAATCCCAGTTTGATTTTACTGATATGACCGACGAAGAACAGGAGAACTTAGAACTCGAAAACACTGAGCAGGAAGAACTTTACGAGCACCACCGTTTTGTCATAGAGAAAGGACAGGTGATGCAGCGCATCGATAAGTACATCCACAATCATTTAGCGAATACCTCACGCAACCGGATTCAGAATGCGATCACGGCGGGTAACATCATCGTGAATGGCAAGGTCGTGAAATCGAATTACCGGGTCAAACCACTGGATGTCATCCAGATTGTGTTGCCTCACCCGGTCAGGGAATTTGAACTCATCCCGGAAGATCTTCCGATCAGCATTGTTTACGAAGACGATGAGGTGGCCATCATCAACAAACAGGCGGGACTGGTGGTGCATCCTGCGTACGGGCATTACAGCGGTACGCTCATGAATGCACTGGCCTATCATTTCAAAAATCTTCCGCAGGGAAACAACAGGATGGAGCGCCCGGGACTCGTTCACCGCATTGATAAAAACACTTCGGGATTGTTGGTGATTGCGAAAACAGATTTAGCGATGAACCTGCTCGCGAAAGAATTTTTTGACCGCACCATCGACCGGAAATACCTCGCACTCGTATGGGGAGATTTTAAAGAAGAGGAGGGAACCATCACCGGCAACATCGGCCGCAACATGAAAGACAGGAAGGTGATGGACGTTTTTCCTGATGGCGATTATGGTAAACATGCGGTGACTCATTATAAAGTTGTGGAACGGTTTGGATATGTTACCCTCGTGGAATGCAAACTGGAGACAGGCCGTACGCACCAGATCCGTGTGCACATGAAACACATCGGCCATCCGTTGTTTATGGATTATGAATATGGCGGTGATAAAATTCTGAAGGGAACCACGTTTACAAAATATAAACAGTTTGTGGAAAATTGTTTCGAACTTTTCCCCGGACAGGCTTTGCATGCAGCATCACTCGGCTTCATTCATCCGACTACAAAAAAGAAAATGTTTTTCGAGGCAGAACTTCCTGATAATTTTAAAGCCGCTCTTGAGAAGTGGAGAAATTATGTGAAGTACCAGAAGGATTAGATGAAAGGTTTTCGTGTTGCGTTCACCGGTGCCGGATTTTTTTTCATGGGAACAGAAGAACTTTTTTACCTGAAAACGGCACAAAGGGAAATTTTTCCAGCCTTTCATTTGTTTAATTGAACAATAATGATATTTTTGTTGTGCCATGTTATTCTGCGATCACTCACAGCAACGGGCTTTTGAAGGAAGATGCCTCTGACAAATGCAGTTGTTGATCGTACCGGTAAACAGAATACCTCACTTAATTATAAAATCGCCATGAAACAATTCAAACTACTCTGCGTGGTTCTTTTATTTATTTCCATTTGCCCGGAAAAAATAAAAGCACAATCATCACTTGCTATTCCGTACCAGGCGGTTGCACGCGATCAATTTGGAAATGCAATTTCCAACCATGCGATTTCGGTTCGCTTTAGTATCCTCGACAGCAGTTCAACCGGTCCCATTATTTACAGTGAAACTGATATGGTCACCACCAATGAATTCGGATTGTTTACTGTTGAAATCGGCAGGGCTATCGCGACTACGACGGGAATTTTTGATCCGACGAAATGGAAAGTTCTTTCATCGTTTGTGAAAACAGAAATGGATACCAGCGGTGGAAGCAATTTTACCGACATGGGAACATCGCAGATTTTTTGCGTACCGTTTGCAGCCTATGCCGAAACAGCCGGCTTTGTTGCTGGCGCGGCAACCAAGCAATATGTAGATGCAGCGGATGCATTGAAGGCAGATAAAGTCATTGGTACAACCTTAAACGACATCGCTATACTCGATGCATCAGGAAATTTGGTTGACGGAGGGAAAAAACTTTCGGATTATCTCACGAAAGACAATTCATCATCCTATACACCAACCGGTGATTATAATCCGGCCACGAAAAAATATGTGGATGATCATGCTTCACTGAGTATTGTTCCGAATGGAACAGCCATCGGTCAGACATTGCATTGGGATGGCGCTGCATGGGTTGCTGACAGCGGCATCTACAGCAACGGAAAAAGATTTGGCATTGGCGTAACTACTCCTGCATCTCCGCTTGGCATAAAAGGAGAAGACGGTGGCGATGATCAGATGATATCATTTTTTTCTTCCGATAATTCTCAAAAATGGAAT
>JAPLDA010000057.1 GCA_026391945.1 Bacteroidota bacterium | reverse complement strand
CAAATAACAGAACCTATAATTTATATACTTACCCGAATCAAACGGATAATTACCAGCAGGATTATTACCAGCTTCTGTATTCCCGGTCGGTGAATGCCAGCTGGAACCTGAACGCCGCACTTCATTACACGAAAGGAAAAGGTTATTATGAAGAATATGAACATGCGCAAAGCCTCGCGGCTTATCATCTCGACACGATGTTCATCAACAACGACACGGTGGTCGCCACCAACATGGTTCGCCAGCGCTGGCTGGATAATGATTTTTACGGATTTACATTTTCAACGAACTATACAAAAACTAAAATGCGGTTCTCGCTCGGCGGCGCAGGCAACCGGTACCACGGGAAACATTATGATGAAGTCACGTGGATGGAAAAAAATCCTGGAACTCCTTTTCCTTACCGGTATGCCGACAACGATGCAACAAAAAACGACTTCACTGTTTTTGCCAAACTGAATTATGAAATCACCAGCCGCCTGGAAGCATACGGCGATCTCCAGTACAGAACCATCACGTATGAGTTCCCCGGTTTCGACCTGTCATTGAATCATGTGCCTCAGAAAGTCCATCTTGATTTCTTCAATCCGAAAGCGGGAATTTCATTCGACATCCATTCCAACCAGAAACTGTATGCTTCTATCGGCATCGGCCACAAAGAACCTGTCCGTGATGATTATGTTTCCTCTTCCCCGTTAAGCCGTCCTGCTCCGGAAGAAATGCAGGATGCGGAAGCCGGTTACCGGTACACCACCAACCGTTTTATGTTCAATGCCAATTATTATTTCATGAATTACAAAGACCAGCTCATCCTCACCGGGAAGATCAACGACGTGGGCGCCTACATCCGGCAAAACGTAAAAGCAAGTTACCGGACGGGAATGGAAATGGAAGCGGCGTATTTCTTTTCAAAACAATTCATCGTGAAAGGAAATGTTGCTTTGAGTCAAAATAAAATCAGGGACTACGAAGAATACCTCGATGATTATGACAGTTCCGCGCAGGCATTGATCATCCATAAAAATGTTGACATTGCTTTCTCGCCCAACGTGGTGGCTGCCGGAATCATTTCTTTTTCACCGGCGAAAAATTTGTTTTTTGATTTCGTCACGAAATACGTCGGCAGGCAATACCTCGACAACACGTCCAACGATGCGAGAAAACTAAAACCGTATGTACTGAATGACATCCGGCTCGACTACCGTATTCATACAACTCACCTGAAAGAGTTTGCCATCACCTGTTCGTTGAATAATATTTTCAACAGGATGTATGAATCCAATGGCTATACATACAGTTACGTATCAGGCGGAAAAATGATTACTCAGAATTATTATTACCCACAGGCGGGAATTAATTTCTTCGCCGGTGTGAGCCTGAAATTCTGAAAAACCTGTTGTCTAAAATTTACAGTTGCAGCCCGGCGATAAGTACACTTTCACATCGGGCATCAGGGTATCGAGCCGCATGTGTTCATCGTCGGAAAAAAGAATTCCACGAAGTTCCAGTACCTTCAGCTTTTTGCATTTGGTGATTTCTTCCGGAACGGTAGAAAGTTCATTGTCCCAGAGTTCCAGCACTTCGAGGTTTTCAAGGTCGCCGATGGTAGCTGGCAACGATTCGATTACGTTCCTGTTCAACCCGAGGTACGTCAGCGATGCAAGCCTTCCGATTTCATCCGGCAATTGCGCAAGGTTGTTGTTGGAAAGATTTAACCTCATCAGGCTGGTAAGCGTTCCGATTTCCTTCGGCAACGAATCGAGTTTGTTTTTGCTGAGGTCAAGTTCGCGGAGGTTCGTCAGTTTGAAAATACCGGGAGGAAAAACTTTGAGTTTAGTTTTGCTGAGGTTCAGTTTGTAAACGCTGCCGGGATTCGCCAGTGCAGCGCTGAGGCTCCGGTAAATATAAGCCGTGTCGGAAATCAGCGGCAGATCATTTTCCTGTGCCGATGCAGCATGTGAAAGAAGAAAAAAAATGAGGAGGATACGTTTCATACGAAATTGGAACAGTAAAAGAATGGCTGGGATATCTTTCCGGCAATCACCACTAACGTCAGGAAAGAATTTTTGTTGCATTCTCCTTGTCCTCGTTCATCTTAGCTCTCAGATGATCCAGGTTTTCAAAATTCATATCGCCACGGATTCTTTCCTTTAAGAAAACGGTAATGAACTCCCCGTAAATGTCACGATCAAAATCAAAAATATTGACTTCGATGCTTCTCTTCTTACCATTTAAAGAAGGTCGGTTGCCGATGTAGAGCATGCCTTTGTATGTTTCATCTTCAAGTTTCACAAGTACGGCATAGATTCCGTCGGCGGGAACCAGTTTATAATTTTCCGGAATCTGAATATTTGCCGTTGGATAGCCAAGCCTACGTCCAACACGCTCACCGTCAGTAACGATTCCCTTCAACTGAAAATCATAGCCGAGGAGTTCATTGGCCGAATGAATATCCCCGGCAAGAAGTGCGGCCCTGATTTTGGTGGAACTCACCGCTACATCGTTCACATCCTGTTCGTCAATTTCCTCGAGCCGAAAATCATAAACGGGAGCCAGTTCTTCCAAGTTTTTATAATTGCCTTCGCGGTTTCTTCCAAAATGATGATCGTAACCGATCACGAGGATTTTTGTGCCGATCCGGTTGCTGAGAATGTCGCGGACAAATTCCGTGGCACCAGTCCGTGAAAACTCTTTGCTGAAAGGTTGTATGATGAGGTGATCGATTCCCGACTTCCTGAGCAGTTCAATTTTTTCATCCATCGTGGAAATCATCTTCAGGCTGTTGTCGTCGGGCTGAAGCACCATGCGCGGATGCGGGAAGAACGTCATCACCACGGTTTCCCCGTGATTCTTTTTTGCCAGCTCCACGAGGCGGGAAATAATTTTCTGGTGGCCGGCATGTACGCCGTCAAAAGTGCCGATGGTGACCACGGCAAACGGGATGCGGGAAAATTCTTCGATGGATTGGTATACTTTCATACTGGAAGGCAAAAGTAGTAATAAGAATACAGTCGGCAGTCGGTAGTGTCTCATATTGAAAAACTCCCCGGAATAGTTCTCGCAAAGGTTCCAAGAACGCAAAGAAACCTTAGCGAGCTTAGCGTCTTTGCGAGAAAAAAATCAAACTGAGATACCAAGCGGCCGTCAACAGTTCATCGTTGACAATAAACAATTCTTACTTTTGCAGCGATGAGTATCGAGGAACTATATTCCCTTTATAAAAAGTATCCTGTTGTTTGCAGTGACAGCCGTGCCATTGCGAAAGGAAGTATTTTTTTCGCTTTGAAAGGCGGCCACTTCAACGGAAATGTTTTTGCGGCAACAGCTCTTGAACAGGGCGCTGCTTATGCTGTGGTGGATGAAGAAAAATTCGCCATCAATGAACGCTGTATTCTTGTAGATGATACTCTCGACACCCTTCAGAAACTGGCGCGCTTTCACCGCGATCAATTCAACATTCCTTTTATCGCCATCACCGGCTCCAACGGGAAAACGACTACCAAAGAACTGACCCGGAATGTTCTTTCAAAAAAATTCCGTATTCATGCCACCAAAGGAAACCTGAACAACCACATCGGTGTTCCGCTCACCATTCTTTCCATTCCTTTGAATGCTGAGGCAGCGGTGATAGAAATAGGCGCCAATCACATCGGTGAAATAAAATTGCTTTGTGAAATCGCTGCTCCTGATTATGGAATCGTTACCAACGTCGGCAAAGCTCACCTCGAAGGGTTCGGAGGTTTTGAAGGAGTGAAAAAGGGGAAAGGCGAGTTGTATGATTTTCTTGCTCAGGCAAAAGGAACCATTTTCCTGGATGCTGACAATGAGATGCTGGTGGCGATGGCAAGCGAACGAACGATCACAAAGCGAATCACGTACGGTTCTGCTCCCGGAACAAATTGCCACGGAGAACTTATCTCTTCTTCACCGTTTTTAAAAGTGAAATGGGGATACGGCGCCATCAAAAGTGAAACGGCTTCACAACTGACCGGCTCGTACAATTTCGAAAACATCCTGGCAGCGGTTTGCATTGGAAATTATTTTGGAGTGGATGCTGCTCACATCAACCAGGCGATTGAAGAATATGTTCCCGACAACAGCCGGTCGCAGGTCATACAGAAAGAAACGAATACCATCATACTCGATGCTTACAATGCCAACCCGACGAGTGTTGCCGCGGCATTAAAGAATTTCAACAGCATCTCATCCGGTCATAAAATTATTTTCCTCGGAGAGATGGCTGAACTGGGTGATGAAAGTGAAACGGAACATCAGTCGGTCATAGAAATTCTGAAACACATTCCATACGAAGAATTGATTTTAGCCGGAAAAAATTTCAGCCGCTTTGCAGATCAAATTCCTTGTCATTATTTTGAAACATCAGCAGAGGCTACTGATTGGACAAAGACCAAACATTTTCAAAACTGCACCATACTCATCAAAGGTTCGCGCAGCATGAAGATGGAGAAGGTGATGGAGGGGTTATAGGTTTTTTACTGTGTTGTCAGATCCAAACTGACAGCCGATGAATTAAACAACACGGGATTCTTGCTCCATGTCTCCAGCGAATTCCGGTGTAGGATCGCAACAAAATACGAATGATTCATAATGGAATATGGAAACAGGACGGTTGCATTTCCATTCGAATGCAACAAGACTCTTTTTGTTGCAACCAAAGCATACGGAGAAGTTGTACTGTGGAGTTCAACGGTAACCGAATCGGATGCCGCCGGATCACCGCTCAGGCTGTTGTCGAACAGCACCGGCCGCATCATCCTGCTGCCTGCATAAAAACCTTCGATGAACATTTTGAGGTTTAACGTTACTTGTGTTACACCAGTGATGTTCAGGTTGTCTATATAGATATTATTCCCATAATACCCGCGGTTACGGAATTTGATGATGGCTACATTGCCAATGTATGCATTCAATGAAACCGTATCCGTTCTCCATTGCGTGGATGTCGGCGTAAAGGCAGAAGAACTCAAACCGGGAACCGTAGACAATTCATAACTGCCTTTGTAATAAATCCGCGAGTAGGTATTTCCGCAGTCGGTGGAAATTAAAACTTCCAGTGTATCGCTCTCTGACAGATTCGAGTATTTCCAATACGCCAGGTCAAAACTGAGTTGCGCTGTTGCATAACCATTGAGATCATACGTCCTTGTATAAAATTCATCCTGCAAGCCACTGACATTATACGACCAGTTATTGAAGTACACACAATTGCTGCTGAGTCCGTAGCCGCCTGTTCCCGTTTTCAAACTCCATGCAACACCATTCGCACCGGCATCATAATTTGTCCAGTTTGCAGGAGGAAAACCGCTTTCAAATCCTTCTGTAACAGGAAGCGATTGAGCCGACACATTGATGTATGACGTTTTTGTAATGGTATTGGTTCCTGTTCCATCGCCAACGGTTAATGTTACATGGTAACTTCCTGTTGATGCATAAGTGACCACGGGATTTTGTACGTTGGAAGTGGATGGCGTTCCTCCCGGGAACGACCAACTCCATGAAGTCACGCTCCCGGTGGAGTTATCCGTGAAGTGAACGGGAGTTCCCGCACACGGAGCAGTATTATCCGCCGTGAACAAGGCAGTCAACGAACGCAGGTTGGTGATGGATGTTTCCCACATTCCCCTTCCATATATAGCAACCCTCAGAGCAGAATTCGAAGTTCCGTCATTGAAAATAGACAGGTCAGTAACGGTCGGGCGCGAAGGAAGATTTGCATTGTACAGGTTCCACGTAACCATGGAACCGGTTTTATAATAAACGGTATTGTTACTCGCAACAAACACCAGTTCATTCACCGGGAAATACTCATCTGCAAGAATCTTTACATGATTAACAGAAGGAAGGTTGTAGGTGATATTCGTCCAGGAAGATCCGCTGCTGGACGACCGGTACACTTTGTTGTTGATGGTGATATAGACGATGTTCGAAGCACTGGCGATGGTCGTAATGGTTGCCGTGCTGCTGGATGCCGATGGCAGAGCATACGAAGTGAAGGTCGGTGTTGCACTCAACGCATTGGCAGAAACGTAAATGAAACCGTCGCTCGTAATCACATACAATACATTCGCATCGGCGAATGAAGAATGCATGGCCATGATTTTTTTATTCAGGTTTACAATCGACGTCCAGGTCGGTGAGGCTGCACTTAAATTCGTTGTCCGGTAAACAGAAGTATCACCGACAAATGCGAGGTCAGGGTTGGAACGGTGAAAAGCGAGTCCCTGTAAAAGTGTAACAGCAGCAGGAAGATTATACGTTGCATCGCTTCCGTTCACCAGTCTTCTCTTGTTGTTTCCATAATAATAAACCATGGAGCTGTTGGTCCGGTAATCAAAATCACATTGAGAACCCCAGTCACCGCCGCGGTTGCAGAACCAGCCGGTTCCTGTATTGGCATAATACAGTTCTCCGTTATCCTGTGTACCGATGCTGATCATGTCCTTGCGTTTCGGACTGCAGTTACCGTGATAAATTTCATACCCGTAAAGTCCGTCGCTTTTAGGAGTCCAGTTCGTGCCGCCATCGGTACTCAGCCACACGCCGCCGTCGTTCATATTATAGAGTTTGGAATTGTCGTACGGACTCGTGATCACCTGGTGCATGTCGGTATGAACCTGCAGCCACCAGTTGGTCATCTGCGTCCAGTTCACTCCGCCATCGGTTGATTTCCATACGTTGTGTGCGACGAGATACAGGATATTCGCATTGGCACGGTCGGCACCAATGGCAAAATTATAATCGCCCTGCGAGGATGATGTCGAAACATTTGAATAATAAGTAAGGTAAGGTGATGCCGCGGTTTTGATTGCAGAGAAAGATGTTCCACCGTTCGTCGACTTATAGATCGTTCCTCCGTTCACCACCATGCCAAGGTACACGACGTTGGTATCGGCAGGAGTTACGGCCACCCTGCATCCGTTCCCGCTTGTAAATCCTGCAGGCAGCACGATTCCGCTGTTGATCTGCATCCATGTATCGCCGAAATCAGCGGAACGAAAAAAAGCGGAGTCGGTGGTGGTTGCATACAAGGTGCGCGATGAAGGAGTCTTCTGTTTCAAATCATCGAATGTTCGTGCAGCGGTTTTCAATGTCCAGGTGGTTCCGCCGTTCAGGGTTTTATAAATACCGCTGCTGGTGGCCGCGACAATCACATTGTGATCCACGGGATCCATGATCATTTCAACCACCAGGAAATTCCCCATGGTTTGCTGAACAAATGTAGTTCCGCCATTCGTTGATTTCCACACACCGCTTCCTGTATAATAATAATTATGGTCGCCAGTGCCGAGGTATATAACCTGGTCGTTGGTATAATCCACACAAACAGAAGCCAGACGTGCATACGGCATGAAATCAGTTCCGGGAGCGACGGTCCAGTTGGCGCCGCCATCAGACGTGGTAAACAATCCGCCGCGTGCGCTCACCGCATACATTTTTTGCGAGTTGGAAGGATGGAATTTCATCTGGCTCACACGGCTGATACCATGTATCTGCCCGCTTACATTCGTCGGAAAATAGGTTGGTGCGATGGCACTCCAGCTGGCATTCTGACCATTTGCCTGTTGGCTGATGAGAGCTATGTAAATAAGAAAAACAGTGAGGAGAATTTTTTTCATTATTTCCCCTCCTGTTTTTTCAATTGTTCCTGCTGATCGTTCCAGATTTTATTTCGCTCATCCTGCGAAAGGATTCTTCCGTCGGGTTGCACAAAAGGAAACACTTCCCGTTGCCAGTTCTCAAACCGTTTGCATTGATAACGCAGGAGATCCTGTTCATTCTTTTCTGCAGGCGATAATTTTTTTTCCTTGTCCTTCTCACGCTCGTTTTCAGAAACAGCTTCTTTCCCTTCACCCATCAGTTCTTCTTCATCCACAGGTTTTACATGATGTTTCCAGTAGGCATCATAGGCTTTCACCGCTTCAAAATAATTAGCGGCGGGATCATCGATCATTTTAATCCAGGCAGGTTTTTGCGGATTCTTTTTGGGAGAAATTTTTTTTACCTGCTGAGCATGGCTTATTGAAAAAAGAAACAAGCAGGAAATCAAAAATAGCGAACGGATACTTTTTTTCATAGGGTTCCTTGGTCTTGAAGGATTAAAGATACTGAAGATCCGGCTCCATCACGGACTTGTCAAATCGAGACTGATGGTGGATGCATTGAATAACACGGGGTTCTTACTCCAGGTCTCCAGTGCATTGCGATGCCTGATCACAACATAATAGGAGTTACCGGTGACTGCTGATGGATATACAAAACTTCCCAGCCCATTGGTGGCAATCGGTCCGCTTACACTCTGCGCAACACCATAAGGTGATGCCGCGTTATGCAATTCGATAGTAAAGGTATCGCATAAAGCCGGATGACCGACCGGATCAGCCACGGCCGCCATCAGCCCTCCTGAAAGATAAAACCCTTCGATATAAACTTTCAGATTCAGAGTTACTGAAGAAGGAGTCACGGTAAAAGAAGATGCGCTGCTCACGGTTCCGCATGGATTGGTAACCGAGATCAAACCCGTTGTCGCTCCAACAGGAACGGTTGCCGTCACCTGCCCTGAATTGTTTATGATGAATGCAGCGCTTGTTCCATTGAACTTCACTGACGTTACGGTACTGTAATTAGAACCGGTGATGATCACAGAACTTCCTTCAACACCGGAAGCAGGTGAAAAGGAAATGTGATCGACCAGTTCTGAACTCTTCCGGTATCAGAGGCCGCGCCATCGTGCACATGAAGTTTCCATATTCCATTTGGGTTGATCGTTCCGCCGGCAATGGAAGCGAAAGAAGTAATTGTGGAAGTTACGCAACCAGTAAACGTACTCGCCCATGGTTTGTAAGTATTCGTATAAGGAGCGCCGGTAGAAGGCGTCACGGTGGCACCGGCATCCGAGAAAATTGTATTCGTGAAATTGTCACCGCTGCTTCCGACTTTGTAACACAAGCCGAGTTTATTTCCATTGGGTGCTTCGAGGATCATGTCGAGGTCGCCATCCCAGGTATGCGTGATGTTTATTTTTACGGTGATGCCGGAAGAACTCACCGTTCCGGAATAACCGGACACCGTGATGGAATCAATGGCAGGATTGGTACAGGTATTATCGGGAATTTTAACTGGTGTGTTGTTGCTGAACGTTTGCTGACTGATGGAAGATGACGTACTCACCACATCGTAACTGCCGGCAACAGTGGCTGTATAGGGCGATGTAGTCGCTCCTGAAATATTCACACCGTCTTTTCTCCATTGATAAGAAATTCCGGAACCGGCTGTGAAACTAAGACTGACAGAACCACCAGAACAAAAAGTTGTTGATCCGCCGGCAGTCACCACGGCTGCAGCAGGAGCCGGACTTACTGACACTGCAAAATTAGATGCTGTTCCGCTTCCGCAGGTATTGCTTCCTGCAACCGTCACATTTCCTGAAACGGCACCGGATGAAAAACTCACGGTGATGCTGTTGGTATTCGTACCGGCTGTAATCGAAGTTCCTGATGGCAGCGTCCAGTTATAACCCGTTGCCCCGGAAATAACAGGAACACTGTAAACAACGCCTGCCTGGTTCTGACAAACACTTGCTGTGCCGGTAATACTTCCGGCAGCGAGCGGAAGTGAATTCACCGTCACTGCAAACGCCGGCGATGAACTTCCGTTACAGCCCGCATTCAATCCATACACTGAAACGTTTCCTGATGATGCTGATGCCGAATAACTGACGGTGATCGAATTGGTATTCGTACCTGCTGTGATACTGCCGCCTGCAGGCAATGTCCAGGAGTAACCTGTAGCATTCACAACGGCAGCAACAGAATAAACCACTCCGGTTTGTCCCTGGCAAACCGTTGCTGTACCGGTGATGATTCCTGCCGCGCCCGGAGTATTGAAAACAGATACGTTGCTCCCGTTATCCGAGCCTGTAACAACAGGGTTGGAACTGATCACACGAATTCGATAGCCTGATCCCACCGCTGTTCCGCCGGGAATCGTAGCTGCAATGGTTCCTCCAGACGTGGCTGCTAATGTTCCGATGTTTACGGGTGAAGAAAATGAACCTGCTGCATTGGACAGTTGTGCTGTGAAAATATTTCCTGCATTCGCAGGGCCATCCACGGCGAACGGAACATTCACGGCGTTTCCAGCGCAATAACTGTTGGTGGATAAGGCAGAAGTGGTGATCGTAGTTAATACGGCCGATGAAAGTGTGATCGTAAAATTCACATTCGACATATCGAAGAAAATATTTCCGACCGCCTCCACCTTGATTCTCGCCTGCGTAGTCGGGGCATTCGGAACCACCACGTTTTCTGTTCCGTCGTTCGGAGTACTGGCCAGAAGAACGGTGGGAAATGTATAGCCTCCATCCGTTGACAATGATATTTTTACGTTGGCGCAACTGATCGGTGTATTCGTAGTTCCGTTCACCGTCCATGTAACGGTTTGAATGGTTCCCGTTCCCCAGGTGACAGCGGTGTTGGGAGCAGTCACTGCAAACGCGCCGCCGCTATTCACAACAGCAACCGACACCGTAGTATCCGGGTGCATCACTCCTCCTCCACCCATTTTATTGTCTCTTACGGTTAACCTGAAATGCATCGTGCGTGCAAGAGTGGGAAGAATTTCTCCAATGGTTGTTGTGTTATTAATAATGTCCGACAACTGAGGAAACGTTCTGTACCCTGATGATACAGGAGAAAATGGCCGGAACAAAGGTGCATCGCCCGGGTTTGCATTCCAGGCACCGGCAGTTCCTAAATCAAATTCTTCCCATGAATAAGTGATGGGATCTCCGTTTGCATCAGAGCCGGAACCGGTCAGCATAAATGGTGTTGAAATGGGAATGGAGCAATTGTATCCCATGCTCGTAACAACAGGAGCCGTATTTCCTGAACTGGTAGTCACCGGGCAGGTATTTCCATTTCCCGTTGTGGAATACGTATTGATTTCGTCGAAGCTGACTGTATGAAAATAGGCAATGCTGTGCGGATCTAAATTATCGGCTCCGCAAATTCCTGCATACGCCATGATGGTGATTCCGCTTCCCGGTTCATAAGCGGTGCCGGCACTCCTGTTCCCACCGCCGCAGGAACCTGTTGTACTGTTGAAGGTATGATTGGCTCCGAACTGGTGACCCATTTCATGCACAACGTAATCAATGTCATAAGCATCACCGATTGGCGCACCAGAACCAGTTACACCGCCGGCTTTGCTTGATCCGCATACACAACCGAGATAAGCAACACCTCCGCCGCCGGTGCTGAATACGTGGCCTATGTCATAGTTGGCCGAACCGATGACGCCGTCGCAGGTAGTCTGGTTCTGTCCAAGCATGGTACTTCCGTTTGTATTGGTGTATGGATCGGTGGCGGCATTGGTGTAGATGATGAGTGTATCATTCGGAATGAGAACCATCCTGATCCCGACTTCCTGTTCATACACGCCGTCGCAACGGTTGATGGATGTGACAATTCCAGCCAGTGCTCCTGATTTTGTTCCACCGTAATAGGCAGCATATTCACCGGTACAGGCAAGCGCCAGGCGATACGTCCGGAGTTGTGTTCCTGAACTTCTCTGCGCTGAATGGTTGACCTGGTTCGTAAACTGCTGCGCCAGCAAACTGTCCGTTTCGCAAATAAAATTTCCTGCAGCACGCGAATGTTTTTTGTCATAACAAATGTAATCCCCTGTGTTACCAAGTGTGTATGGTTCGATGAACATCATTCCCTTCGGAGACATGATCATCGAATGAAAACCAAACTGCGTGACATCAAAACGGGCTAGGGCTGTCGGATCATCGATCCCCTGGCCTGAATATGTTTTAATGAACGGATAAGCTCTTGCCAAATCAGGATGCATCACTTCCGTTTCCACCATGTTGAATCGTTGCATGGTTCCGTCGGGCATCGGGACATTCACCTTGATTCCCTGGCCGGTGACAACTCCTTCGGGTGCTTCTTTAGGAGCACGCTTCAATAATTTTTTCATGGAAGGAACATCGAGGCTGAGTGTGCGGTAGGCCGAAGGTTTCACGGCACGTTCTGCTGAACGGTTAATTTTATTTTCAGATTTTTCTTTCCAGAATGATTTGCCTGCTTGCTGAGCATGCAACTGAATTGAAATCATGAAAAATAAAAAAGTAAAAAAAGATAAACGGGTTTGATGTTTGAAAAATGGATTCATGTGAATTGGTTTTTAATGGTTATGAATTATGTTGGATAGAAAAAAAATCTGTTATTTTATCTACGTGTAAAAATTACTACGTTTTAATTTAACCGTTGTTCAGCCGAACGCAGTTGATTCATCAAGTCAAAGGGGGATGACTTGTAAGACGAAGGTACAAATCGCCCGTACAATCAGCAAATACAGGGCTTTTAAAAGATGTGACGTTTATCATGCATCGAAAAATTAAAAGGTTTTATCATTTCAGTAAAGAATACAAAGAGATCTTGCATGGCAAATGTAAAAATTACCGGCAAATAAAATGAAAGAAATCAGGTAAAAATGTGCTAAACGATTTGCCGCGCAGTTGTACCGATGAAAAACGAAAATGCGTGATTAGCCCCGATGGAAGGGAACCGCGCAGGCGGTGACCGGACAGCGGGAACGAAGGCAAATCAAAGACAGAATGGATCGCTCAAAAAAAAATTACGCCAGGATCGATCTTGAGATGACGATCTTCTGAACCTCGGTAGTTCCTTCGTAAATCTGGGTGATCTTGGCGTCACGCATGAGGCGCTCCACATGAAATTCTTTTACGTATCCATAGCCGCCATGAACCTGCACGGCTTCCACCGTCACTTCCATCGCCACACGTGAAGCAAACACTTTCGCCATCGCAGCCGCCACGCCGTAATCCTGCTGCTGATCTTTCAGCCATGCTGCTTTCATGCAGAGCAAACGCGCTGCATCAATTTCAGTGGCCATGTCGGCAAGTTTAAACTGGATGGCCTGGTGTTGTGAAATCGTTTTGCCGAATGCTTTTCTTTCTTTGGAATAAGCGAGTGCGAGTTCATACGCGCCGCTTGCAATTCCCAACGCCTGCGAAGCAATGCCGATTCGTCCGCCAGTGAGCGTTTTCATGGCGAACTTAAATCCGAATCCATCTTCGCCGATGCGGTTTTCTTTCGGAACTTTTACATCGGTGAACATAAGTGAATGCGTATCGCTGCCGCGGATTCCCAGTTTATTTTCTTTCGGCCCGACGGTAAATCCAGGCGTTCCTTTTTCTACAATCAATGCATTGATTCCTCTTGAACCTTTGGCGGCATCGGTTTGCGCCATCACGAGGTAAACCGAAGCGGTTCCGCCATTGGTGATCCAGTTCTTCGTTCCGTTCAACAGGTAATGATCTCCTTTGTCGATGGCTGTTGTGTGCTGGGATGTCGCATCGGAACCCGCTTCCGGCTCCGACAAACAAAATGCACCGATGATTTCTCCTTTGGCGAGAGGCACAAGATATTTCTGTTTCTGCTCTTCCGTTCCGTAGGCTTCAAGACCCCAGCAGACGAGCGAATTATTCACCGACATCACGACGGAAGCAGATGCATCTATCTTGGAAATTTCTTCCATGGCGAGAACGTAGGAAATGGTATCCATTCCTCCTCCACCGTATTGCGGGCTGACCATCATTCCGAGGAAGCCAAGTTCTCCCATCATCTTCACCTGTTCTTTCGGAAACTTCTGGTGTTCATCGCGTTCAATGACACCGGCCTTCAATTCATTCTGCGCAAAATCGCGCGCAGCTTTCTGGATCATGAGATGTTCTTCACTCAGTTCAAATTTCATAGGAGGATCAATTTAAGAGCGACAAAAATAGTTGATTTGAGTAAAGAGAGAGCATGATTCAGAATATTTTGTTAAACCTGTTGAGAAGAAATGAAATCCCTGTTAAATCGTACATTTGAATAAACTATTTTTGTCCGAATGCCGAATCCAAATACAGACCCTTCTGACAGCCAGTTTACTGCCGCCGAAAAAGAACTTGATAAAGTACTTCGCCCGCAGGGCTTTGAAGATTTTTCAGGACAGGAAAAAGTCATCGACAACCTGAAAGTCTTTGTAGAAGCCGCCCGCAAGCGTGATGAATCGCTTGATCATGTGTTGCTGCATGGCCCTCCCGGACTCGGGAAAACCACGCTGGCATATATTCTTGCCAATGAATTAGGCGTAAGCATCCGCACGACTTCAGGTCCTGTGATTGACAAACCCGGCGACCTTGCCGGCCTGCTCACCGGGTTGGAACCGAACGACGTTCTCTTCATTGATGAAATTCACCGGCTCAGTCCTGTCGTGGAAGAATATCTTTATTCAGCGATGGAAGATTACAAAATCGACATCATGATTGAAACCGGTCCGAATGCCCGCTCAGTCCAGATCAAGATAAATCCTTTTACACTCATCGGCGCCACCACGCGTTCGGGTTTGCTCACCGCCCCTCTGCGTGCACGTTTCGGAATCAATTCGCGGCTTGAATATTACGATTCAAAATTGTTACAGAAGATCATTAAGCGATCATCGGATATTCTCCGGATCGAAATCCATGACAATGCGGCGGCGGAAATTGCGCGAAGAAGCCGCGGCACTCCACGTATCGCCAATGCGTTGCTGCGAAGAGTCCGCGACTTTGCACAAATCAAAGGCAGCGGTGTGATCGATCTCGACATTTCTCACATCGCGCTTTCCGCACTTCATGTCGATAAGTACGGACTGGATGAAATGGATAATAAAATTCTTCTTGCCATCATCGAAAAATTCAAAGGCGGCCCTGTCGGCATGACGACAATTGCTACTGCCGTTGGTGAAGAAGCCGGAACCATTGAAGAAGTGTATGAACCTTTTTTAATCCAGGAAGGTTACCTCATGCGCACTCCGCGCGGGCGTGAAGCCACTGAACTTGCGTACAAGCATCTCGGGAAAACAGCCCCTGCAAAGGGAACTCTTTTTGATCAGTGAGAACCGTTTTTCAAAAATCAAAATAATAATTCTCCAGTGCCGTCCTGATTCCGAAATAAAAAAACTCCGTATGCACATTTGAAAAATTGTTTTTGTAATTCCTGTCGCTCACTCCTGCCTCAATCCTGAAATTCGTGACGGGATTTACTAAATAAGAAAAGCTGATGTCTTTATAGGTGGTGGTGGTGAGTACGCCCTGCAACAATTTATTTCCGTATTCAAACGGATGTGTATCGTAGCTGAGAAAAATATTGCCGCCGTCATTTGAGTTCATGAAATCAATTCCTTTCTGTGTATACAGGTATTTGACTTCCACAAAGAAATTTTTCCAGCGGTAATTCACGAAAGAAACCGACTCGTAAAAATTCGCTCCCATCGGGTGAGCCAGCGCTTCGTTGTACTGTGCGTAGTTCTGTCCGGTGGTGCGGTGCGAATACGTGTAAGGCCGCACGAAATTAAATTCACTTTGCATGTTGAGATTTTTTACACCGAAGAGATGAAACGATTTGTAACCGAGCTGGAAGGCCTGTTTGTTTCCCCACCAGCCGTTTCCTTTGATCACTTCATGCAAAAGAAATTCATCGAGCATGAGTTGTCCGTACAAAATATTTTTGGGATTAAGACGATACTTCAGGTTGAAGCCGAGCAGTTCGTTATCGGGTGAGTTCAGGGAATTCTCCACCGGCCGTAGGAACAGAACAGGGTTCAGGTAATTCAGTTCGAAGCCACGCGAAGGGTCGTGTTTCCAGATGACTGCTTCGAATAAACCGGCGCTGAGTTTTTCACGCTTGCCGATGTTCACATCGAGGTAATGAAACGTTGCATATTTTTTTTGATAGCCGACATCTTCATTTCGTCCCGGGATCAGATCCTGCATCACGGCGTAAATGACTGTGTAACGGAACTTCCAGAACGTGGCGTTGATTTTTAAGAATGGAAAGTTGTAGCTGTTATCAGAAAGCAACAGGGAACGATACCCTTCACCGATAAATAGTTTGTCGGTGGCCAGTTGAAAATCAAAATGCCTGTTGGCGACATAACCGATTCCGCCGTACGACTGGCTGAAGTCATACCCTTTTCCGTTTTCCAAAAATTTTGTTTTGCCTTGTCCCGGAACAACGGAGTCGACGTTGATCACAGCATCCACATAATTCACATAGTTCGCCTGGTTTTCATGGAAGCCGGTGTAGAAATAAAATTGATCATTCACCGTGCCTTGTATCAGCAACCCTTTGGTATTTACATACACATTCTTTTTTTCGACGTTGTCTCTTCCGACCTGGAAATTAAAAACAGGATCAACGGAAAGTTTCAGATCATCTTTGTCAATAGACAACAAATGTTCCCTGCGGAGTTTTCTTCCCGTCCACGTACGGTTGAACTTACCGTCCTTCACAATCGGTGACTGGATCGAATCCAGCGGAATGGTTTTCCGCAGCTCAGCAGCCAGTAAAGGTTTCAGAGCTGTGTGCAAATGCATTGAATCTCTTTCGTAAAAACTTTCGATACGGGTATTGAGGTCGCGGTTAAGCGGGAAGAGTGATTCCTGGGCCGAGACAGTGAAAAAATTGAATAGTGAATAGTGAATAGTGAATACTAAAAAAATCCTGCGTAATTGCTTTTTCATTGGCCGATCTGAAAGACAGTCGAAAGATAACCAACTTTAGGCATTGTGGAGAGAGTAGGTTTTAAAAAAAAGAAAATTATTTTTTCAGAAAATCAAAATGAAAAAAAGACCAGATCTTAAATATCCGGTTCACCATTACGATACACATCACATTCCACACCACCATCCCCACCACCTGTGCGATGCAGGCCCCGGCAATGCCGTAAGATGGAATCAACAGAAAACAAAACAGGATGTTGCAGCAGGCGGCAATCACGGAAATATTCCGGAGCACATGTTGCCTGTCGGTCATGTTGAGGATTTGCGCAGGCAATCCTGCAAACACCACGAACAGTTGTCCGAAGAGCAACATGTACAACGGAGTTTCATGCCCGCTGAAATCTTTTCCGAATAAATTTAAGACAAGCCCTGGAAATGCAAACAGCACGATAAAAATCGGGAGGGCGGAATAAAAAATAATACGAACGGCGCTTTTGGCGAGATGCTTCAACTCTTCGTTGTTGCCGGAAGCATGAGCGATGGCAAACTTCGGCATCATGCCGCTGTTCACCGCAAGAATCGTGATGTTCGTGAACGTGGATATGCGAACCAGGGCACTGTAAATACCAACTTCCGATTCCGGAACATACGCAGCGAGGATCAGTGTTCCTGCCCACGACATCAGCAATTGCATGAGCGTGGAAATAAAAACCGGTGAAGATTTTTTCACGAGATCACCGATCGAAAGTTCCGTTGAAGCAGCATGCCGGGTGAACTTACTGAAGCGGAGAAAAGAAAATAGGCTCCATGCGGCCACCAGCGAAATGCAGACAAACTGGATGTAGGCAGGAATGTGGTTTCCGCGGTCAATGAAAATAAAGACAAGAAGTAAAATGGTGGCCAGTGTTGAAACTCCTGTCGTCTGGAAAAAGGTATAGGCATTTATTTTTTTCAGTCCGCGGATGCTCTCCGAACAAACGAGCATCAGCACCAGCGGCAACACGAATAACGAATTGTAACGGATGACCTTTTCCAGTTGCTCCTTGTGAAATATTTTTCCGGCAATGAAATGAGAAGAATAAAATAATACGATCGTAATGGCAACCGACAACGGAACAATCACCACCATCGCTTTTAGAAAAACCCCCTTTACGGCCGGATAATTTTTTTTCGAACCGAAGTCAGCGATGTAACGCATCAGCGAAACATCAAAGCCAAGTTTTCCGAAAATGACGGCGAAGCTAAGAATGGCAAGACAGATGGCGACGATTCCCAATGCATCGGCACCATAGTATCTTGTGGTGATGACGGTTGCGAGAAAGCCTGTGAAGACACCGGCGAAGCGGATCACGAGCGAAGAAAAACTGCTCCGGATGGTTTCCCTGAACTGTTGATCGTTTTTATATCTATGAAAAATACGGCTGATCATTTCATCGCGTGAACTGCTTTCAGCCGCAAATTAATAATACCATGACTCAAAATAAAATAATCCTGATATTTCTTTGGTATCATGCCGATAGAGTAGCTGTTATAGTCCAACAGCCGATAGGCGAATTGGGCTATTACAGATACCGTATCGGTAGAAACTATCCTCAAACAAAAATTTTAAATACCAACCGGGTGCCAGGTCGTCTTGATTTCCTGCAAATCCATGATGCGGTAAGGATGTTGCGACTCTTCCTTCATCCAGTCATCCTTCTTCAGGTTCACCACACGTTTCACGTTCAGCGAAGCATTCTCCTGGACTTTTTTTATTTCTTCCATATCATCACCGCAATACACACAGGCATTCACATCCATGTGATTGGAAAAAGGTGCGATGAGTTCTGAACGTACACCGGTAAGAATGTTCACCACGCCGGCCGGAACATCACTCGAATGAATGACTTCTCCCAGGGTAATGGCGCATAAAGGTTTTTGATTAGAAGCCAGCATCACAACAGTATTTCCACCGACAATAGCCGGAGCCAGCGTGGAAACAAGTCCGATCAAACTGTAGTTTTCAGGAGATAAAACAGCGATGACTCCCATCGCTTCCGGTAATGAAAAATTAAAATGAGAGGATTCCACAGGATTCACCGAAGAAAAAACCTGCTGGTACTTGTCGCTCCATCCTGCATAATACACCAAACGGTCGACGGATACATTCACTTCGTTTTCTGCCTGCGACTGTGTTGATCCCTGTTGCATTAACTCCGCAACGAACTGCGCTTTTCTTCCTTCGAGCATTTCGGCAATGCGATACAAAATTTGTCCTTTGTTGTATGCACTCTTGCCTGCCCACGATGGTTGCGCTTTTCGTGCAGCCACAACGGCATCACGAAAATCTTTTCTCGAACCCTGGCAGATGTTCGCAACTGATTTTCCATTCTTGTCCTTCAGAATGTAATACCGGCCTGATTCGGTGCGTGGAAATTTTCCGTCAACAAATAATTTATACGTCTTCAGCACTTCGAGCCGTTCGCTTTTTTTGCCGGCGGAATGTCCGTTTTCGGAAGCACCATTTGTTCCGGTGGTTGTTTTTGTTTTTGATTCAGTTGAATCCATTTTTTTCTGAATTAAAATTCTTTAATGAATGACTTCGAGGTAAGGCATCAGGCCATGAAGTCCGCCCTCGCGGCCCATACCGCTTTCTTTGTAACCACCGAACGGAGAAGTCGGGTCGAATTTGTTGTACGTATTCGCCCAGATCACACCGGCGCGGAGTTGCGAAGTGACTTTGAAAATTTTCGAACCCTTATCCGTCCACACGCCACCACTTAAACCATACGGAATGTTGTTTGCTTTCTCAATCACTTCTTCCACGGTTCTGAATGTTTGAATGCTTAACACCGGCCCGAAAATTTCTTCCTGCACGATGCGTGACGACTGTGAAACATTGGTAAACAAAGTCGGCCTGTAAAAAAATCCTTTCGACGGAACAGAGCAAGACGACTGGTAACACACACCGCCTTCATGGATTCCGATCTTCACATACTTTTTAATTTTCTCAAGTTGGTCTTTTGAATTGATGGCGCCGATGTCAGTATTTTTATCAAGCGGATCACCGACGATCAGCGTTTCCATCCTGTCCTTTAATTTACGAATCACGACATCAGCAACACTTTCCTGCACGAACAGGCGCGAACCAGCGCAACACACATGTCCCTGGTTAAAAAATATTCCGTTCACAATTCCTTCCACGGCCTGGTCGATGGCGGCATCTTCGAAAATAATGTTGGCAGCTTTTCCGCCGAGTTCAAGCGTGTATTTTTTATTCGTGCCGGCCAGCGCTTTCTGAATGATCTTTCCTACTTCTGTTGAACCGGTAAAGGCAATTTTGTTGATGCCGGGATGATTCACGATGGCAGCGCCGGTAGCACCGGCACCGGTGATGATGTTCACGACACCATCCGGAAGTCCGGCTTCCTGGATGATCTCCGCCAGTTTCATGGCAGTAAGCGGAGTGGTTTCTGCCGGTTTTAATACTACTGTATTTCCCGCAGCTAAAGCAGGCGCAATTTTCCATGCAGCCATCAGCAAAGGAAAGTTCCACGGAATGATTTGCCCAGCGACTCCGAGTGATTTTGTTTTCGCTCCCGGAGTTGAATAATCCATTTTATCAGCCCATCCTGCATAATAGAAAAAGTGAGCGGCAGCTAATGGAATATCGATGTCGCGTGATTCACGAATCGGTTTTCCTCCGTCCATGCTTTCAATCACGGCGAGTTCACGCGCACGTTCCTGCATGATGCGGGCGATGCGGTACATGTATTTGCCGCGTTCCTTTGCCGGCATCCGGCTCCAGGTTTTTTCGTAGGCATGCCGCGCAGCGTTCACTGCTTTGTCAACATCGTTTGAATTCGCCTCCGCAACTTCAGCGAGTTTTTTTTCTGTGGAAGGGCTGATGGTATCAAAATATTTTCCTGATTCCGGCTCCGTAAATTTTCCGTTGATGAAAAGATCGTAACGGTTTTTCAACTGGATATGATCCTTGCTTTCAGGCGCAGGAGCGTACTTCCAACCTGAATTAAAATCAAGTGCTCCTTTTTTCTTACCGGATTTATTTTTTGAAGAGGCTCCAACCTGAATTAAAATCAAGTGCTCCTTTTTTCTTACCGGATTTATTTTTTGAAGAGGCCATACATTTTCATTTATTAAAACTGGATATTGAATAAGGAATAATAAACCCTTCTTTCTTCATTTTCAAATTAACACATTGTAAGTTCAACTAATAAGTGCAACTTTTTCTGAGAAGACTTGATTAGCTGTTTTGTACTTAAATTTCCTAATTGGTCTGTTATTGATTTTAGTTTGGATACTGAATACTTGTTGATGCGTGATTTGATTCAGGTCGGTTTTCTTGGGTAAGAATCTTCTAATCTGACCGATTCGATTTTCAACTGAACCTTTATCCTGTGAAGTATATGGTCTGGTGAAGAATGTTTTCGCAGAATACTTGTTTGCAATTTCCAGATGGTTGGTAAATGCCTGGTCGTTGTCAAAAGTAAATGTTTTTACCCAGCCACCTTTGTACATATTTTTCAAGGTCTCTTTTACGGCATAGCTGTTTTTTGATTTAAGCAATCGTAATTGTGTATGGAGAGTAGCTCTGTCCAGACTTACCAGCAATGCGCTCTGATGGTTTTTTCCAATCATCAGGTCAACTTCTATATCACCAATTCTTTTTCTCTTGTTCACTATTTTAGGTCTTTGCTCAATGGAGACACGGTTTGGAATAGTTCCCCGATTATCTCTGTGATTGCCTCGCTTTCGATGTCTGCGACCATGTTTCAGATAACGGTATAACTGCTTTTCTTCCTTATCCTCTTTTCGATTACCGTGTTTGCATTTCCATATCCATTGATAAATCCATTCATGACTGATGAAGTGCTCATATTCTTTCTTGCCTTCATGGCTAATCAGTTCCGGACTCCAGCGCTCGATGATAAGTTTATCTTTACAAAACCGTTTCATCGAGTCGTCAAATACTTTCCGCTTCGGTTTCATTTTATGCCGCAGCTGTGTTTTTCGTTGAGCATTTTCAGCCTGATACTCAAAGGCACCTTGGCCCCTCAATGGAATACTTCTTTTCAGTTCCCGGCTGATGCAGGATTTTGACTTACCAAGTATTCCTGCTATCTCATATTGCTTCTTTCCAGCTTTAATGAGAACTTCAATTTGATACCTTTGCTCAACGCTGAGGTGAGTGTAGTTTTTAGACATAGACAATCCAAAGATTACGCTTCTCAGCGGAACTTTCGCCCTGAGCCATTTAAAAGGCTCAAGGGTGAAAGTTC
>JAPLDA010000070.1 GCA_026391945.1 Bacteroidota bacterium | reverse complement strand
GACTACTGTTTCATCCGGATATTTAGGTGCCAGCGGATCAGGCAATGTGTTCTTCGGAACTTCAGGTGGAAATGATAAAAACTTTATCATCTCAGGAATTAATACACAGGGTTATGCGACCGATACACTTTCATTCGGATTGTTAAGAACAGATTTGCTCAATGCAATGACGGTTGAAACAAGCACGGATGGAACAACCTATTCTCCGTTGTCATTCACTCAGCCTGGTGCTGCTAACTTATGGACTCTGATTAAGATTGGCGGCATTCCGGCAACTGCCAACCTGAGAATCCGTTTTTCCAAAAACAGCACTACCTCATTCCGTGTGGATGATGTGAAGCTCACGGGTATCAGTTCTACAGTAAATATTGCTGTAACAGGTCCGACAACCATTTGCGGAACGGCAGGAGTGCGTTTGACTTCCAACATCCTCACTGCGAATGTATGGTCTCCTAACAGCGAGACGACCAAATCAATATTGGCGCTGGCAAGTGGAACGTATTCTGTAACTGCGACGGGAAGCAATGGTTGTAAGTCAACTTCTTCTCCTGTTGTGATCCAGGTTAATCCAAGCCCGTCAGTTTCTATCACTTCCACTACGAATCCAAGTTGTTTTGGTACCAGCAACGGAAGTGCAACCGCACTGGCTTCAGGCGGTACCGGTACATTGGGTTATTCATGGAATTCGTCGCCTGTACAAACAACAGCAACGGCGAGCAGCCTTGTTGCCGGAACTTATACTGTAACAGTAACGGATGCGAACAGTTGCACAGCAACAGCAAGTGCTACCTTAACACAACCGACAGCCATTAACGATACCGCTGTTATTTCTGCTTCAACAGTTTGCGAGGGATCAACGGTGAACCTGAGCACAACAGGTACTACATCTGCAACGGTAAGTTTGACGAATGCAACTCCGGTGGCAATTCCTGACAGCAGTGTCGCTCTTGGAATAGTTCCTGTTACTTCTTCCATTGCTGTTTCAGGATTGAATACAAGCAGCCTGGTAAACGGACAAATTGCAAGCGTAAAAATTAACAGCCTCACTCATACGTATGATGGTGATTTGATCGGTACCTGACTCTTTCAAGTCGTAAAGGTCTTGGTGCTAATTTCACGAATACCGTATTCTCACCATCTGCTGTAACGGCGCTTTCTTCGTCGCCGTTTACCGGAACATTCAAACCCGATACGGCAGTAACAGCTACCGCTGCATTCAGTGCATTCAATGGCGTTAATCCAAACGGTACATGGAAATTGTGGGTTTCTGATAATCAGCCGTTGGATACAGGATTCATCAACAGCTGGACAATCAACTTCAACAACCCGATGTCGTTCTCATGGACGTCAACGCCTGCCGGATATACTTCAACAACGCAAAGTCCGGGTGCAGTTACTCCATCAACACTCGGTTTAGGTACGGTTACCTATCATGTGGTTGCAACGAATTCATACACCGGTTGCAGCAGTATTTCTTCCAGCGCTTCCGTAACGGTGAATCCGATTTACAGTCAAACATTGAATCCTGTTATCTGCAGCAACCAGAGTTATACATTCCCTTGGGGCGGTTCCACATCAACAGGTGGCGATTATCCGCATCATTACAGTTCCATATCCGGTTGCGACAGTTTGATTACCGTTCACCTGACTGTTAACACTGCTTATAGCGAGAGTTCCAATCTAACTGTTTGTGACAACCAGAGTTATCCTACATTGCCTTGGGGCGGAACGGCAGTAGCCGGGGCGAACTCTCATCTTTACACAACGGTGAATGGTTGTGACAGTTTGGTAACCATTAACCTGACTGTAAATCCTGCTCCAACCGTTTTAGTTACTACTCCTTCTGCAGTATGTTCACCTGCAACGGTGGATATCACCAACCCTCTTGTCACTGTAGGTTCTACTCCAGGATTAACCTATACCTATTGGACAGATGCCGGTGCTACAACAGCACTCGCTACTCCATCAGCAGTTGCAGTGAGTGGTACGTACTACATCAAGGGTACTGATCCTGCTACAGGATGCTTCACCATCCAACCTGTGACGGTGACGGTGAATACACCTCCGACAGTAGTGATCACTAATCCTGCTGCTGTTTGTTCACCTGGAACAGTTGATATCACTGACCCTGCTGTAACTGCAGGTTCTACAGGCGGCATCACGCTGACCTACTGGACGGATGCCGGTGCTACATCAGCACTCGGTACGCCTGCAGCAGTTGCAGCAAGTGGTACATACTACATCAAGGGTACTATTACCGCAACAGGATGCTCAACCATTCAGCCGGTGAATGTGACGGTGAATACTTGCGGTGTAACACTCAATTTAAAAATGTTTATTCAGGGTTATTATTCCAGCCCGGCAACACTTACTCCAATGGATAATTTTGCCAATGGTGGTTGCCTCTTTGTGAATGGTTTGTCTTTGGATCCAAATGATGCTGACTCCGTAACGATTTCACTGGTTGACTCCGTCATGTATGTCAATACGTTTGATGTGGTTGCCAGCACAATTGAAAGCCATACTGCTGTTATGCATACTGACGGAACAGTATCCATTCCATTCACGGCTGTCGGCGGAAACACCAACTACATCAAGGTGACCCACCGCAGTGCGATTGAAACCTGGAGTGCCAATACAGTTCCACTGATCGGAACAACACTCTATGACTTCACCATTGGTCAGGGACAAGCCTTCGGGTTTAACATGACTGAAATATCAGGTGACTACAGCCAGATGGACTTTGCCGTACTCAATGGATTCTTCGGATATACTCCAGAGGACATTACCGGTGACGGCATCGTGGAATCAGCGGATTATTCTCTGATGGAAAATGCGGTTGGTAGTGGTTACTTCACGGCTCATCCTTAATGATCCGGGAGTAAAAAATCAGGCTGATTATATCTAAAAGAAAGACCGTGAAATTTTTTCACGGTCTTTCTTTTAGCGAATTCAAATGCAAATTAATTTTTCATCCGTTCCTTCCAGAGTTCATTGAAAGATTTGTCGGCAACCTTTGGCAACTCCCTTCTTTCTCCCCAGTTCTTTCTGAAAAAATTCTGAAGAATAAAATTTTTCGCTTTGGCGCCGCCTTTATTCATCAGGCTTCTTTTGAGCATGGCTTTTTTCCAGAAGGTGTAAATCCATTTTTCCGACTTGCCGGTGAATCCTTCTTCCACCGATTCATGACGGTTGTACAGAAGTAGTTTATGCAGATCTATTTTTACAGGACAAACTTCCGTGCATTTGCCGCACAGTGAGGATGCGTAACTGAGGTGTTTGAATTCTTTCATCCCGTTATAGTGCGGCGTGATGACCGAACCGATCGGTCCGCTGTACGTAGAGCCGTATGCATGGCCGCCAATGCCTTTGTAAATCGGGCATCCGTTCAAACAAGCTCCGCAACGGATACATGACAATGCCTGACGCTGGTTTTGTTTTGACAGCAGGTTGGTTCGCCCGTTGTCGAGAAGGATCACATACATTTCTTCAGGGCCGTCGGTTTCGTCCGGCTGGCGTGGACCAGTCATGATGGAATTGTACACCGTCACATTTTGTCCGGTGCCGTGTGTGGCAAGCAGTGTCCAGAATAAATCAAGATCAGTCAGCGAAGGAATTATTTTTTCAATTCCTGCAATCACAATGTGAACTTTTGGAAAAGCAACACTGAGCAAAGCATTTCCTTCATTCTCTGTAACGGCAATACCGCCGATGTCAGCAATGATAAAATTGGCGCCGGTGATTCCGACCTCGGCCTGCTGGTATTTCTCCCGGAGTTTTTTTCTTACGTAAGCAGTAATTTCCTGCGGAGTGCTTTCCAGCGGAAGCGAAAATTTCTCGTTGAATGTTTTGGCAACATCTTCTTTCGAAAGATGCATCGCAGGCGTTACAATGTGGTACGGAGGTTCGTTGCGCAACTGGACAATGTACTCCCCGAGATCCGTTTCAACGGATTCAATTCCTTCTTTTTCCAATGCAGCATTCAGGTGGACTTCTTCTGTGGTCATCGATTTTGATTTCACCACCATCCTGGCATTCACCCGTTTCATCACCTGGTTGATTTCGGAAATACATTCTTCGGCATCCTGTGCCCAGATGACCTTTCCGCCGCGTTTTGAAAAATTCAGTTCAAACTCAGTGAGGTATTTTTCCATCTCTTCAGCAGAACGCCATTTGATGTTGGATGCACGCTGTTTGGCTAACTCCAAATCATCAAATTGATTTTTCCCCTCTGTTACTTTTTTGTCGTATTGGGAAATGTTGAAAGAAAGTTTCCGGCGGTGTTCCTGATCGAACACCTTATTTTCGGCATTGGTTAAAAACTGTTCCGACTGCTGAGTCATAATGGAAGCGAATGTAATAACGATTCTAAAATAATCGCAACGCTCCGCTGATTAGTTTTCAAGAATGAAAAGTTAGTTTCATGGTAGCACGATGACAGAATTTCAGAATTCCATCTCCACCTGGTTCTTCAGCAGATCATCAATGGTTTCACGCTTCCGGATGAGGTGCGCTTTGCCATTGTAAATCATCACTTCGGCCGGGCGAAAGCGGGAGTTGTAGTTATTGCTCATGGAAAAACCATAGGCTCCTGCATTTTGAATGGCGAGAATATCTCCTTCCCTCACTTCATTCAGTTTCCTGTCCCATGCAAACGTATCGGTTTCGCAGATGTAGCCAACCACCGTGTAAACGCGTTGTACACCGTTTGGATTGGAGAGGTTGAGGATGTGGTGGTAGGCATCGTAAAACATCGGGCGGATGAGATGGTTCTGGCCGGAATCAACTCCGACAAAAACAGTGGCCATGGTCTGCTTGATGATGTTCACCTTTACTAAAAGAAACCCCGATTCACTCACCATGAACTTCCCGGGCTCAAACCAAAGTTGCAGTTTTTTTCCGTAGAGTTTGCAGAATTCATTGAAGCGCGACGAAAGTTCTTTTCCCAATTCATCAATGTCGGTGGTGATGTCATCTTCTTTGTAAGCGACTTTGAAGCCACTGCCGAAATCGATGAACTCGAGTTCTTTGAAATGTTCGGCAGCAGCATCAAACAGCAATTCAGCTCCGCGGATGAAAACACTTGAATCAAGGATGTCGGAACCGGAATGCATGTGCAACCCGATGACACGGATGTTATTGGCCGCCACGATTCGTGTGACATGACGTAACTGGTAAATGGAAATGCCAAATTTGGAGTCGATGTGCCCGGTTTGAATGTGCGAATGCCCGCCGGCTGTGATATGCGGATTCATGCGGATGCAGCACGGAACTTTGTTACCGTATTCATGACCGAATTGTTCGAGGATGGAAATGTTGTCGATGTTGATGACGAGCCCGAGTTCAACACCCATTTTTATTTCATCAATGGAAACGCAATTCGGTGTGAACAGGATTTGTGAAGGCTGGAAGCCCGCCTTCAGCCCGATCATTGCTTCCTGTATGGAAACGACATCAAGGCCGGCGCCGATTTTTTTGAACAGTTTTAAAATCGAAATATTCGACAACGCTTTCATTGCATACTTGATCCGGAGATCCACACCGCTGAAGGCATTTTTCATCCGGTTGTACTGAGAGATGATTTTGTCAGCATCGTACACATACAGAGGTGTTCCGAATTCATGGCAGACGTCGAGGACATCGGTCCCGTTTATTTTGTATCGGTTTTCAACCAGGTTCATGGTGATTTAATTTTTGCAAAGGAATGAAGAATAAGCAATAAATAAAAAGTGAATCTGCCGGGAGGCATTGCCAATGTCAAAACTTATTTAATGACGGAAGCCACCTTGTACACCGGTACCGTCGAACAAGGTTCGCCGTACAGGATGCTTTTCACAAAAGGACGTAACGCAGCCGTCAATTCAACATAAGCGGACACCGGAACAGCTGCGTTCGAACATCCTTTGATGACAACCCGCTGATCACGGTATTTTTCAAAGTTGATTTTTTGAAGCTGTTCTTGAAAAAGTTCTTCTTCCAGTTTTTTTAAATCACCAAAAACAATTTTCGCTGAAACCGGTTCAAGCATGGAGGCCACCAGCATAAATGCCCATGTCGGAACGATGGCATCGGCAGAACACGACAGCGCCACAAATTTATTTTGGTACTGCAACCAGTCGTGATTTTTTACCTGTTCCCGGAAGTCTTTTTCTTTCAGAATCAATTCTTCAAACAACCAATCTTTCACGTCAAACAAAACACGTTCACCATCGCAGTACAATTCTTCGAGATCGAACTGCACCAACCCGCTTTGATCCACTTTGTTGATGATTTCCTTTTCCATCGTGTCTTTGAATTCAGTCTTGTAACATGCTTACCACATTCCCAATTCCAGCTTGGCCTCTTCGCTCATCATGTCTTTATTCCAGGGAGGATTAAAAGTGATTTCAACTTTTGCGCTGTTCACATCCGGCATCTCTTTGATTTTTTGTTCCACTTCCACGGGTAGCGTTTCGGCTACAGGGCAGGCCGGCGAAGTCAATGTCATTTTTACAAAAACATCGTTGCCTGCTTCCACGCGCACTTCATAGATCAACCCGAGTTCATAAATGTTCACCGGGATTTCCGGGTCGTAGCATGTTTTCAGTACATCCTTCACGCGTTCTTCCAGTGCTGTGATTTCTTCCATGGTAAATTTTCTGTCTAAAGTTTTCGGTTGATGGTTTGAAAGGCCAGCGCGAATGTTTTCATTTGTTTAATCATCGATGCCAGCCCGTTTGCTCTTGTCACGGCGATGTGCTGCCGCAGTCCTATTTTGTCAATGAACGGAAGTTCGGTTTTCAAAATATCTTCCGGCGATTGCCCCGAAAGTACGCGGATCAATAAGGCGATTTCTCCTTTTACAAATGTGGAATCACTGTCAGCTTCAAAAATAATTTTTCCTTCTCTTTCAAAACTATTCAGCCATACGCTGCTCTGGCAGCCTTTTATTTTATTTTCTTCCGTTTTGAATGGGTCATCGAGAGGGGGAAGTTTCTGACCAAGCTCAATGATGTATTGGTATTTATCCGGCCATTCATCAAAGAGTTCAAATTCTTCTGTGATTTCAGTTTCCGTTTCTTCAATTGTTTTCATAGTCCGTTGAGCGCAGCGTGCTAAATTATTTTTTCAGGAGTTTGATGGCTTTGTTCAATCCTTCAATCATGACATCAACTTCTTCCTTTGTGTTGTAAAACATAAACGAAGCCCGGATCGTTCCCGGTATATGGAGTCGTTTCATCACCGGTTCCGTGCAATGATGTCCTGTGCGGACAGCAATACCCAGCGTATCGAGGTACATTCCTGCATCCATGGCATTCACTCCTTCAATGATAAAAGAAACCACACTCGTTTTGTTTTCAGCAGTACCAATGAGTTTGACTCCATCAATGAGTTTCAGTTTTTCGGATGCGTAAATCATCAGTTCATGTTCGTATGCTGATGCGGATTTTCTGTCGATGGAATTAAGGAAGTCAACAGCCGTCCCCAAGGCGATTGCATCTGCAATATTCGGAGTACCTGCTTCGAATTTAAAAGGCACTTCATTGTAAGTTGTTTTCTCAAATGAAACCGACTGGATCATTTCTCCTCCGCCCTGGTAGGGAGGCATGCTTTCAAGAAGATGCAGTTTTCCGTACAAACATCCGATGCCGGTGGGCCCAAACATTTTATGACCGGAGAATGCATAAAAATCACAGTCAAGATCCTGCACATCTACCGTATCATGTGCAATCGCCTGCGCCCCGTCGACCAGGACAGGAATGTTTTTTTCATGTGCAATGCGGATGATTTCTTTCACCGGGTTGATGGTTCCAAGTGAATTGGAAACATGAACCACAGCCACCAGTTTGGTTTTCGAAGAAATCAGTTTTTTGTATTCTTCCAACAGCAATTCCCCGTTATCATTCATGGGAATTATTTTGAGTGTCGCTTTCTGTTCTTCACACAACATCTGCCAGGGAACGATGTTGCTGTGATGCTCCATCACGGAAAGAATGATTTCGTCGCCTTCGGAAATGTTTTTTCTTCCCCATGTTGATGCTACGAGGTTGATGGATTCGGTAGTTCCCCGTGTAAAAATAATTTCTCTTTCCGATTGTGCATGAATGAACTTCTGCACTTTTATTCTTGCTTCATCGTATGCCTGTGAAGCGGTTTGCGCAAGGAAGTGAACTCCGCGATGAATGTTTGCATTGTATTCGGAATAGTATGTTGACAATGCATCGATCACAACTTCTGGTTTCTGAGAAGTCGCTGCATTGTCAAAATAGATCAGCGGTTTGTTGTGTGCTGTTACGTGAAGCAATGGAAAAATTTTCCTGGCTTCCTGTACGTCGAAGCCGGAAACTGTTTTCGTGCCCGTTGATGCAGAAGAACTCATGATAAGGTGTCTTTCAGTTTTGTTTCAACGAGTGAAGAAAGATATTCACGGAAGCTTTCCAGTGAAATGGCATTCAGGATATCATTGGCAAAAGCAATGTTCAGTAAAGACTTTGCATTTTCTTCGCCGATGCCCCTGGAACGAAGATAGAAGAGAGATTCCTCATCCATCTGTCCGGTTGTGGCGCCATGGGAGCATTTTACATCATCAGCGAAAATTTCCAGCTGAGGTTTTGCATTTACAACGGCATCGTTGCTCAGTAAAATATTTTTATTGCTTTGGTAGGCGTTTGTTTTTTGTGCATCCTTTTCCACGAAAATTTTTCCGTTGAAAACGCCGTGCGCTTTGCCGCCGATGATCCCTTTGTATAACTGGTTGCTGTTGCAATGCGGGACAGCATGGTAAACAGCCGTGTGGTTGTCGATCAACTGTGAGTCGCTGGCAACGTACAAGCCGTGCATGTGGTTCTCTCCGTTTTGCCCGTTCAGTTTGATGTGAAGTTTGTTCTTCACAATTTTTCCGCCTGCAGAAACGGTGTTGATGCTGAAAACCGAATTGGCTGACTGAAGAACATGTGTTCCGCAGATGTGAAACGATTTCTCATTTTCATTCTGTAAAATGTCAAACTCAAGTTTTGCATTTTCTCCGACGAAAATTTCATGGATGGCATTGGTGAAGGTTTCGGCTGAACCTGTTTTAGAAACAAAGAGAGTCGAAATTTTTGCCGAGGAATTTTTTTCTGCCACCAGCAGCAGCCGGTTGTGAATGACGATGGCCTGCTCATCAGAAGAAGCCACATGGATTATGAAAACCGGTTTCTCAATCACGGACCCCGGAAGTACCTGGATCAACAGGCTGTCGTTTGAAAATGCCGTGTTCAGCGCGGCGAATGAATCATCCTGAACATCAGCATACGAATTAAAATGTTTTTGAATGGAAGGATTGTTTTTTTCTTCCCGGACGTAACCGATTTTCATTCCCTGCGGAATGTCTTTGAATTCGGATTCTTCCCGGTTCCATCTACCGTTTTCAACAACGATGAATATGGCATCCCTGATAAAAGGAAACCGTTTCAGGATTTCATTTTTTGTGATGCCGCCAGGGAGGATGCTGTCAGAAAAAGTTTTGGAAAGAATGGGGGAGATGTTCGTGTACTTCCATTCCTCATTTTTTTGCCCGGGGAAGCCAAGGTGGTTAAAATGAGAGATGGCTTTCTCCTGCAACTCAGGAAATTCCTTCACCGGCATCGAGCGGTATTGTTCTGAATAATTTTGCACGGTAAAAATTTATTTGTTTGAAAATTCCACAGCGTCCGCTTTGATTTCTTTGATCCAGTCGTACCCTTTTTCTTCCAGTTCCAATGCAAGATCTTTGGTTCCGCTTTTTACAATTCTTCCGTTGTACAGAACGTGAACGAAATCCGGAACGATGTAATCCAGCAGCCGCTGGTAATGTGTGATCACGACAAACGAACGTTCTTTGGAACGTAGTGCATTCACTCCGTTGGCGACAATCCGCAACGCATCAATGTCAAGCCCCGAATCGGTTTCGTCGAGAATGCAGAGTTTTGGTTCCAGCATCGCCATCTGGAAAATTTCGTTGCGTTTTTTTTCTCCCCCGCTGAAACCTTCGTTCACACTGCGCTGTGTCATGGCTTTGTCCATTTCAACCAGTTTCATTCTCTCTTTCATCATCACCAGAAAATCTTTTGAGTCAAGGGGTTCAAGTCCTTTTGATTTTCGTATTTCATTCACGGCCGTTTTCAGAAAGTTGGCATTGCTCACTCCGGGAATTTCAACCGGGTATTGAAACGCCAGGAAGATTCCTTTACGGGCGCGGTCTTCCGGCGACAGGTCAAGAATATTTTCTCCGTCGAAAAGAACTTCTCCGCCTGTTACATCGAAAACATCTCTGCCCGACAATACCGATGCAAGCGTGCTTTTGCCGGAACCGTTCGGTCCCATGATGGCATGCACTTCACCGGCTTTTATTTCCAGGTTGATGCCGTTGAGAATTTGTTTTTCGCCGATGCTGGCTTTTAAATTTTTTATTGATAACATTCTTGTTTCATGTTGTGTAGTCAGTGCCTGGCTACTGTTTTTTTTGAATTTATTTTCTTTCATTCTGATGAAATCAAAGATTGCATCATCCCACACTTCCCTCCAATGAAACCGCCAGCAGTTTCTGCGCTTCCACGGCAAATTCCATCGGCAGCTGGTTGAACACTTCTTTGCAATAGCCGTTCACAATTAATCCGACTGCATCTTCCGTGGAGATGCCGCGCTGGTTGCAATAAAAGATCTGGTCTTCGCCGACTTTACTCGTGGTGGCTTCATGTTCCACCTTCGCTGATTTGTTGTGTACTTCGAGATACGGAAAGGTGTGCGCTCCGCACTGATCTCCGAGTAACAAGGAATCGCATTGCGAAAAGTTTCTTGAATGATCAGCGTTCTTATTGATCTTCACTAAGCCACGGTAACTGTTGTTACTTTTCCCTCCGCTGATTCCTTTCGAGATGATTGTGCTCTTTGTATTTTTTCCCAGGTGAATCATCTTCGTTCCCGTATCAGCCTGCTGCATGTTATTCGTTACGGCGACAGAATAAAATTCACCGATCGAGTAATCACCCTTCAAGATAACGCTTGGGTATTTCCATGTGATGGAACTACCCGTCTCCACCTGTGTCCAGCTGATCTTCGAATGTTCATGTGCAATTCCGCGCTTCGTGACAAAGTTGTAAATCCCACCTTTGCCATTCTTATCTCCCGGATACCAGTTTTGAACGGTGGAATATTTTACCTGCGCATTTTTGTGTGCGTAAATTTCCACCACGGCAGCGTGCAACTGGTTTTCATCGCGCATCGGAGCCGTGCAACCTTCGAGGTAACTGACGTAGCTTCCTTCATCCGCAACAATTAAAGTTCTTTCAAACTGGCCGGTTCCTGCTGAGTTGATTCTGAAATACGTTGATAATTCCATCGGGCAACGAACGCCTTTCGGAATGTAACAGAACGATCCGTCGCTGAAAACGGCGCTGTTCAACGCTGCATAAAAATTATCGGTCATCGGCACGACAGAGCCGATGTATTTTTTGATGAGATCAGGATAATCATGCACGGCTTCACTGAACGAACAAAAAATAATTCCGAGTTTCGATAACTCTTCACGGAACGTTGTCTTCACGGATACGCTGTCGATCACGGCATCCACGGCCACGCCGGACAAACGTTTCTGTTCTTCGAGTGAGATTCCAAGTTTATCGAATGTCGCTTTGATTTCAGGATCGAGTTCATCGAGTGATTTCAGTTCAGGCTTTGGCCTGGGCGCGGAATAATAAATGATCTCCTGGAAATCAATTTTCGGATGATGAATATTCGCCCACGTTGGTTCTTCCTGTTTCAATGACAACCAATGACGGTATGCTTTCAACCGCCACTCCAGCAGCCACTCAGGTTCTTTTTTCTTTAATGAAATGAAACGGACGATGTCTTCGCTCAATCCTTTTGGGGCGTTGTCGCTTTCAAAGTCGCTGACGAAACCGTATTTGTATTCGTTCTGCGACAGGTCATTCAGTATTTTTAAATCTTCCGACATCTTATTTGGATTGATTCTAAATTTAAAACATGGACAAAAAAAAATTAAACAGAGAAACTCTCTCCGCAGCCACAGGTGCGGTTTGCGTTCGGGTTATGAAACGCGAATCCTTTGCCGTTTAAACCATCCGTGAAATCCAGTTCCGTTCCAACGAGGTAGAGGAAACTTTTTCTGTCGCAAACGATTTTCATCCCTTTGTCTTCAAATACCTTGTCATCGGGGCGGATCACGTTGTCGAACTCTAATTTATAGGTCAGGCCCGAACATCCTCCGCCTTCAACTCCCACGCGAATGAATGCATCGGCAGGTTTTTTTTCTTCCTGCATGATGTTCAGCGCTTTTGTTTTGGCTCTTTCTGTTACCGTTATCATTTTCTTTTCTCCTTATAATCAGCGACAAAGATATGAAAAACATCGCCATTCAGTCAAATGATCATCGTTAGTTTCTTCCATAATGTCTCACATTGAATAAAATCCTCGGAATTGTTCTCGCAAAGGCGCCAAGAACGCAAAGGAACCTTAGCGAGCTTAACGTCTTTGCGCGCAAAAAATCAAACAGAGACACTACCGTTTCTTCTTCCCAGGGAATCTATTCCCGATCAATCCTCTACCTTTGCCGTTTCATTTTATAAACTAGTTGAGATAAATGTTTGAAAACAAGACAAATCGGACTGAACTGAGTTCATTAGGGGAGTTCGGACTCATTGAACATATTTCAAAAGCCATCGAATTGAAAAATCCCGAATCGGTTCATGGAATCGGTGATGATGCGGCTGTTCTGGATAGCCAGGGCAAGATGACTGTGGTGACGACCGACATGCTGGTAGAGGGAGTTCACTTCGACCTGACCTTCCAACCGCTGAGACATCTTGGGTATAAATCGGTGACGGTAAATCTTTCCGATGTGTACGCCATGAATGCAACACCGAAACAAATTATTGTAGCCATCGCATTGTCAAATCGCTTCTCGCTGGAAGCCATTGAAGAACTTTACGAAGGAATGAAAATGGCCTGCGATAAATATGAAATCGATTTGGTCGGAGGAGATACCACTACGTCCACATCCGGGTTGATCATTTCCATCACCGCCATCGGCGTTGCGAATAAAGATGAACTCGTTTACAGAAGCGGAGCAAAAGAACATGATTTGATTTGTGTGAGCGGAGATCTCGGCGGAGCCTACATGGGACTTCAGTTGCTTGAACGGGAGAAAAGAATCTTTGTGGAGAACCCGAACATTCAGCCCGACCTTGGCGGCAACGATTACATTCTTGAACGGCAATTGAAACCTGAGGCAAGAAAGGAAGTCATCGAAAAACTTGCTGAGTTGAAAGTGAAGCCGACTTCGATGATTGATATTTCCGACGGACTGTCTTCCGAGATTCTTCACATCTGTTATCAGTCAGGTGTCGGCGCTGAAATTTATGAAGACAAAATTCCGATTGATCCTCAGACGTATGAACGCGCACGGGAGTTCAACCTCGATCCGACGGTTTGTGCATTGAGCGGCGGAGAAGATTATGAATTGCTTTTTACCATTCAGCAAAGCGATTATGAAAAACTCCGCGCACACATGGACATTTCCATCATCGGCCACATCACCGATAAAAATTCCGGTGTTCATCTCGTTGATAAGTCAGGGAACATGGTAAAGATGAAAGCGCAGGGATGGGATGCCTTGTTAAAACAGGAATAGGAAGTTCCGGTTTTCGAAAATTCAGTAAGATTATTTGGAAGAGAATACTTTTGTCTTTCTCAATGACACCCGGAAGTTATACCGATACGGTATCTGTAATAGTCCAATGCGCCTATCGGCTTTTAGGACTATAACAGCTACTCTATCGGCATAATACTATTGAAATTTTCGGATTATTTTATTTTGAGTAATGGTATTATTTCCCGGCTTTCAGTTCCACGATTTTCCGGAAGGAAGTATTTTCCATTTTGCTTTCAGCCCAGGAGATGAAGTCAAAATATTCGAAGGCCGTTTTCTCAAACGTGTGTTTTGAAATGGCCAGGAGATCATCGCGGAGTTTTTTATAGAGTTTCTGTTCCTCTTTGATGGTAGCGTCTTTCAGCTTGTTGATGAATTCCAAAAAGATGGTTTCAAATTCATACACGCGGTGCCGTGAGTTGAGATACCGTTGCAGCGATTTCACGGCGTACGGAAGCAGGTCGCGGCTGTTCAGTTCCACGTGGATGATGATGTTGAAAATTTCCGCGAAGCAATGAATGTCCTGGCTTTCGTTGATGGTGGAGTCATTGAGCAGGCGGTTAATCCATTTCAGCGATGCGGAATATTTTCCCGCACCGAAGTACAAAACGGCGATGTTGAAATAGAAGTACGCTTTCCGCACCGGGCTTATTTTTTCTTCATATCGTGAAAGTCCGGCTTCTATTTTTGGAACCAGTTGTATTCCCTTCTCAAATTGTCCCAGCGTAATGTACAGGGTGATTTCTATGCTGAAGGCGCTGGAAAATAATTTGATCTCCATGTCTTCATTCCCTTTGGTGTCGAGGGTTTCGGGAATGGCCTTCAGTTTGTTCATGAATTCCATAGCCTCGTCGTACTTTTTCAGTTGGCTGCATACATAAATCGTATTCGTGAGCAATGAAAAATACAGGTTCGGTTCCTCTTTGAAAATTTCGGTGTTGGATTCGATGAGTGAAATATTTTTTTTCAGGTGCATGTAGCTTTTCCTGTAATCGCCTGTGCCGAAATAAAAAGCGCTGTAGATGTGATGGAAGAGGTATTTCGTTTCCGTGGAAAGCGCTTTACTTTCTTTCTTTAATAAAGTGGTGTCGATGATCTTCTTGAATTTCTTCAGCTCTTCTTTGGTCCTGACCTTGCCCTGCTTATTCAGCAATACAAACAAACGGCTTTTGATGTTCCAGTAATCATTGAAGTTCCGGATGCGCTCGGCGATCCGCTGGTCTTCGGCGAGAAGATGCTGAAGATGCTCCTCGTAATGCCCGGAGTAATTGTAATTTTCAATCAGCTTTTTTTCCCAATGGTAAATCTCGCTGAGGGAAGAATATTTTTCATGTTTGTTCGCCAGTTTCCTCGCCATCGAAAGCATGCGCGCGCACTGGTCGTACAGACTTTTCTTGTAAAGGATTTCTGCAAAGTGAAGTTGCCGTTTCAGTTGGGCATCAATGGAACTGTTGGCATGAAAGGCGTCGAGGCTGCGAAGGATGGTATCGAACAGCCGTGCTTTGGCGATGGAGAATTTGTTGATGAAAGATTCTTTGCTGAATTTTTTAAGGAGGACTTCCTCGTCGTAGGTCACCTGTCCGTCGAGGGCTTCAAAGATCTTCAGGTAATTGTTGGTGCCGCTGGAATGGCGCGATGCATAGATCTTGAAATACCTTTTCTCCGGTTTGTTCATCGACCGGATGAGGCGGTGCAGGTTGTCGGATGGTTTCTTAGACATGTATAGTTATGGATAAATCAGGATTTATAAAACACTCGACGGAATTCCATTTGCCTGCCGGCCCTTAACCGTTTCGAACAGGAACCTGCTCAAAGGATCAGCAATACAGGCAGGACATTTAAAGGAACAGGCTTCGTTTTTCATTCCTTAAAAGTAAAACCTTTTCCTGTATTAAAATACGAAATGGATAAAATCAGGATTGAAAAAACGATTGTTTGAAATGTAGCTTATGAAAGGATATTGTTTTATACTTTCAGTGGTGTTTGGATTCGAAAAAATTCATCAAACAATAATTTATTCCCTCCTGAAAACAACGTAATCCGTTCTTGGGAATTCTGAAAAGCCAAGCTGCCGGAGTTGCGTGATGATTTGTCCTCGGTGAAAAGTGCTGTGGTTCACCACATGCTGAAGGATGTCGCACAGTGCCATCGAAAAAGGATTTCCTTTGATGTCATGAAACGAAACAACAGACGACAGCATGTGTTCATCACATTGTTCAACCACTTTGATGAAGGGTAAAGAACTTTCCACAAATCCTTTTAGTGCTTCATGCCACGACCCGCTGAAACTTTTTGTCGGTGGCCACGGAGGAGGAGTTTCTTTCCTGATCCTGTGAATCCAGACAATCTGCGCATCCCACGTATGAAAAATAGTTTTTCTCACGGAAGAAAAACTACTGATGATTTCTTTTACCGACTGCTCATCGTTTACATATTCTTTCATGTAATCACAGATGCGCTGGTTTGCCCAATGGTTGTACCGGGTGTAATGCAGGAGAAGTGATTTCATTCAAACAGCCACGTTTTCAAACAGCCACGTTTTTTCGAACCATCAGTTCTTCAATCTCATCCGCTTCCACAGGAATTTTTGCCATCAGGTCAACAGGTCCGTTGGCGGTGAGGAGAATGTCGTTCTCGATGCGGATGCCGAGGTTTTCTTCCGGAATATAAATGCCGGGTTCGCAGGTAAACACCATTCCCGCCTGCATCGGTTCGTAGCGGTTTCCGATGTCATGAACATCGAGGCCGAGAAAATGCGAAGTGCCGTGCATGAAATATTTTTTGTACAGCGGCTGTTTCGGATCCTGTTTTTTTACTTCGTCCGCTTTTAATAAACCCAAGCCAATCAGTTCCTGCTCCATCACCTTGCCGACTTCTTCGTGGTATTTCGGAATCGTATTTCCAACGACCAGCATTTTGATGGCAGCACGCATCACGCGCAACACGGCGTTGTACACGTCGCGCTGGCGTTTCGTGAATTTACCGCTGACCGGAATGCTGCGTGTGAGATCGGCAGCGTAATTGGCGTATTCGGCGCCGAAGTCAAGCAGGATCACATCTCCGTCTTTGCATTCCAGGTTGTTGTCGGTGTAATGCAACACGCAGGCGTTTGCCCCGCTTGCAATGATCGGTGTGTAGGCGTGACCGTTGGCGCGGTTGCGGATGAACTCATGCGTGATCTCCGCTTCAATTTCATATTCCATCACTCCGGGTTTCACAAAACGCAAAACTCTTCGAAGGGCTTTGTCGGTGATGTCACAGGCTATTTGCATCAGTTCCACTTCTTCCTTCGATTTTATGGAACGCAGTTTTGCCATGATCAATGCCGACCGCTCATAGTGATGATTCGGATATTTGTTTTTCAGTTCAACGGCAAAACGCGCTTCACGGTAAGGAACCTCGTTGGAGAACCGGTCGTTTTCATTCAGGTTCAGGTACACGTGCGTGGAATGATGCATCATCACAGGCAGCATCGTTTGAAAATCTTCCACCCAGAACACATGCTGAATCCCGGATGCTTCGCGGGCTTCTTCCTTCGTGTATTTATGTCCTTCCCAAACGGCGATGTGTTCATTCGTTTTGCGGAGGAACAACACTTCACGGTATTCAGGAAGCGGATGATTCGGCGCCATCACCAAAATGGTTTGTTCCTGGTCGATGCCGCTGAGGTAAAACAAATCGGAATGCTGGCGAAACGGAAATGTGCCGTCGCCATTCCTCGGCATTTCATCGTTGCTGTTGAAGATGGCGATGGAATCGGGATGCAGATGGGAAACAAATTTTTTCCTGTTCTGGATGAATAGTTTTTTGTCGATGGAGGGGTACTTCATAAGGATGGAAATTAAACGATCCAAAGATAGAAAATGAAAATGAGATCAGGGCTCTTTGGAATCCGAATGTACCAAACATTTTGGAATGTTCCATTGATGCTGATATTTTTTCAACTCAATGATTCTTCCCTCGCAATCCAAAGGTTCACCTTTTTTATTTTTACGGATCACGATCATTTTCCCGGCGAGAATGGAATCGCGTACCGCTTGTATCAAATCTTTTTCATTGAAACCATGGTTTCTTCTGCTGATGGCGATGCCGATTTCGTTGTTATACAGATCCATGGCGCCGGAAACGGAATCCGGAAGTGATCCTTCTTCCATCCTGTTCTTTTTGAAGTCAAGATAATTTCCTTTCTCATGAGCTTTTCCCAAACGCATGGCTTTTCTCCAGCATATATGCTGCGACAACAAAGCCATCCAGTAACTATGACGGAATGCATCTGCCTGTCCGCCGTTTTCATCATCGTCGAGCAAATGATTCGTTACCATTTCCTTCGCCGCCGTTCTTGCCTGTTGCGTGAGCCGATACGCTTTCTTTGCAACGAAGGGATGAAAGATCACCCAGCGTTTTTCGGGGCAGCTGAGTTGGCGGAATATTTTCCCGTAATGTTTCTGTGCATTTGCCGGGACACCAAAAAGTACAAAACAGGAAATGAAAGGAGCGAAAACAAATAGGAAAGGGTTTTCCCCGGAATATTTTTTTATCATCGCTTCTTTTTTGTAATTTTCATCGAAACAATCTTAAATATTTTCATATTGATTGGAAATGTTGGACTTAAGGGTATGTATGGTAAAATATTTTTTTTTGATTAAAATTCTATTAATTTTGATTCATCGTTCTTTGTTTAATTAATTAGACAAACTAAACCACTAAGTCGATGGAAGCTAAAAATAATTATAAAAATTTACTCGTCATTTTATTTATTGTTCTGATAATAGGTTTTGCTGAGAGTACATATGCGCAAATTGCAATTGCAACTTACTCGGAAACTCCAATAAATAGTGGATCAACTGATGTTAAACACACGAACAATGATTTTCGAGAATGGACTGCCAGTAGCGTAGATTATACAATGAAAGTAATTGTTTGGGATGGAACTTATCCGGGTTTAGGTTGGGATGATGGACATAGTACAGGATCTGTCTTGCTTGGCCATGGAATATCGGGGGTCGTGCCTTTTAATCCGGATGTCAGCCTTAGCTCTGATGGGAGATGGGCGATAGTTGTTTACGAGGATTTAGGTAATTCGAACAGCATTGTTGCAGAGACCTATCAATGGAATAATGGTTATAATTTATATAATACAACGGTATTGTTTAAATCGGGTGCGAGTCCAAAAATAGACAACAACGATAATGATTATTTTGCAATTGTTTGGATGAAGGATTCTCCTCAGTATGGCGCAATCTATTCATGTGTTGTTGATCTAAGTGGCAGTGGCAATTCTCCAAATTACTATAATGAAGTTGTTCTCCAGGATGCTGGAAGTAATAATTTGTCTTTTTATGACCCGGATGTCACTGTAAATGCTGATAATGTTTATTACACTTTTATTTCTGATGATGGTACTGATAACACTGTGAATGTTGAAATTCAGGGTTGGGGTGCAGTGGAATCCGGAAGTTTATCAACAGGTTCTTCCATTTATGAATTGCAGTACTCCAGTAGCCTATATGTTTATTCTAAACCGCGCATATCTTCTAATCGTATCTCTAACTGGTTAAGTTACATGGACTGGGCTGTTGTTGCTGAAGCAGTAAATTCAAACAACAACCCATCTACTCAGGAAATTCACGGATTTATTAAGTGGATGAGTAATTTACCGACCGTTCCTTATGTTTATAATAATGGTTCTCTTCAAGGTTCTTCTTCCTATGATATGTCAATGATCCCGAACTATGAACCAGTTGTTAGTTACATAGCCGACTATCTTTATTTCTTATGGACTGTTGATAATTCTTCAAACACCCTGGCCGGAAACCTTGCTTTAATTGATCAGCAAGATGTAATTGCAATTCGAACTCAGTGGGATGGATATATTTATGGGACTAATTATTACCCATCCGATTATTATGTAGCTAATTATTGCACGCGGAACAATGATTTTGCACCTTCTGTTTCTGGAAGATTTGCTATTAATTCAAATGATTTTTTAGCTGCATTTTGTTGCGAATATGTTAATAGTTGTAACCATGCTTATGATGTTTATTATAAAACTGAAAATTATTATTCTGTTGATCCATTTAAAACGGAAAAGTCTCCAAATGTTGCGTCATCATTCACAATATTCCCAAATCCATTTGATGATTTTTTGATCGTTGAATTACCTTACGCTTATCAGGATAACGATAATATATGTACCATTTCAATTACTGATATTATGGGTAGGACAATTTTTGAAGACTTTGCAATAAATCAAAAAAATCTTTTTTTGGGCACTTGTCCAAATTTAACAAATGGAATATATTTTATGAAGATTCTGGATAAGAACCATGAAATAGTTTTTTCATCTAAGCTGTCAAAACTGTAAAATTATTATTAGCAAGAAAATTATTAGATGCGAATTTTACTTTCAATTTTTTTTGTTGTTTTCTCGATCCATACTATTCATGCTCAGAAAGAAGCAAACGTATGGATATTTGGATATAATAATGGATTGGATTTTAATTCATCATCTCCCCCTGGTCTAATTTCTTCAGTTGGAGGCAATGCACCTCTTAATGCATGTATCTGCAGCAAAAATTCAGGAAACTTGTTATTCTACGGTGGTGGAAGCCGGGTTTATAATAGCAGTTTTCAGGTAATGGATTCAACGTACCTTAATGGTGGAATTGCCCAAACTGCCAACATAATTGTTCCTCAGCCCGGAAATGATTCCATTTATTATTTATTTATTGTCAATAGAAAAAATTTATGTGGAATTACTTATTCAGTAATTAATATTAATTTAAATAATGGTATGGGAGGAATGCAACCTGGTCAAATTCATCTTTTACTTGATTCAGGATATACGAATAATTACCGAATAGCAGGAGTAAGACATTCCAATGACTGCGATGTCTGGATTGTTTCTCATGAATGGCAGACGGATGCTTTCCATTCTTATCTCATTACATCGTCCGGTATTTCCGGGCCCGTAATTTCTCACACAGGCATGGTATATTCGACCAACTTAGCTCCGAGTTGTTATAAGTTTTCACCCGATGGAAAAAAACTTGCCTGCAGTGCCGCTGATCACTGGGTACAGGTATTTGATTTTGATCGCAGCACAGGAATGGTTGGCCCCAATCCCATTGATTTTCCTTTTTCCGATGTATATGATGGCATTTCATTTTCACCGGATAACAGCAAGTTATATATATGCATGAGAGGCGGAAATATTTATCAGTATGACATGAATGCCGGTTCGGCTTCTGCTATCCTCTCATCACAGACAGTCATTAATCCAGGCCCCACCGATATTACTTGGAGGGCTAAACTGCAGATAGGCCCTGATAAAAAAATATACGTGGCATGGGATGGGAGCATACGGCGGGAAATAGGAGTGATTACTAACCCGAATGCTGCAGGGCTTGCATGCAATTATACCGACAGTGTCATCATTCTTCCCAACTCAACCAATGATAGTTTTGTGAATTTTATTGAAAGCTATTTTTATGAGCCAACTACACACGTTACGTACGATTCTACCGGCTGTGCAAATAATATATTGCATTTTGCAGTTGACAGCGTGAAAAATGCTACGGGATATTCCTGGAACATGGGCGACAGTGTAACGGTACAGGGACAAAATGTTACGCATTCATACCACACAGATGGAACTTTTACTGTGAAGCTTACTATTCTCTTCAACTGCCTTGCACCTGTTGAGATCACGAAAACGGTTGTCATTAAACCCGTACCTGTTTTCACATTACCATCGGATACATTCATTTGTCAAAACAGTTTTATTGTTCTCGACTGCGGAGCGCAGGCCGACAGTTATGTTTGGTCAACCGGCGACACTACAAAAAGTGTTTTGGAAACTTCAGCAGGGATTTATTCCGTTACTGCTAATCTTGCAGGATGTTCATCTCAACAAACGATCACTGTAAAACAGAGGGAAGAGAATGGCATAACCAGTTATTCAAATGTATTCACTCCCAACGGTGACGGAAAGAACGATGAATTTTCATTGGGAGATGCTGTAGATATCCAGAAGATGATCGTCTATGACCGGTGGGGAAAAAAAGTGTTTGAAAGCAACGACCAAATAAAAAAGTGGAACGGAAAAATTAATTCTTCAGACGCAAGTACAGGAATTTATTATTATATCGTTCAGACAATCGACTGCAATTCGCAAATGCGTACTGTTAAGGGAACCGTTACCTTGATAAGATAAGTACTGACTCAGTACTTCAAAAGAATAATCATCTTTTTAAGCTATAATGCTTCGGTTTTGTTTTCTTCAACGCATCCATAGGTTCCGGAACCCAGTGATGCAGTCCGCCGGCTAATTCATCGTTGAACGTTTTCGGAATATTTCCTTCCAGCGTCCGCTCTTTCCAGGTGAGATGTTGTTTGCCGTCATCCTTGCGTTTCATGGTGATGCAGCCTTCCACCGGGCAAACGAGTGAACACAAATTACAACCGACACAATTTTCTTCGATGATGTGAGGTTTGCGCTGCATCAGGTCTTCCGGCAGGCTGATGGCCTGGTGAGCGCCGTCTTCACAAGCCGTATAACACAACTGGCAGCCGATGCATTTATCCTGGCTGATGTCGGCAACGATTTTATAGTTCAGGTTCAGATCTTCCCAGTGAAGAATATTGCTCAGTGCTTTTCCGCGGAAATCATCAATGGTTTTAAAACCTTTTTCATCCATGTATTGTTCCAGCCCGAGAACCATTTCGCGGATGATTCCAAAACCGTAATGCATCACGGCTGTACACACCTGTACGGAAGATGCGCCGAGTAAAATAAATTCAACAGCATCTCTCCAGTTCTCCACGCCGCCGATTCCTGAAATCGGAATGTTTATTCCGGGATGCTGCGCGCAATTCTTCAGCATGTTCATCGCAATCGGTTTCACGGCCGGTCCGCAGTAACCGCCATTGGTACTTTTGCCGTCCACCATGGGATACGGAACAAAGGTGTCGATGTCAACACCAATCACACTTTGAATGGTGTTGATGAGTGAAATGGCATCACCGCCGCCTTCTACGGCAGCCAGTGCCGGGCGTGTGATGTCGGAAATATTCGGAGTGAGTTTTACGATGACGGGAATTTTTGCCACTTCTTTCACCCAGCCGACAATGGTCTTCAGCACTTTTGGTTCCTGGCCGACAGCACTTCCCATTCCGCGTTCGCACATGCCATGCGGACAACCGAAATTCAGTTCCACGCCGTCAGCGCCGGCATTGGTGACGTCCTGCATGATCTGGTGCCACTCTTCGCGGGTTTCTACCATGAGGGAAGCAATCACTGCGTGGTTGGGGAAACGTTTTTTTACTTCTTCGATCTCACGTAAGTTATCTTTTAACGGACGGTCGGTAATCAACTCGATGTTGTTGAATCCCATCATGCGCGTATCGCGGTAATTCAGCGAGCCATAACGCGAAGACACGTTCACGACGGGAACGCCCAGTGTTTTCCAGACGGCGCCGCCCCAGCCGGCATCAAATGCTTTCATCACCTGGTAGCCGCTGTTGGTAGGAGGTGCGGAAGCAAGCCAGAACGGGTTTGGAGATTTTATTCCTGCGAAGTTGGTGTGGAGGTTGGCCATTGGTGGTGATGGATGTAAATTGAGAGTTAAAGAATTTAGGATTTAGAGATTTAGGATTTGATGATTTTCAAGTAAGGATTTCAAAACTCAAATCCCAGAATTAATTTACCGATTCCCCGCGCCGCTTTTTTTCCATTGGCGGCGGCATTCACGACTTCTTCTCCGCCGCTTACGGCATCGCCTGCTGCGAAATATTTTTTGTTGGAAGTTTGAAAATGTTCATTCACCGAAATGGTTCCGTTCGGTTGCAGGTTCAAGCCGTCAATCAGTTTCAGCAAGTCCGATTGTTTGGATTGTCCCGTTGCTTTGATCACGGCATCACACTCTTCCGTAAATTCCGAACCTTTTATAATTTCGAGTTTCCCGTTTACGGTTTGTGTCTGTGCAAATATTACTCCTGCAACTTTTCCGTTACCGGTAATTTCAACAGGCGTCACATTGAACAACCCTTTCACCCCGACACTTTTTGCGAGGTCATATTCAAAATCATAGGCAGGCATTTCTTCTTTGCTTCTCCGGTATGCGAGAATCACTTTTTCCGCACCCATGCGTGCGCTCTCAGAGGCCGCATCCATGGCTGTATTCCCGCCGCCAAGAACGATTATTTTTTTCGGAACCTGAATTTTGTGGTGATTCATCCTCAGTTGTTCAACGAATTCAACCGCCCCGAAAACATGTTCAAGATGTTCTCCTTTGATTTTTAATTCAGAAGTTTTTCCCAAACCAATACCGATGAAAATGGCGTCGTATTTATTTTCAAGTGAAGCCAGGTCTTCTTTTGTTGAAATGCGTTTGCTGTACTGAACGTTATACCCGAATTGTTTTTCGAGGTAAGCCATTTCATTCAGCGCTTCTTCATTGGTGATCTTATACGGCGCCACGCCGTGAACGGTAAGTCCGGATGGTTTTTCTTTCGCTTCAAACACATCCACTTCAAAACCCATCCACCGCAATTCGCAGGCGCAGCTGATTCCTGCCGGCCCGGCCCCGATGATGGCGATTTTTTTTCCGTTTGGTTTAGCAAAGGAATACAACTTTTTATTTGATTGAATGGCTTTGGAAGTGGCAAATGTCTGCAACCGCCCGATCTCAATTGCTTTTACATCGGAATGATTGTACACGCAAGCTCCTTCGCACAACACTTCTGTCGGACAGACTTTTCCGCAGGCATAACCGAAATAGTTGGAATCGTAAATGGTTTTGGCTGCGCCGAATTCATTTTTTGAGTTGATCTGGCGGATGAAAAGAGGAATGTCAATACCTGTCGGGCAGGCATTCACACAGGGAGCATCGTAACAAAACAGGCAGCGCGAACTTTCGTAGTACGCCTCTGTCTGGCTCATCAATGGCTTCAGCTGAGCGAAGTTCTCCTCGAATTCTTTTTCAGAGTGTGGTGGGTTGTATTCTGACATTATAAATTGTTGTATAGTTGAATTGCTGAATTGTTGAATGGTAATATCGCTAATTTACTATTCGTGTACTGAAATAGCTGGTTGATCTCTTTTGGAAATTTTTGCAGTTGACTGAAAATATGGTTGTATTCATCCGCAGATAATAATTTTTGCTCCTTCGATTTTTGATTCCAATCAAAACACTCCTTAACAGATCCACTGCGATATCTGTAAAACTTAATTTTATCCTTTTTAGAGTCTCTTCCGAATCCTTCTGCAATATTTGCAGAAACAGAATCCATCGCAGTAACAAATTGTTCCCCTACAGTTATCTTCGCGAAATTTTCCCATTTGATTGTTACATCCCCAACAAAATTGCTCAGGTTAAAAGCGGTTTTGTAAGCATTGATATCGTTGAGTTGTAAATATTTTTTTTGCATCGCATTTCAACAATGGAACAATTTAACAATGAAACACTTTAACTGTCGTCGCTTTAAAGTTCTACCAATTTCCCATACGTCTCCGGTCTCCGGTCGCGGAAAAACTGCCACGTCGAACGCACTTCATCAATCAGGTCGAGGTCAAATTCGGCAATGAGCAGTTCGTCTTTGTCTTCCGATGCCTGCGAAAAAATTTGTCCGCGCGGATCCACAAAATAAGAGGAGCCGTAAAACTTTCCGAGGTTCCATGGTTTTTCTTCGCCCACACGATTGATGCAGCCCATGAAATATCCATTAGCAGCGGCATGTGCCGGCTGTTCGAGTTTCCATAAATATTGCGAAAGTCCGGCGACGGTGGCCGATGGGTTATAAACGATTTCAGCTCCGTTCAATCCTAAACACCTCGCACCGTCAGGGAAATGACGATCGTAACAAATGTACACGCCGATTTTTGCATAACGTGTCTGGAACACAGGATAGCCAAGGTTTCCCGGCTTGAAGAAAAATTTTTCCCAGAAACCGGAAGTATGAGGAATGTGATTCTTCCTGTACTTGCCAAGCAAGGTTCCATCGGCATCAATCACCGCTGCCGTATTGTACAACACGCCGGCCTGTTCTTTTTCATAGATGGGGACGATCATCACCATGTTGTATTTTTTCGCATACGATTGCATGAGTTCCACGGTTGGCCCGGGAATCGGCTCAGCGCTCTCATACCATTTCTTATCCTGCCCCGGACAGAAATACGGCGTATTGAAAATTTCCTGGAGGCAGAGAATCTGCACTCCTTTTTTTCCTGCTTCTTCGATGTAAGGAATGTGTTTTGCGATCATCGCATCTACAATTTCCTGAATGGTTCCTTCGCCTTCCGTTTTCGGAAGCGACATCTGGATGAGACCTGATTTGATTTTTCTTGCCATAATTTTTTATTTGCGAAATACGAATTTATACGAATGTACGAATGAGTGAAATTAGTATTTTATTTCTCAAAATTGATTTGCAGACACGCTGTGAAAATTTTCAAAATGACTTATGCTCGCATCAAATGGTAATAAGCGGATTAAATGATCCCAGTAATCTTGCTTCTCTTAATAAACTCTCCGTATCCTTTTTTTATTTTCACGGAGCCATTGTCAACGGCAACCTGTCCTCTTAAAATGGTGGTCTTGCATTTCCCTTTCAGCTTCCAACCTTCATAACCTGAATAATCTACGTTCATGTGATGGGTTTTTGCTGACAGGACATGCTCTTCATTCGGGTCGAAGATGACGAGATCGGCATCGCTTCCGACAGCGATACAACCCTTTCGTGGAAACATGCCGAATATTTTAGCGGAGTTCGTGGAACTCACTTCAACAAATTTATTCAGCGAGATTTTTCCTTTGTTCACTCCTTCGCTGAATAATAATTCCATCCTGTTTTCAATCGCAGGATGGCCGTTCGGGATTTTTGAAAAATCTTTTTCACCCATTTTTTTCTGTTCCCATTTAAACGGGCAATGATCGGTGGCAACCACCTGCACGGTTCCCTGGTTGATTCCGGCCCACAAAGCTGCCTGGTCTTTCTTCTCACGCAACGGCGGACTCATCACCCATTTCGCTCCATCAAAATCTTTTTCATAAAGAGATGCATCGAGGATGAGGTACTGGATGCAGGTTTCAGCAAACACTTTTTGATTTCTTTTTTCTATATCGCGAATGTGATTCAACGCGCCTTCACAGGTCATGTGAACGACATAAGCGGGAACGCCTGTGTAATGCGCCATGTCGGCAAACCGGCCGGTGGCTTCTGCTTCAGTGATCTCGGGTTGGGAGAGGTAATGATACAGCGGAGAAAGTTTTCCTTCAGCGCGGTGTTTGGAAACGAGAAAATCAATCATGTCGCCGTTGGTGGCATGAACGGTGACCATGCCTCCGCATTTTTTCACTTCCTGCATCAGCCCGACCATCTGCCGGTCGTCAATCATCAACGCTCCTTTGTATGCCATGAATGTTTTAAAGGAAGTGATGCCTTCCTTCTCCACCATTTCTGTAATTTCTTTTTTGGTTTCATCATTGAAATCCGTCACGGCCATGTGAAAGGAATAATCACCGTAACAATTTCCGTTCGATCTTCCCTGCCATTGCTCCAGTGCATGACGCAACGATTTTCCCTGTGTCTGCAAAACAAAATCGATCACCATGGTGGTTCCGCCATGCAAGGCTGCCAGTGTGCCCGTTTCATAATTGTCGCTGGAAAAAGTTCCCATGAACGGCATGTCGAGATGAACATGCGGATCGATGCCGCCCGGGAAAATGAAATTTCCTTTTGCATCGATGGTTTCATCAGCCTTCATCGTTAAATTTTTTCCGATGACAGAAATTTTTTCCCCTTCCATGAAGATGTCTGCAACGTAATCTTCTGATGCAGTAATGATTCTTCCGTTCTTAATGAGTATGGACATGTGATACAGAAATTAATTGATAAAAGGAATGACACAATGACCCGTTGTGTTCATCTTTCGATTTAAAAACAACCGGTCATTTTTTTCTCATGCTAAGGTAATAAACAAAGAATGAAACAAAAAAGCCTGTGAACCATGCGTAGTTGTATAGGTGAGCAATCCACGGATATACCGTTCCCACATCCATTACCTTGATGGTGGTTAAAAATCCCGGGACATTGGGAAGGATACCACTCAGCAAGGCAATCATTGCAAATTTATTAAATCCTTTGCCGTAGGAATATTGTCCCGTTGCAGAATACAAATCATCCACGTCAAGTTTTTGTTTGCGGATGAAGTAATAATCGGCAATCAGTATTCCCCCGACGGGTCCGAGCAAACTGGAATAGGCAATGAGCCATGTGAAAATATACCCGTTCGGATCGGCGATAAGTTTCCATGGAAAAATAAGAATACCGATGATACCGGTGATGTAACCTCCCATTCTGAAATTTATTTTTGATGGAGAAAGATTGGCGAAATCATTGGCCGGGCTTACGATGTTGGCTGCGATGTTTGTTGCCAATGTTGAAATGGCCACGGCAATCATGGCGATGCTCACGAGAAATTTGCTTTCAAACTTCCCGGCAAGAACCAGCGGGTCCCAAATGGTTTTTCCGTAAATAATAAAAGTCGCTGAGGTTACCACCACGCCGATGAATGAAAACAACGTCATCGATGGCGGAAGCCCGATGGCCTGCCCGGTGATTTGTGCCCGCTGACTTTTTGCATAGCGTGTAAAATCAGGAATGTTCAGCGAGAGAGTTGCCCAGAAGCCAACCATGCCGGTGAGTCCCGGGAAAAAATAATTCCAGAATTCGGCGTTGGTGTGAAACTTAGATGGCTGAGCCAGGATGGGTCCTAAGCCATGTCCGGCAGAGATGGCCCAGAACAAAAGAGCAAGTGCTGCAAGAGGAAGGAAGAATGCTTTGAACACCAAAAGTTTTTTGATGCTCTCCACGCCGAGGTAAACCACGTACATGTTCAGCAGCCAGAAAAGAAAAAATGTAATGGCGGGACCGGTTTGCAATCCGAATGACGCCGGAAAAATCTGTGGAAGATTTTCAAGAGCAGGAAACCAAACTCTGAACATCTGGTAAAGAGCGAATCCGCCGATCCATGTCTGGATACCAAACCATCCGCAGGCCACGATGGCTCTTAACATGGCTGGAATATTTGCTCCGCGTACTCCGAAACTTGCCCTGGCAAAAACAGGAAAAGGAATTCCGTATTTCGCCCCGGCATGACCGTTTAAAATCATGGGAAGTAACACGATGGTATTGCCGATAAAAATGGTGAGTATGGCTTCCCACCAGTTCATGCCGCCTTCGATGAGTGAACTTGCCAGCATGTACGTAGGAATACACAAACTCATGCTGATCCAGAGCGCTGTATAATTCCAGGTGTTCCAGGTTCTTTTTTCGGGTGGAACGGGAGCTAAGTCTTCGCTGTAGAGAGAAGAAGATTTTTTTGATTGGTCGGTCATAGCGATGAAAGTTGGACTGGCTGAAATGACTCCACCAATTTAGTGTTTCTTTTTTCAATTCCTCCTGGATCATAAAATTACATTTCAAGATTTAAACCCGATTCGTTTTCGTGGTAGTGGAGGAGTATTCAGCAATTGTTTGAGCACCTTGAATATGTTTTGAATATCAGTATCGTATTTATCTGATTTCCGTTCCAGTTGTTCGAGCTTCAATAAAATGTCTTTATGAGTGGACAGCACTTCTCTCCTTTTTGTAAAGATGCGGATGATCCGGATGTTGACTTCAATAGCTTACCTGCTTTTCAGTATACTTGAAAGCATAGCGACTCCCTGTTCCGAAAAACAATAGGGCAGGTAACGCATTCCCATTTTCAGGGAATTGGAGGTCACATTTTGTGACCTCCAATTCTCAAGTTCCTCTTTAGTCATTTCGAACATAAAATCATCAGGGAACCTTTCCAAATTCCTTTTGACAGCCTCTTTGAGACGTTTGGTTTCCACTCCGTATAATTCGGCAAGATCACGATCGATCATGACCTTCATTCCGCGCAGGAGATAAATTTTACTGACAATGAGTTCATCGGGTAAACGAATAAGTTTGTTCATGATGTTGGAGTAGTTTTAAAAGGTTTCACCTGTTGGATGATTCAACAGGGTAATGGAAGATGTCTTAAAAAAATAAATATAGTTCGGTGCACAGCCGAACAGGGAAATTCAGAGATTTGCTAAATTGGAGGTCGCATTTTGCGACCTCCAATTTCCAATCAATACATTCGCAAGCATAAGAATTCCGTGCTCGGTAAAAGCATAAGGCAGGTGGCCTCCTAAGTGCATTTTGGAGGGTGTCGCAATTTGCGACACCATGAAATCGACTTCCGTTCCGGTTAATTGAAACATGAAATTTTCCGGAAATCTCTTTAAATTTCTTTTTACCTGTTCCCGTAAGCGTCTTGATTGGATACCATAAAGTTCAGCAAGATCACGGTCGATCATGACCTTCATTCCGCGGATGAGATAAATTTTACTGATGATGAGTTCATCAGGTAAGCGAATAAGTTTGTTCATGGTTTATGATAAAAAAGGTTTTAAAAAGTTTTTTCATCTCTACGACTTCAAACATTCCATGGAGAAATGTTTTTCTGATCAGCAGAAAATTATAAAAATGAAATCATTTTTTGAAATGCCGGAACAGGTCAATTCAAAAAAATAATTTTTTCAAGTGCAAAATTCGTCCGCAACGGCAATGCCTTTTGAAATAATATCCAGCCCTTCATCCATTTCATCTTTGGTAATGCATAAAGGAGGGGCAGTAAAAATATGGTTCCATCTCACAAAAGTGAACATACCCAGTTCGCTGAGTTTGGCTGAAACTTTATTCATGACTTCCATTTCAGCCGGGGAAGCATTCCACGGAGCCATCGGTTCTTTTGTCTTCCTGCTCTTCACCAGTTCAATGCAGCCAAGCAAGCCGGTATTCCTGTAATCGCCGATGCTCGGATGTGTCTGCATCATCTCTGCTACACGGTTTTCCATGTAAGCTCCCATGTTGGCGGCATTCGCAATGAGATTTTCATCTTCATAAATTTTCAATACTTCATTCGCTGCAGCACAGGCCACGGCATGCGCCGAATACGTGAGCCCGAGCGGAAGCGGTTTGTTATCGAATGCGCTGATGATTTCTTCTTTGATGATCATTCCTCCAAGCGGAATGTATCCGCAGGTAAGTCCTTTCGCGAAACACATGATGTCAGGAACCACATCGTGATGATCCACGCCAAACCATTTTCCTGTTCTGCCGAAACCACTCATCACTTCATCGCAGATTAAAAGTATGCCGTAACGATCCGCCATTTCGCGAACACGTTTCCAGTAACCGGGAGGATATTTGATGCAACCACTCGATCCGCTTTCTCCTTCGAGCAGGATGGCTGCAACATTCTGCGGACCTTCAAATTTTATAACGCGTTCCATGTGTGCCACGGCATTTTCGGTACACTCTTCCTGTGTTTTGCTGTTCCACGGACAACGGTAGAAGTACGGATTTTCGACGTGAATAAAATTCGGAGCCTGCTGGCTGTCATGAGGAATTTTTCTTGGATCACCGCCAACAGACATGGCGCCGTACGATGCACCGTGATAACCCTGGTAAAGCGAAATGATTTTATGTCGGCCTGTATAAAGCCGTGCAAACTTGATGGCATTCTCGATGGCTTCTGCGCCTGCATTCGTAAAAAAAGTTTTTTTCAGAGTACCGGGAGTAATTTCCGCCAGTTTTTTTCCCAGTTCACCGCGTGCTTTGGTGATCATTCCCGGGTGAACAAAACTCACTTCTTCCATTTGCCGGTCCACCGCTTCTTTCACGCGTGGATGTCCGTGACCGATGTTCATGTTCATAAGCTGCGAAGAAAAATCAATGATCTTTCTTCCGCTCCGGTCGTAGAGATAAACACCTTTTGCTCCTTTGATGCTGAGCGGATTCAACCCCGATTGTTTGCTCCACGAAAAAACCGTGTACTCCAGGTTGTTTTTTAAAATTTCTTCTTTTTCAGATACTGACAATTCTATTTCCATAAATTTCTGATTTGATGATTGGCCAATACGATGATCAGCCAATGTTTTTATATTAATAAAATCATTTATTCAATCGGTGAAACATTCATCAGCTAATTGTCTAATCAACGAATCAGCTAATCATATTCAACTCATCCAATTCGTCTTCCCTTCCGGATTCCATTTCACCGTGGTCTTCTTCAACTTCGTCCAGAACTCGATGGAACTTTTCCCGGTGATGTCGCACACTCCGAATTTACTTTCGTTCCATCCACCGAATGAAAAAGGTTCACGCGGAACCGGAACGCCTACGTTCACGCCGATCATTCCGGCGCTGGCACGTTCCATCACCTGGCGTGCAATTCCGCCGCTTTGTGTAAACACAGATGCAGCGTTTCCGTAATCGGAACTGTTTTCAATGGCGATGGCTTCATCGAGATCCTTCGCCCTGATGATTGCTAATACGGGCCCGAACACTTCTTCTTTCGCAATGGCCATGTCGGGCGTTACAAAATCAATTACCGTTGGCCCCACATAAAAACCATTTTCATTTCCTTCCACTTTCCGGTTTCTTCCGTCCACTAAAATTTTAGCGCCGGCTTTTTCCGCTTCGGTGATGTACCGTTCGATTCGTTCTTTGGCTTCTTTGCTGATCACACTTCCAAGATTTTTACCCGGAACAATTTTTTTTGCCTCATCACAGATTTTCTGAATGATGGAATCGATGTTGCCGACGGCTACCATCGCAGAAGCAGCCATGCAACGCTGCCCGGCGCAACCACTCATGCTGGCGGTTACGTTAGAAGCAGTCATATCCGGGTGCGCATCGGGCATCACGATCAGATGATTTTTTGCACCGCCCAAAGCAACACAACGTTTCAGGTTTGATGTGGCGCGTTTGTAAACAATTTTGGCAACCTTCGTGGAACCGACAAAGGAAACGGCTTCAATTCCGGGATGATCACAGATGGCTTCTACAATTTCCCTGTCGCCGTTCACGATGTTGAAAACGCCATCAGGTAATCCCGCTTCTTTCAGCAGTTCAGCAATCCGGTTGGATGAAACCGGAACCTGTTCCGATGGTTTTAAGATCATGCAGTTTCCAAGTGCAATCGCGTTTGGAATCGTCCAGTGCGGAACCATGTTCGGAAAGTTAAACGGAGCGATGGAAGCTACCACACCAAGCGGTTTGTGTTCCACGCGACATTCCACACCTTTGCTGACTTCCAGCAGTTCGCCTGAAATCAGTTGAGGAAGTGAACAGGCGAATTCAGTCAGCTCGATGCTCTTTTCCACTTCTGCTTTTGCTTCATCCAGTGTTTTTCCATTCTCTTCGCGAACGAGTTCGGCCAGTTCCATCATGTGTTTTTCAAGCAGCGTTTTATAACGGTAAAAAACCTGCACACGTTCTTTAATGGGGATGGCGCTCCAGGACGGAAATGCTTTCTGAGCTGCTTTCACGGCTTCATCCAGGTCATCGTGTGATGACAGTGGAACCGTAGAAATTATTTTTCCATTGATTGGGCTTATCACGTCCATCGATTTTTTTCCATTCGGAATAAACCGGCCGGCAACATAATTTTTTACTTCAGGATATTTTAATGAGATCGTTTCCATTGTTGATTATTTGTGATCAGTAAAGATAATAAAAGAGAGTTTATGGATGATTCTTCAGTTAAAGTTGACTCATTCCCCGATGTCCTCGTTCCACAATTCCGGTTTTTCACGGATGAATTTTTCCATCATGCCGATGCATTCCGGATCATCCAGGTTGATGACTTCCACGCCGTGTTGTTTCATAAAATCCGCCGCACCGGGAAATGTCCGGGATTCTCCAACGATTACTTTTTTAATATTGAACTGAACAACTGTTCCCGCGCACATGTAACAAGGCATGAGCGTGGAATACAAAACAGTTCCTTTGTAACTGCCGATTCTTCCGGCGTTGCGAAGGCAATCGGTTTCTGCATGCGTCATTGGATCATTTTTCTGAACCCGTTGATTGTGTCCGCGTGAAATGATCATCCCGTCTTTTACCAGCACCGATCCGATAGGAATGCCACCTTCACGTAATCCCTTGCGTGCCTCATCGATGGCGGCTTTCATGAATTCGTCCATGGTCTGGGTGGTTGAGTAGTTGAGTATTTAAGTGTTTATGTGGTTGAGTATTTAAGTAACTGAGCAGATGTAAACGGATTGAAATTTTTTATCGAATATAAAGGGTTTGCAGTTTCATTCTCATCGTTCAATTATTCACCCGGAAGTTAAACGAACGATTGGAGATCGTACAACTTTTTATAGGCGCCTCCTTTTTCTAAAAGTTCATGGTGTTTTCCGCGTTCCAGAATTTCTCCTTTCTGCATCACGACGATTTCATCGGCATGCTGAATGGTTGACAGTCGATGAGCAATGACGAGTGTCGTACGGTTTTGCATCAGTTTCATCAGCGCATCCTGAACCAGTCGTTCACTTTCCGTGTCAAGCGCAGAAGTGGCTTCGTCCAGAATAAGGATGGGCGGATTTTTCAAAATGGCCCTGGCAATGCTGATGCGCTGCCGTTGTCCGCCGCTCATTTTATTTCCGCGGTCACCGATGTTGGTTTGATAACCATTGGGCATTTGTAAAATAAAATCATGAGCATTGGCAATCTTCGCAGCCGTGACCACATCTTCTTCGCTTGCATCCTTCATTCCGAAAGCAATGTTGTTGAATACGGTATCGTTGAAAAGAATACTCTCCTGCGTGACAATTCCCATCAGCTTTCGCAGGTCGGAGATCCGGTAATCGTTTATGTTCTCACCATCGATTTTGATTTCACCAAGTTCAAGATCATAAAAGCGAGGGAGGAGATCGGCCAGTGTTGTTTTACCTGAACCGCTTTGTCCGACCAATGCAATCGTTTTTCCTTTTTCGATTTTTAAGTTGACGTCTTTCAGGATATAACCCGTTTCTCCTTTGACATACCGGAATGAAACATTTTTGTATTCAATCTCTTTTTTAAAGTCAGTAATCGTCAACGGATTTTCTTTATCACGGATGGTGATTTCGGCATCCAGTATTTTGTTGATGCGTTCTGCCGAAGCCAATCCTTTCTGAACATTTGAATACGCTTCCGTGAATGATTTAGCCGGTGGAATGAGTTGTGAAAAGATGGCGATGAATGCAATGAATACGGATGGCTCCAGGGAAGCGTCTGTAAACACGAGTCTCCCGCCGAAATACATGACGGTTACCAGCACCACCGTCCCGAGGAATTCACTGAGCGGTGAACTCAGATCCCGTTTCCGGTAGAGGCGGATCATCAACCGTTTGTATTCATCATTCAGTTTGTGAAATTTTTCGGTGGCAAAATTTTCAGATGTAAAAGCCTTGATGATTCTTAATCCGCCAAGTGTTTCTTCAATATTGGAAAGCAACATGCCCATCTTGGCCTGGCTTTTTGTTGAGGTACGCCGGAGACTTTTCCCGATCTGCCCGATGATGAGCCCGGCCAGCGGCAACAGGATAAAAACGAACAGGGAGAGTTTGGCACTCATCAGCACCATGGTGGTAAGAAATAAAATCACGGTGAGCGGTTCCCTGAAGATCACTTCGAGCGACTGCATGATGCTCCATTCAATTTCCTGTACATCGCTGGTCATACGGGCCATCAGGTCACCTTTCCGTTCCTCTGAAAAATACGTCAGCGGCAGGTAGAGGATTTTTTCATACATCCTGTTTCGCAAATCGCGCACCACGCCATTCCGGATCGGCGCAATGAAATACATGGCGAGGTAACGAAATAAATTTTTGAGGAAAAACATCACCACCACCAACCCGGCGATTAATTCGAGTGCTTCTACCTTTCCATGTTGCGTGATAAACTGAGCGAGGAAATAATTAAAGTTTCCCAACAATGCTTTCGGGGAAAAGCTCCATGGCAACTGCTGGTAGCTGGTTTGCTGGCTGAAGAGGACATTCAGAAACGGAACCACCATCGTAAGAGAAAAGAGACTGAAGATCACGGATAACACATTAAACACAATGTTCATCACCGCATAACCCTTGTAAGCCAGTACAAATTTCAAAAGCCGGAGATAGTTCTTCATGAGGCAAATATAACTGAGATTTGAGAAGTGAGGTGCGTGTGATGAGATTTAGGCGCGATTTAAATCGTGCAGTACCAGGAACGGAAAAGGCCTCAAAAAATTCCGTGCAGGTTTCATTATCCGGTAAACATTCTTCAATATTCAATATTCAATCATTACCTTCGCCCCATGGATTCCATGAGGCAACATAAATATGCGCGGTTGATACAGAAGGAGATGGGCGAAATTTTTCAGCGTGAAGGATTTAATTATTTTGGGAAAGCTTTCGTAACGGTTACCGGCGCACAGGTGAGTCCGGACCTCGGTGTAGCGAAAATTTACATCAGTGTTTTCGGTGTGAAGGAAAGCAAATCCGTTCTTTCGCAGATTGAAAAACATACCCGGGAGATCAGGAAAGAGTTAGGTTCAAGGATCCGGCACCAGGCGCGGATTATTCCCGAACTGAAATTTTTCCTTGATGATTCACTGGATCATGTGGAGAAAATTGAAAAACTCCTGAAAGAAACCAGGCAACCTCCTGATTCCAATTAGCCAATTCGATCATCTGAACATTTGATGATGGAGGTTTCATCCTGCATTTTCAAATTTTCAAATTTTCAAATCATCAAATTTAAGTTATGCAATACGATCCGATCAAACGTTCACTTGGAAATGTATTCAATAAATCTCCTTTTCTCCGGAAAACTTTTTACAGGTTGCTGGATCTGCTTCTGCTCCGTTCCTGGCATGTTCACCGTGAACTGAGGTCATGGTATTCTTTGCCCGGCCGCGCCAGCCAGGTGAAGATACTCGATGCCGGGGCTGGATTCGGACAATATTCCTACTGGATGTTTCGTCATTTTAAAAACTCCGTAATTCTTTCGGTGGATGTGAAAGAGGAGCAAGTGAAAGACTGCAATAATTTTTTCAAATCAATCGGCGCTACAGATGTGAAATTTGAAGTGGCTGACCTCACCAAATTTGTAAAAGAAAATTCATACGACCTGGTGTTATCCGTGGATGTGATGGAACACATTCTTGAAGATGTGCAGGTGTTCCGGAATTTTTTTGCTTCTATGAAAACCGGTGGGATGCTGTTGATTTCAACTCCGTCCGACCAGGGTGGAAGCGATGTTCATGGTGATGATGATTCTTCTTTCATTGAAGAACATGTTCGCGATGGGTACAACATCAGGGAAATAGAAGACAAGTTGCGTTCGGCTGGATTTTCAAAAGTCGAAGCGGGCTATTCCTATGGAACCCCGGGAAAAATTTCATGGAGGCTTTCGATGAAGTACCCGATACAGATGCTTGGCGTGTCTAAACTGTTTTTCATCCTGCTACCATTTTATTACCTCGTGGCATATCCTGTTTCATTTATATTAAACTACCTCGATACTTACGGCCGGCATGCTTCCGGAACGGGATTGATTGTAAAAGCCTGGAAATAAAATTTTGAAATGAAATTTATTAATCCATCTTGTGTTTCCTGCAGTGCTAAAAATTGTTTCATCAACAAATACTGCACTGATGAATGGAAAAAGACGCTGTCCGAAAAAAAAATGTCGAACCGTTATTCGAAGGGACAGGTAATTTTCCTCGAAGGTGATTCCGTTCCGGGAATTTATTTCATCTATAAAGGAAAAGTAAAAATTTACAATACGGGTCCGAAGGGAAGAACACAAATCGTCAGGTTTGCCGACAAAGGAGACATCTTCGGCCATCGTGGTTTTGGTCAGCATTTGGTGTACCCGATCAGTGCAGCCGCCATTGAAGATACGGTCAGTTGTTTCATTCCTTATAAAGAATTCCTGGAAGCGCTCAATAACAATCCTCCGCTGGTACTCAACCTCATGTTGTTTTATGCGGATGAGTTGAAACGTGCCGAATACAAACTCCGCTCGCTTTCCCAGATGACGGTTAAGCAAAAACTGGCAGAGGCTATCCTGACCATACGTTCCATTTATGGCGCTGAGAAAAAGGAAAACCTGAAATTTCTTAAAGTCAACCTCTCGCGACAGGAATATGCCGACATTGTCGGTTCATCCCTGGAAGAAATCATCCGAACTTTTTCACTGCTTCAGAAAGAAGGCGGTATCGTGACCACCCGTAATTCTGTTGCCATCGTGGATGAATCAATCCTGAAATCCTACCTGAAGGATTTTAAAAATGTCCTGTTGCCTTAAGGCAGGCATTCAGTGCAGGGTTGGTATTTCCGGTTCAAAAACTGCTGTTTAAGAAATCTGATTTTTCATTTTATCTGAAGGAATTATTATCTTTACCTAAAAATAAAACAGATGAAAAAAGCAATCCTCACCATCGCCGTTCTCGGCATCACCTTTTTCGTTCAGGCACAACACGTGGATGAATCAAAAGTTCCTGCTGCTGTCAAGAAAGCATTATACCAGAAGTATCCTGATCAAAGTGATGTTAAATGGGAAAAAGAAAAGGGTAAATATGAAGCAAGTTTTAATGCCGCAGGAATTCCTACGTCTGTATTAATTAATTCAACGGGCAGTATTCTTGAATTTGAATTTGTGGTTTCGGAAAATGAATTACCAAGAGAAATTTTCGACTACCTGAGCAATACTGAACCCAAGCAAGCAATTAAAAAAGCAAGCATAATTAAAGATGCTGCCGGGAATAAAATGTTTGAAGCCGAGGTAAACGGAAATGATTATATTTTTGATAGCAACGGCAAATTTATCAGGAAGGAAAAAGAGATTTAATAATCCCTGACTTTTTGTTGACATCAATAATCTCTCAACTTCCGCAGGCTTCGCAACTGTCGGGGTTATCGATCGAACAGGCCATTTGTTCAAAGGCTTCATCCTTGGTGACGTTGTTTACCGAACTCACGGCAGGGATTCCGGAGAGGGATTCCTGCGGCTCTTTCAAAGCACTTTGGTCAACCGTAAACTTGATGGCATCCACCGCCGATTTGGTACGGAGGTAATACATTCCTGTTTTCAATCCTTTTTTCCAAGCGTAGAAATGCATGCTGGTGAGCTTGGCGAAATTGGCATCCTGGATAAACAGGTTCAGCGACTGGCTTTGGCAAATGAATGCGCCGCGGTCGGCAGCCATGTCGATGATGGATCTTTGTTTGATTTCCCAGACGGTTTTGTAAATCTCTTTGATGTCCTGTGGAATTTCCGGAACGTTCTGAATGGAACCGTTGGCAGCAATGATTTTATTTTTCATGTGATCATTCCACAACCCGAGCTTCATCAGGTCTTTCAGCAGGTGTTTGTTGACGATGGTGAATTCGCCGCTCAGCACCCTGCGTGAATAAATGTTGCTGGTGTAGGGTTCGAAGCACTCGTTGTTTCCAAGAATCTGTGAAGTGCTGGCAGTCGGCATCGGAGCGAGCAGGAGGGAATTCCTCACACCATATTTTTTTACTTCTTCTTTCAGCACATCCCATTCCCATCTTGAAGTTGGAGTCACCTTCCACATGTCGTACTGGAAAATTCCCTGTGATACCGGTGAACCTTCATACGTTTCGTAATGCCCGTTAATTTTCGCAAGATCTTTACTGGCCGTCATCGCAGCATAGTAAATGGTTTCATGAATTTCTTTGTTCAGTTGGCGTGCTTCTTCACTGTCGAAAGGCATTCTCATGAGGATGAAAGCATCCGCAAGCCCCTGGACTCCGATTCCAATCGGGCGGTGGCGGAAATTACTTTTGCGCGCCGCCTCAACAGGATAATAGTTGATGTCGATGACTTTATTCAGATTTTTTGTAATGACATAGGTGATGTCGAACAGGCGCTGGTGATCAAACTGGTTGTTGATGACAAAGCGCGGAAGGGCAATGGAGGCGAGGTTGCAAACAGCAATTTCATCTGCCGACGTGTACTCCACAATCTCCGTGCACAGGTTGCTGCTTTTGATGGTGCCGAGATTTTTCTGGTTACTTTTCTCATTGCAGGCATCTTTGTAAAGCATGTATGGAGTGCCTGTTTCAATCTGCGATTCAAGAATGTGAAACCAGAGTTCCTGCGCCTGTATGGTTTTACGTGCGCGTCCTTCCTGCTCGTAACGGGTATACAGTTCATTGAATTTTTCTCCGTAACATTCTGCAAGACCGGGAGCTTCATTCGGGCAGAAGAGGCTCCACTGGCCGTCTTCTTCCACGCGTTTCATGAAAAGATCCGGAATCCACAGCGCATAAAACAAATCACGCGCGCGCAGTTCTTCTTTCCCATGATTTTTTTTCAGTTCGAGGAAGTCAAAAACATCAGCATGCCATGGCTCAAGATAAATGGCAAATGAACCTTTTCTTTTTCCACCGCCCTGGTCGACATAACGGGCCGTATCATTGTAAACGCGCAACATAGGTACGATGCCGTTTGATGTTCCGTTGGTGCCGCGTATGTAAGAACCCGTTGCACGGATGTTATGGATGTTGAGACCTATGCCGCCTGCACTCTGCGAAATTTTCGCGCAGTTTTTAAGCGTGCTGTAAATTCCTTCAATGCTGTCGTTCTCCATCTGTAAAAGGAAGCAGGAAGAAAGTTGCGGCTTCGGTGTTCCCGCATTGAAAAGAGTAGGAGTGGCATGCGTGAACCAGCGTTCACTCATCAGGTTATACGTTTCGATCACCGAATCAAGGTCATCTTTATGGATACCCACAGCCACACGCATGATCATGTGTTGAGGACGTTCGGCTACCTGCCCGTTTAATTTAAGAAGGTATGATTTTTCAAGCGTCTTGAACCCGAAATAATCATAACCGAAATCCCGGTCGTAAATGATGGTGCTGTCAAGAACATCTTTGTTTTTCCAGATGATCTCAAAAACGTCGTCGGCAATAAGAGGAGCCTGCTTGCCTGTCTTCGGATCCATGTATTCATAAAGATCTTTCATCGTTTCGGTGAAAGACTTCTTGGTATTCTTGTGAAGGTTGCTCACGGCGATGCGTGCAGCAAGTACGGCAAAGTCAGGATGCTTCGTAGTCATGGAAGCCGCAATTTCCGCTGCCAGGTTGTCCAGGTCCGACGTGGTAACGCCGTCGTAAATTCCCTCGATCACTTTTTGAGCGACGCTGAAGGTGTCCACGTGATCAGAAAGGCCATAAGCCAGTTTCTGAATTCGTGCAGTTACTTTATCAAATTTTACGGATTCTTTGCGACCGTCTCTTTTTACTACAAACATAGGTGTGGGGAGGGTTGTATCATTAATAATTAATCCATTTCAAACGATGAATGTGTTTTCAGAACGATCCGAAATTTTAAATCCGAAACATTAAAAATCTTCGTCGAGCTTAAACTCCTTCTCTTCCTTCGTCTGGCCGACGGAAGCCTTTTTGTATTCACTCACCCGTTGTTCGAAGAAGTTGGTTTTTCCCTGCAGGGAAATCTGTTCCATGAAATCGAACGGGTTGGTGGAGTTGTATAGTTTAGGATACCCGAGCGCTTCGAGTAAACGGTCTGCCACAAATTCAATATACTGGCACATGAGTTTTGCATTCATGCCGATCAGCGAAACGGGCAATGCATCGGTGACAAACTCATGTTCATTGTTCACGGCATCGGTGATGATGCTGTAAATTTTTTCTTTGGAAAGTTTTTCTTCCAGCATGCTGTAGAGGAGGCAGGCGAAATCGCAGTGCATGCCTTCGTCACGGGAAATGAACTCATTTGATTTACTGAGGCCTTTCATCAGCCCGCGTTTTTTTAACCAGAAGATGCTGCAGAATGATCCGCTGAAAAAGATTCCTTCTACGGCAGCAAAGGCAACGAGACGCTCAGCGAATGAACCGCTGTTAATCCATCGCAAAGCCCACTCAGCTTTTTTCTTTACACAGGGAACCGTTTCCATGGCGTTGAAAAGTATGTTCTTTTCCGCGTTGTCCTTGATGTACGTATCAATGAGCAGGGAATACATTTCACTGTGAATGTTTTCCATCATGATCTGGAAACCATAGAAACAACGGGCTTCGGGTAATTGAACTTCTTTCATGAAGTTTACGGCGAGGTTTTCATTCACAATGCCGTCGCTGGCCGCAAAGAAAGCAAGCACATGTTTGATGAAATGCCGTTCCCCGTCATTCAGGCGCGCCCAGTCTTTCAAATCGTCCTGGAGATCGATTTCTTCAGCAGTCCAGAAACTCTGTTCTGTTTTTTTATACATGTCCCAGATTTCCGGGTATTTGATGGGAAAAAGAACGAAGCGATCTTTGTTTTCCTGTAAAAGTAATTCCATAGAGAGGGTTATGAGTTCAATGCGTTTAGGTAAGAGGTGAAGATTCCTGCTTCCTCCCGTTCTTAAAATTTTTACATCTTAAGAACAAAAGGAATTTCTTGATGAAATTCTTAAGTTATTCGTGATTGTCCGGAATAAAAAACCATTCCTTTGACGCGAACAAAAATTCTAAACAAAAAAAAACTATGCAAGGGGTTTCAGAAAAAATGTGTCGTAATTATGAACAAGATTTGTTCAAAAATATTATTTCGTAAATTGAAGCTGCCTTACCCTCTCACCAGTCAATGCTTTAGGGTGATATGAACAATTTTTGTTCAAAAATATAATTTGGAAATTTCAATTCATTTTTAAAGTCATAGTATCCGGGAAAAAAATTAAAAACAACTATTTATCAAGATGAACAGCCATATTTTCAAGTTGCGCATACCAGTCTTCTCCGTATTTCCGGATGAGTGAGTCTTTTAAAAATTTATAGAGAGGCACTTTTAATGAATCTCCAAGTTTACAGGCCGGTTTGCAAATACTCCACCGGTCATAATTAACCGCTTCCACACTGTTTTTCATTTTGTTGATGCGTACCGGGTAAAGGTGACAGGAAACCGGTTTCTTGAAATCAATTTTGCCGTCGTAGTACGCTTTTTCAATGGCACATTTAGCGGTGCCGTTTTCAAAAAAGGTATAAGCACATTCCTTTCCGCTGATCAAAGGGGTAACCCATTCACCGGTTTCATATTCAAGGTACTTCCCTTGTTTTTCAACGGACTGGATTCCTTTTTCCGTCATATAGGGTTTTACCTTGTTGTAAATTTCATCCATCACCGGAAGTTCGTCCAACTCCAGCGGGGCGCCATAATCACCCTTCACACAACAGGCACCTTTGCAGGCATTGAGATCGCAAACAAAATGTTTTTCAATGAGGTCCTCAGAAACGAGGGTATTGTTGATGGCAAGCATAGCGCAAAGTTAATGGTTATTTTGAGCCGGAAATTCGGGCCGGCAATTCATGTACACTATATTTTTATGGTCACTTTTTTTGAATTGAAAAATCCGTCAGAGTACTTTTCCGGTTTCGGTATTTTTCACAGCTTCCATCAATTGAAATGGTGATCCATTCAGAACCTACAGCACCGCCAATCAGCACACCTGGAATAAGGCCTACCAGCATTCCAACACTAAATGCCGCAGCCCTGGCCAGTGCGTTATTAAGTTGGTACAGGCCTGAAGACGAAGAGAAAGAAGAATATGTCGGATGAACAAGGAGAGCACCAATTGAACCGCCCAACATCATTCCGCTGAGGCCACCAATAAAAATTCCTCGCGCCACTCTTCCTTTTTTTCGGAATTGAATCGATTGAAATTCATTGCAGGAAAACGACCGGAGTTGTCCATCCCGGTCTGATCTGAACAGGATAGAGGAGTCTCTTACTTCATTCAGTTCGCCCCTGTAGAAATAAGGATCTTTACTGATGGAAACAAAGGATCTGTATTTTCCTCTTGTCGAATTGATGTCCTGTGCATGGATGCCGTAGGCGCAGAGGATGAAGAGGATGAGGAAAGTGGTTTTCATGATGGTCGAGATGAGGAAGTGAAACCGGATTGTGAAAATAATAATAATTAATTTTATTGATGCCTGATGGTTGGTGCCGGTGATTATTTAATGCCCTAAAATAAAAATTAAAACTAGAAAAAAATACCGGTTCCGGTCGGCTTCCCTTTCTTGCATTAATCTGAAATCTGTTAGCTTTGCAGCATGAGCCAGAACAACGAAGATCTTTTCAAAAACATCATTTCACACGCCAAAGAATATGGTTTTATTTTTCAGTCATCAGAGATTTATGACGGGCTGAGTGCCGTATACGATTACGGCCAAAATGGAGCGGAACTGAAAAAAAACATCCGCGATTACTGGTGGAAAGCCATGGTACAGATGAATGAAAACATCGTGGGTATTGATGCCGCTATTTTCATGCATCCGACTACCTGGAAGGCTTCCGGCCACGTAGATGCTTTCAATGATCCGCTCATTGATAACAAAGATTCTAAGAAACGTTACCGGGCCGATGTGTTGATTGAAGACCATGTGGCAAAGATCGAAACGAAAATTCAGAAGGAAGTTGAAAAGGCGAAAGCGCGTTTTGAGAATTTTGATGAGGCCATGTTCCGATCCACCAATCCACGCGTTGTTGAAAATCAAAAGAAGATCGACGACATCAATGCACGGTTTAAAGATGCATTGGAAAAAAATGACCTGGCGGAAGTGAGGCAGATCATCATTGACCTCGAAATCGTTTGCCCGGTGAGCGGAAGCCGCAACTGGACGGACGTTCGACAATTCAACCTGATGTTCGCCACCCAGGTGGGTTCGGTGAGTGAGGAATCAAATACTATTTATCTCCGGCCGGAAACGGCTCAGGGGATTTTTGTCAATTTCCTAAACGTACAGAAAACCGGCAGGATGAAAATTCCTTTTGGCATTGCGCAAACGGGAAAAGCGTTTCGAAATGAAATTGTCGCGCGGCAATTCATTTTCCGCATGCGGGAATTTGAACAGATGGAAATGCAGTATTTCATCAAGCCGGGAACGGAAATGGATTGGTATAACAGGTGGAAAGAAGTCCGGATGAAATGGCATCGTTCACTGGGTTTCCCGGAGAACAAACACCGCTTTCATGATCATCTCAAACTGGCTCATTATGCCAATGCAGCATGTGATATCGAATTTGAGTTTCCATTTGGATTCAAAGAACTGGAGGGAATTCATTCACGAACGGATTTTGATCTGGACAATCATGAAAAATTTTCCGGGAAGAAATTGCAGTACTTCGATCCGGAAGACAATGAAAGTTTTGTTCCGTATGTCGTGGAAACGTCCATCGGTCTCGACAGGATGTTCCTTGCTGTTTTGTCGCAGGCATATGCCGAGGAAAAACTGGAAGACGGTAGCGATCGTGTTGTCCTGAGAATCCCGCCTGTGCTGGCGCCGATAAAATGCGCTGTTCTGCCTCTCGTCAAAAAAGATGGCTTGCCTGAAAAGGCCCGTGAAATCATGGATGTGCTGAAGTATGATCACCTGTGCATGTACGAAGAGAAAGATTCCATCGGCAAACGTTACCGCAGGCAGGATGCTATCGGAACTCCGTTTGCCATTACCGTCGATCACAAGACTTTGGAAGACCAAATGGTAACGATCCGTTATCGTGATACCATGCTGCAGGAAAGAATTCCTGTCGATAATGTGTCAAAAATCCTGGATGAAAAGGTCGACATGAAAAAACTGTTGAAGCAGCTTTCTTGATTTTTTTCGCCCGCCGGTTTCAGCATAAAAAAAATCCCGTTCTGCACATTGCAGAACGGGATTTTAATTTCGTGGGGAAATTATTTCTTTAAAATCACCCGTTGCATGAATTCGTTGTTGTCGGTTTTTACTTTGATGAAATAAATACCATCCTGGAATTCCGACAGGCTGAGCTGGAAGTTTGAATCGGAATTCTTCATGGAAGTTTTTTTGATTTCATTGCCAAGTAAATCGCTAACAACCACAGACGTATTCCTGAATTGGTTGCCGTTCAAATCAATGTTGACGATTCCTTTGGTGGGATTCGGATAAACAGAAACAGGGCTGCTGCTGATGTTCTTAATTCCCTGCGGTCCGTTCTGGAAAACAATCACATCATCGAAAGCTACATTGTATCCTGACGAATCTTTTTCATAATAAAATTTCAGATTTGTATAGCTTGGATCCACCCACCATGAAACGGTTTGTTTGGTAGTCGGAATGGTATCGTAGCTGTGAATCAACGTCCAGTTAATGCTGTCAGGCGAACCAAAAATTTTGAACTTATTCGGTTTAAACGTACCGTTTCCTTTCATCGTGAACTTTACTGAATCGGCATTGTGAAAGGTTGGGGTGATGATCGTAGAAGAATCATGTCCGAACTTATAGGCGTTGCAGGCCAATCCGCAGGAAGTCGAAACTCCGTTGTAGTAGGATTTTGTAGAGGATGAAGTGTCGTTCCATGAAATATAAAACCCGTCAAAATAAGTCGAGTTCGGGTACACAACAAAATTCGGAGAAACCTGGTAGATATCAAAGTTCGTCTGAACCAACACAGTCTGGGCATTTGAGAAGTATGCAATGGCAGAAAACAAAACAATCGTAAATATTTTTTTCATATCAATGGTTTTTAGATGATTCCTCAAAAATACAGAATAATGATTTTAGTAAGCAAATTAATTTTGAATTATCTTACTCCTTACTTATTGTTAAAATCTGACATGGTTCTGTCAATACCAATTGAAATGAAGCTTTTTATCATCTGAACGGCTGTTTCTATTCTTTCCGGAAGTGATTTCTGTTCTTCGGCCGACCATTTTCCTAAAACATAGTCCACCTGTTTTCCCTTCGAAAATTCACTTCCTATTCCAAAGCGCAACCGTGGAAATTCATTTGTTCCCAATGCTGCGATGATATCGGTCAATCCGTTATGTCCGCCGTCGCTTCCTTTTTTCTTGATGCGGAGCGTTCCGAAAGGGAGTGCAAGATCATCGGCGATGACTAACATATTTGAAATGGAAATATTTTCAGTTTGCAGCCAGTAATTTACAGCCTTGCCGCTTAAATTCATGTACGTGGTTGGCTTGATGATTACCAAAGGTTTTCCTTTGAAGCGGGAATGATTCACCATGGCAAGTTTATCCGTCACGAATACCTTAGGAGATGTTTTTTTTTCACCTTCTTTCACAAAGGACTGAGCCAAAGCATCAGCGATTTCAAACCCGATATTATGTCGGGTAAAAGAATATTCTTCCCCGATATTTCCCAGACATGCAATCAAAAATTTACTCATGGGTGTTTTCTAATGTGGTTCAAAGTAGCTCACTTTTCTTAACTCCTGCAAATGCAATAATGAAAAACGCCTTCGTCCCAAGGGAGGCGAAGGCGTTTTTGTATGAGAAAGAAATTACTTCTTCTTTTCTTCTTTTGCCGGGGCAGCTTTGGCATCGGCAGCCGGAGCAGCACCTGCAGCCGGGGCAGCGCCTTCCGCAACAGCTGTAGTAGCGGCAGCGGCAGCAGTTTCCTCAACAACAACCCGCGTAACTTTCACAGCGGTAATCGCATTGTTTGGGATGTCGAGGAATTCTACGCCTTCGATCTTAAGGTCACGCACACGTACAGAATCGCCAATGTTGAGGTTGTCGATTTTGATTTCAACATGATCCGGAAGATGTTTCGGGAGAGCCAAAACTTTCAGCATCCTCATTTTTGTACGAAGGGTTCCTCCCTGGCGAACACCGATGGCGCTGCCGGAAATAATGACCGGTATGTCCATCGTAACTTTTTTGTCATCGGAAATCTCCAGGAAGTCGATGTGAAGAAGTTGGTCGGTCACGGCGTGAAACTGGAGGTCTTTCATGATGGCCTGGTGAGTGGTACCATCGATATCAAGATCAACTGTGTGTACTGCCGGTGAATATACCAATGGTTTTAAGGCTAGCACCGGTGCACTGAAATGGAATTGTTCTTTTCCACCATACAATACACACGGAACCTTACCCTCTGCCCGCAGTTTTTTGTTTTCCTGCTTTGTCTGGGCTGCTCTACGCGTTCCGCTAATTGCAATTGATTTCATTTTTTTTGATTTTTAAATTTTAAGATTTATGATTGAATGATTCGTATTTGAATTTCTGATTTAATATTTTCTATCTTGACTCTTGACTCTTGACTCTTGACTCTGTTTTGTCATACCAGGAATAACTGGCTGATGCTTTCATAAACATATACCCTCTTGATGATCCTGGCAAATAACTCGGCTGATGGCAGCACTTTTATTTTATCCGATTTTCCGCGAAGAGGAATGGTATCCGTAACCACCAATTCGGTTAACCTCGACTGGTTGATGCGGTCATAAGCTTTGCCTGATAATACCGGGTGTGTGCAAAATGCCCTGACACTTTTTGCGCCCCGGTCGAAAAGCATTTCAGCAGCTTTTGTGAGTGTGCCGGCCGTATCCACGATGTCATCAACCAGCACAATATCCCTTCCTTCCACTTCACCGATGACGGTCATTCCTTCCACTTCGTTGGCTTTTTTTCGTTGCTTGTCGCAGATCACCATTTCCACATTGAAATATTTTGCATATCCGCGTGCGCGATGAACTCCGCCCATATCAGGAGCGGCAATGGTGAGGTTAGGCAAATTCAGCGATTCGATATAAGGAACGAATAAAGAAGAAGGTTCAAGATGGTCCACCGGGATATCAAAGAATCCCTGGATCTGGGGAGCATGCAGATCCATGGTCATGATCCGGGTGATGCCGGCAGCCTGTAAAAGGTTTGCAACCAGTTTAGCAGCAATGGCAACCCTTGGTTTGTCTTTCCGGTCGGAGCGGGCAAAACCAAAATAAGGAACAACCGCTGTGATGTAATGTGCGGAAGCTCTTTTTGCCGCATCAATCAGTAACAGTAATTCCATCAGGTTATCAGCAGGTGCGAAGGTCGATTGAATGATAAACACATCACATCCGCGAACCGATTCATCAAATGCAGGCGAAAATTCACCATCACTGAAGCGGGCGACATTTACCTGGCCGAGGGATTCGCCATAAGCAGCAGCAATTTCTTCCGCGAGATACGTGGTAGCTGTTCCTGAGAATAGTTTGACATTACGCTCCATAGGGCTGGTTGAGTGATTTTTTAAGGGATGCAAAGAAACAAAAAATCCCGGAAGAGGCAAAGGGGATTTTAGAATTTGATGACAGGATAATTTGATGATTAGCAAATTAGCCGATTGTTTATCGATAAGATTGCCGTCGGCTTTTGCAGTATGAAATTAATAGGTATTTTCGCAGCCCAATCACAGCCCAATCATACGAATTGCGGATTTCGAAATTTAAAATTCGCAATTCGCAATAACTAATATGCCCGGATGGCGGAACTGGTAGACGCGTCGGTCTCAAAAACCGATAACTTAACGGTTGTGCCGGTTCGATTCCGGCTCTGGGTACAGTGAAAAATGGCAAACCCTTGTAAGATAATATCTTACAGGGGTTTTGTTTTAACAGGGGACACTGAGGGGGACACTTGCCCCCGGTTTTAGTCAAGTTTCCCCTTTTGGGGGACTTTGAAAACTCATGTAATAACTCCTCCTCATTCGTTGTTCTATTTCAATCTACTTTAGATAGAATTATTTTCAGTCTTAACCGTATTCAATCGTAAATTACGGGAGGAGGTTCTGTCCGGTTATCGCATTTCATGACACTTTGCCATAACTAAACAATACTATTTTAGTTTGAAATAGTTTGATATTTTTTCAACCCTTCGCGCGCGTAGTGATAGTGGAAAAACCTTCGCGCTCCCGTTTATCATAACTTTTCTATTTGCCTTTCAAGTTCTAACATATCCTCTTTTGACTGTCCCGTCCAGTCTATAATTATCGGGTGTGATACACTTTCTGTCTTATCTAAACTCACTGTTGAAAGTTTAGGTAGTCCATACTGGAGGAGGTCACAATAGAGTTTAACCCGGTCTTTTGGTTTGAGAGAATTAAAGTCCCCCACTACCTTTTCAAAGTTATCACTGAGAAAGTCTGAGATAGTTTCCCTGAGTTGTTTTCCCGTTTTGTTCTTTGTTCCCCGGGGTTTCCCGTTTTCGTTTCCTGACTTTCCTTTTTTAAATGGCATTGTTGCAATATTTTGTAATATAATTTCTATTGTTTTCTATTGTATTTATCAATGAATAAAATTACTACTTAAATAGCTGTCAATCTCAAAGAGTAGTCCTCCACTTTTAATTCTCCATTCCCGGTTCTTAAAGTTATTCCGGGGGTTGCTGTTTATGTTTCTACATTTCTTTCCCTCACTCCCGTAAATTCTTTCACTGCAAAACTTACTCCCGGTCTTTTGGTTTGAAATATCCCTCCCACATGAAAGACAAAATTTCCTTTCCTCCACTGTTATGTTTACCCCCTCTTTTGACTGTGATAAAACCTTAGTTGAGGAGGAAATAAAGTTTCCCGTATCTAATACACTATTTGAAGTCTTATTTTGGGGAAAGTCTGTTTTGTGGAGGTCGGTTATTTCGGGGAAAGTTTTTGTTTCTAAAGATTGTAAATAGTTGTCTATTTCTTTCCGGGTTTCCGGTGTCGTTTCTGTCAGCTCTCTCCATTTCTCAGTTATCAACTTACTAACTGTTTCCTGTCTCCTTTGTGTCCCATGTTTATACACTAACTCCTTAAAACGTCTGAGTTTTTTTTTGCAGTTCTCAGGGTTTACGTCTTTTAAGTTACTCCAGTATTTCGGGTTCTGTCCCTCCCTGAGTATTCTTTGTTCCCGGGGTTTGAGTTTGTTGAGTTTAATGGAGTGGTCGTAAATTACTAACTGGTTAAAAAAGTCTATTAAAAGAGTTCCTAAACGTGTATAAATGTCAGGGAGGAGTAAATCTTTGGAGGTGTGGAGGTGTATTCCCTTTGCCCTTAAAAACTCCATTGTGGTAACCTTAATCTCAAACCTCAAAAGGTTGTCCGGGAGTTTGCATTGAAACCCCTTATTGTAAATTTTGAGTTCGTACTGATTGAATGAGAATTTTAATAGAAACCCTGTCCCCTTATATTCCCTGAGTTCGTACTCTTTGCCCTTAAACGACACAATGGACTTTAAAAAGGTCTTAGTGTCAAAAGGTAGTTTGACATTCACTCCAAATTCAATGTTATGAATGAGGTCGTAAAAGGGGTTAAAATTGAATTTAGTGTGGAGGTCTTTGATAACTGTCAGTAAATCGGGGAGAGTGAAGTCTGAGTAGTTCTTTCCGTTGCAAAAGTATTCATGATAACTCCCCTGTAAATTTATGTAGGTGTCGTTTACTAAGGAAATAGTTAAGTCTTTGTAGGTTGCTGTTTTCTCCTCCCTGGGTTTGTATTTAATCTTCTTTCGTTTCCGATTGCCGGGAGGAGTTATCTCTCCAGTCTTTAAATTGACTGTTGAGGTAAAGTCTAATAATTCATTTTCGTAAACCTCCCGGGTGAAAAGAAGTGCTCAATTCCAGGCCTGGCCAGATCCACCTGATCGGAATCTTTAATTAGTTCATCTTCCCAGGGCTCTTTAATAGCGAGGAATAATTCATTGTCAGGAGCAATCTTTCCAAGTGCACGGATTTCAGCCCCGGAAACATACTGCTTGTCAATTTGGAAGGCATTACCTTCGATTATGACTTCAAGAGTTTTATTTTCTTTTTTCATTTTTTATATTTTTTAATGCTTGCTTTTTTGAGCGAGGTCGCCAATGCCGATTCAAAATTGCAACTATGAGAAACATGAAAGATTTACAAGAATTTTAGCGCACGTCTTAATGTAATCAAAACGTGAATTCAGGTCTTTGGTCGATGAACCGGAAAGGGTGGCCGAAAAGTCATTGGAATTTGGCAAAAATGAAGTTACTTGCATCCGAATTCGGGCTCTCAAAACTGAATTCGAAATTTTATCCAATTTCAGCCGGTCCTTTTGGACCGGTTTTTTTATTTCATAGGCATGTTATATTGTGTCATGAGATTCTTTCAATACAAAGATAAAACATTGAATTGCGAAATGCAATTATTTTATACATTTTATTATGTCAAGTATTACAAACGTATAGTCGGACTTGACCTGTTGAAAATTTAATGATAACTTTGCATTGCCAATGGATAAGGAAGAAAAAAGAACGTTTTACTTAGAGCTCGGTAAGAGAATCACGAAACATCGTAAAAAAGCCGGACTAAAGCAGGAATCTCTTGCCTCGCTTATTTCTTTAAGTAGAACGAGCATGATTAACATAGAGAAGGGCCGACAACAACCTTCAATTTATTTACTATGTGAAATTGCAAATCATTTAAATGTTACCGTCACAGCATTAGTTCCTAAGCTTATTAGATCAGACGAAATACGACCTGACTGGAAAAAAACAATTGATACACAATTTGGTAACGATTCGAAAGCAATAGAGACAATGAATCGTTTTTTATTTGATGTAAAAACTCCTAAATAAAGAGTACCATGTATAATGAAATTATAGAAGAAAAAACCACAGAAATTTTAAGATCCTGTAAAATTAATTCTTTACCGATTGCAATTGATGAAATTGCTCTTGCACGTGGACTTAAGCTTAAACCTTATGATATGGGAGAGGAAATTTCGGGAGTCTTGGTGATCGAAGGTGACACAAGCACTATTGGCTATAATACAAGACACCCTGAAGTCCGCCAACGCTTTACCATAGCTCATGAGTTGGGGCATTATGAATTACATAAATCAAAAAATGAACTTTTTGTCGATAAAAATATTCCAGTAATTCTTTACAGGGATCAGAACTCCCATACTGGCGAAGATAAACTAGAGCAACAGGCAAATTCTTTTGCAGCAGCTATTTTAATGCCTGTCTCATTTTTAAAGAAAGAGATAAAAGCGAAAAAAATTAAGTCCCTTGATGATAGCATGATCGTTGAGTTGGCAAAAACTTTTAATGTGAGTGTAGCCGCCATGTCAATAAGAATCTCAAACGTTATAACAGAACTACAATAGTCTTGACAGTTGTAGAGCGTATCCTCAATTGTCTATTATAATTCCACGCCAATTATTCTTTATAATTTTTTCAATTTCTGATTTTGGATAAAGCAATACTCCAAAAGGTTTTGAATATGGTATCTTACCTTCAGTTCGCAGATCGGTGAGGTGGCTTTTGCTGATTTTATAAGTTTCACTGACTTCTCTGCTTGTGAGATACTTTTCTTGGGCTGGATTTTCAACAGGGGATTTAATTTTTGCAATTTCTTCCAAGAGAAGGCTCAATTTATCGTGAAGTTGGTTGATGTCCTGCTTCGTGGCAATGTCGTTTGGATTCATTTATTAATAATTTGAACCCGAAATTGCTAAATTTTTTTAATAATATTTGCGGACAAAAAATGACACCACTTCAAACATATTCAGCGTTAATAGATCCGATATTTGGTGTGGGAACAACCAAATTTGACATTACAAAAGACGTTACTAATACTGTAATCGGGGCAATAAACAATCAGACAGAGTTCCTTGACTTTAAAAATAATTTCACAGCCCGACTTAACCGATTAAAAAACATCTACTCAACGCACCCGACATATTTGAAAGAAATAATTACTCAAGTAAATGAAATTGCAAGTGAGAAGAATTGGGAAGGAGCATTTGCAGAATTATCAGCATTTGACCATTTAAATCAAGATATTTTAAATCACAAAACGAATATTCATACACCCATTAAACCAAATGAAACAATTGATAAATCACGGACTTTTGCGTTGGAACTAGGTAAGGCCGCTGCAAACCTTGACGGCTTTATAGAAGAAACGCCTACTTATCTTGACTTTAAAGTTTTTAAAGACAATGTGAGTGAGATATTTGAAAAACTCTATAAAGAACTACATCAACATTTTAACAGAGATGACTTTCGAATTTCCGCTGAATATGATTTAGCAATTTCAGTTGATGAAATTGCACCCAATATTGCTGCATTACGGAATGAATTGATAACCGGTATTATTCCAACAAACAAAACCACATACTTAAAAAGTTCTGTTGTGAGCAATCTTAACTTCAGAATTTTGTGGGGTAGAGGAGTTCTAGCGGCTGAAAGAACGCACAATCCATTCAGACATGCTGAAAATTATCACCAGATGGTTTTCAAAAATGCTGATCAGTTCGTTAAGGACAATCCTTCATTAATGGTTTATGTTATTTTTCCCTGGTATAATGGTATCGTATCAAGCTTTTCTAACAGCAACATAAAGTTGTATCGATCTCTTTCAAGAAGGGTTTTCTGTCAATACAAACATGACAGCACACTATTCAAAACATTTAATTCGAAATTTACAGGCAGTCAGACGATTTATCAAATATCAAATTTCTTGTCAGGAATTATTTTCCTTGAAGACAACACAATTCTTAGTAAAGAACCCAACCAGACAAATGTAAAATCTTACGTTTATCTTAATCCCAATGCCATTAATTCTCTGAATAGATCATTGGTTCAGGAGTTTCTTTTAGGACTTCACAATTCAGAATATGACGATTTCGAAAATGACAACTATTAAAGAAATCGACTGCAAACCTAATCCGGCAATACTGCGCATGAACGGCAACGCAATCGTGTCCAGCGCGTATTTTCCAAAACCATGCTTCCTAAACAATCAGCACCTCTAACTCCTTTTTGTGATTTTCAACGAATTCAGCAATTTTGATGGGTACGCAAACGGGCTTGAGGCAAATATCGCCCTCAGGTCCGTTTTCATTTTGCCATGAAGTACTTGATAATGTTGAGATGTAGGCAAAATCTGAGTATAAATCCGGAGAACCTCTCCTTCTATTCTTTCCCAAATTCCAGATTCGCCTCAATGCTGACCTCATCATTGAGCATCGCAGATGGGGTGGAGGTAGAAATATCGAAATCGCTTCGCTTGATTACCCCGGTTACTTTAAAACCGGTGACGGGTTTGTTGTTCATGACATTGGTACCGGATTTCGAAACGGCATTCAATGTTACCGGTTTGGTGATACCATGCAAAGTAAGATTGCCGTTTATCGTATAGTGATCCGGAGTTTTCTTGATGACAGAAGTGCTTTGAAAAATCAACTCGGGGAATTTTGCAGTGTCAAAGAAATCGGCAGTCTTCAGATGCGCATCACGTTTATCATTGTCGGTGTCAATTGTATTCAGGTCTGCCTTCAGAGACATTGTGGCATCTGTAAAATCTTCTTTCGGCTGTGTAATGATGGACTCAGTGACCTTAACAGTTCCCTTTACATCGTTGACCAATTGATGCAGAATTGCAAATCCAAGATTTGAATGAGCCAGATCCGCTTTCCAGGTCGTCTGTCCGATGGTTGTGAATGTGAAAAGTAAGAAAGTAATCGTGATCAGGAGTGATGGTATTTTTTTCATAGATGGTTTTTAGAGGTGACAAATTTAAGGGATATTTTATTGCAAAGTATCATGATTGTTTCTGAAGATAATCAACAGATGAAAAACATTTTTCAATTTCTCTTTTCTTTGAGTGACGTGGCTCTATTTAGCCAGTATCAGTACAGCATCGTCTCTTTGATTTCCCATCAGCACAGAAACGTTGTAGATTCCTTTTGCGTGTTTTGACATATCATAGCGGATCTCCATGTCCTTTTCTGATTTAAAAACTTTTTTAGAACCCACTTCTTTCCCCTGTGAATCCACGATCCGGATCGTGACCTCTCCTGTGAGTTCAGATGAGTAATGCAGGTTAAAAGAATGTTCAGCCGGGTTCGGGAAAACATGAATGGGGTTGAACTTCTGTACCGGCTCTGACAGGCCTGTTGCAGTGCAGGCCGCACTTCCTGTTTTATCAAGAACGACGGAATCAATCACTGCGTTGTTCTGGTTATAGGCCCGTATGGTGATCCTGCAATTGTTCACATCACAAAATACATAGTTATAAGTTGAGTTAAACAGATTAACAGCCCATGCATCAGCAGAAGATCCTTGTGTATACAAGCCGGCTCCTGCGCCTCCCGACACGATCTGACATCTGCCTTGTCCGGTATTGCTGCCGTACTGGGCTACCGGTGCGGTCGAACTTACATTCAAATTCACCGGCTTTGATCGCTGGTAGTTGTGGTCGTGGCCGGTAAAAACCAAATCAACGCCATAGTCATCAAAAGCTTTCCAGAGCGTGGTGCGATACGCATTCATATCACCTGAGTGGTTGCCTATTGTAAAAAAGGCATGATGCAGGGAAACCACTTTCCAGACAATGGTGGGATCAGCCGCCGCATTGGCCAGTGTGGTTTGCAACCACGACAACTGTGCAGCATTGGTAGGAGTGGTGGTGTTGATGGTGATAAATATTGTATTCCCATACCTCACTGCGTAATACAAATTGGTTCCATTCGTCTGAGGTAAATCCCACAGGTTGGAAAACAGGCTTGTGCTTCCGGCATCATGATTTCCTTCGGCATGATACACCAAATTGTTTTCAAGGAAATTGGTAGCAGCGGAAAAAAAGGTATTGTACTGACTGGTGGAGTTTCCACTCACGGTAAGATCGCCGTTGAATAGGGTCAGCGCCGGCGCCCTTGCAGTAACCAGGTTGGAAATCGTGGTTAGCGTGGTCGGATAATCCCTGCAATCTCCCAGGGCGGCAAAAGAGTAAATGGCAGAAGCCGTATCAGGAGCGGTATGAAACGTTTTTTGCGCCGTCCATGTCTGGGCAGATGAATTGAACAGTTGATAATAAAGCGTTGTGTTCGCAGTAACTACAGGGAACTGATATTTGAAAAAATATATTCCTGAAGCGTACCCGTTCCTCCTTGTGCCTGAAAAGATCCCTTGTTCGAATGCCGTCGTATAGCCCCACCTGATGGAATCTGCAGTCCCGTTATTACTCCAGGTAACAGTGAGTCCTGTAAAAGGGCCAGCGCTGCTTCCCCATCGGATCTGGTTGATGGTTGCATTGGCCTTGACGATAAAGAGTAAGCAGAAAAAAATACCGATGACAATTCCTTTGATTTTCATGTGTGGCAGTATTGGCGTAAGGTTAGAAATTTTTCGTTTAATCCATCAGGATAACTACAGGATACCGGGTGGCAGCCTTCTTCGATGAAAGAAAGGTACGACTGATGGTGAAATTATTTTACGAAAATAGGCAAAACAGAATTCTGATGCAAGCAAGGATTCACATGGTTCCGTTTCCGTTCACATTAATTCAGTAATGATGTTTTAGCCGGAGCAGATTGTAATTTATCCATGAGATTAAGATTGCAGCCTTGCCAATGGCGGGATATTGAATCCATCATGTCGAATTAATCCACCATGTGAAAATCGTGACTACCTGTATCGCGACCTGGTCAATACTCTGCTGCAGAGTTTCGTGGTATTCCATTTCAGAGCAATCATTCTGGATCTTCTCCAATCACCCTGTTTTGTTTACTGAATGAAGGAAATTCGTTTTTTTTTATTCAATATTCTTACAAGAAAGATTTCACCATGAACGTAACCTATTAATAAGAACAAAGTAAACTTCCTCACATCAAATAGTCTTGTCAAACTGAATCATGAGGAGTCGAATGAGTAGAAATTTATCGCTTTTAAGTGTTGCATTGTGCGGCGCATTGCTTTTCAGTTGTGTGTCGCAGAAGAAAATTGTTTATTTTCAGCAGAAGTCCGATACAACGAATGCCATTCCTTTCGACACCACTTTTATCACGGTCATTCATCCTAATGATATCCTGAATATTTTCGTTACCAGCACCAACATTGAAGCAAGCCAATACTTTAATTTTTCCGACAGACCCGAACTGATGGCCAGTGCAAACCCCTCTTCCCCCGGAGCCAACGGGTACCTCGTGGATGCGTATGGGTTCATTCAGTTTCCCCTGGTAGGAGCGGTAAAAGTGGGAGGGCTCACCAGTCATGCCGCACACGATACCATTGTTCAACTCCTCAGTAAATACATCGGGACACCCACCGTTAAACTGAATATCCAGAATTTTAAAGTAACGGTTCTTGGAGAGGTGAACAGGCCCAGCATTTATTATGTATCGAGCGAAAAAATGACTCTTCCTGATGCGTTGTCACTGGCAGGTGACATGACTTTATATGGAAACCGTGAAAATGTAATGGTGATACGTGAGGAGAACGGAAAAAAAAGTTTCCAGACGGTCAATTTTACTTCGAGGGATTTTTTCAGTTCACCTTATTACAACCTGCACAGCAATGACATTGTTTATGTAGAGCCGATCAGAGGAAAGAAATTCCAGATCGAAAACTGGTACAAGATACTTCCGATTTTTCTCAGTACAGTGTCAGTAGCCATGGTGTTTGTAGGAATCTTCAAGAAGTAAATGGTATTTAGAGATAAAAGATGAATACAAAAGTAAATTTAAAAGAACAGGCCGAACCGGAGGAGCAGGAGTTTAATATACGCCAGTTCTTTTTCCTGTATGTAATCCGTTACTGGTACCTGTATGTAATCAGTATTGTAATGACCATGCTGGTTGCTTATTATTATAACTGGTATGTCACTCCCATTTATGAGGCCGGCTGTTCGCTTCTTGTCAAGGAAGCAAAAAACAGCGGTCCTTCGAATGACCTGTTCAACCAGATTGAGGATTTTGCAACCGACCGTAATATTCAGAATGAAATTGAAGTATTAAGATCAAGATCTATCCTCAGCAAGACTTTGCAGCGGCTGAATTTCGGTATCGGGTATTTCTTAAAAGGCAATGTTAGGACCCAGGAGTTGTACAAAAATTCACCTTTGAAACTGGTCGCCGACACCATCAAACCGATTGCGTATTCAACACCTTTGAAAATTAAGGTGCTCGATGATTCGAAATTCATGATCAGTTTTCATTCAAGATTGAATTCGGCTGAATTTACCGAAGTGCATCGCTTCGGTGAAAAAATGGTCAGCCCGTTAGGCAGGTTTTCTATTGAGAAACAGGATCGGTTTGACAATGCTTATTTCGCGGATCAGAGTAAAGAAAAAAGGAATTTCGTTATTCGTTTCTACAGCCTCGATGATCTCATCGGTCATTACATGGCGCTGCTTAAAGTCGATCTCATCAGTAAACAATCATCCATTTTAAAACTCACAATCGATGATCCTGTTCGAGAAAAAGCGGTTGACTTCCTCAATAAACTCGTTGAAGAGTCGCTGCGGAACAACGTGGACCAGAAAAACCAGATTGCAGAAAATTCAATTATTTTCATTGATGAACAACTGGCATTGATTGCCAAAGACCTGAATGAAATTGAAGGTTCATTTGAAAAACTGAGAACCGATAAAGGCATTACCGATCTCGGAGCACAGGCTTCTATTTATCTCGCCAGTGCAAAGGAATATGATTCGAGGATTGCAGAAACGGATTTAAAACTCAGTTTCCTCAACTACCTTGAAAATTATGTGAAGGGTGATAAAAACCTGAAAGAAATTTCACCTGCCAGCATCGGCATTGAAGACATGCTGCTGCAGCGGCTCATCCTTCAGTTGAATGAACTCGAAAACAAGCGCGAAGGGTTTGGCGTGGATGCCAAGTCGGATAATCCGCTGATGAAACAACTGAATGCGCAAATTGAAAATACGAAAAAAGATCTGCTCGAAAATATCAAGAGCATTGGTGCAGGACTGATGACATCACAGGCCGAGGCCAAACTGCAGAGAGAAAAAGTAGAAGGTAAAATCCGGATGTTGCCGGGAACCGAACGCGAAGTCCTCAGCATAAAAAGACAAAACGATATCAAGGCAGGTTTGTACACCTACCTCATGCAAAAGCGTGCTGAAACAGCTATCATTCTCGCCTCTGCAACCTCCGATAACAGGCTCGTGGATAATGCGCATGCTTCTTACGTTCCGTTAAAGCCGGTGAAAGAGGAAACGTACGGAATTGCTTTCTTCATCGGGCTGTTATTGCCCATTGGATTTATCTATTTCAAAGATGTGCTGAACGACCGGATCCGCGACCGGATTTCATTGGAGAAACAAACCGGTATTCCATTACTCGGCATTGTAGGATTAAGCGCTGCTGAAGAAGAACTCGTCATTAAAAATAACCCGAAGTCACACATTGCCGAAGCATTCCGTTCCATCCGCACCAACCTTCAGTTTTTCAATACGGATCATGCCAAGAACAACATGTACCTGATCACCTCATCCGTGAGTTCTGAAGGAAAAAGTTTCTGTGCATTGAACCTCGCTTCTATCCTGGCATTGTCGGGAAAGAAAACGGTGATGGTGGGATTCGATTTAAGAAAACCGAAATCACCGGATCGTTTCAACCTGTCCAGCGAAGTGGGAATCAGTAATTATCTTATCGGAACGGCAACGGAAAAAGACATCATCCAGCCTTCAGGAATCAGCAACCTCGACTTTGTTCTTTCCGGGCCGAAACCCCCTAACCCTGCCGAACTGATGATGAGCGAGGGAATGGATAAGTTATTTGAATACCTGAAAGCCAATTACGATTATGTCATCCTCGATTCACCGCCACTGGGGTTGATTACCGACGCCATGATCCTGTCGAAATATGTTAACGTGACCATTTACATTGTCAGGCAGAACATCACCAGGAAACACCACATCGATGCCATCAATAAAATTTACCGCGATGGCAAAATCAGGAATCTCTGTATGATTCTCAACGCCGTGAAAACCGGTTCTGTCCCTTATGGTTATGGATACGGTTATGGTTACGGATATGGTTATGGATATGGTTATGGATATGGAACCGGTTATGGATATTATGATGATGAAGCGGATACAAAACCGAAATCATTTTTGTCAAAATTATTCAGAAGAAGCTGAACTCAAATCACACCGGTTGAAATTTAGTAAATATGAGCGACATTGAAATTTCAGTTGTCAGCCCTGTTTACAAGGCTGAAAATATCGTTGCCGAACTGGTAAAACGAATCGTCGCATCCGTATCAGCCCTCACCGAAAATTATGAAATTATTTTAGTGGAAGACGGCAGCCCCGATCGGAGCTGGGAGAAAATCCTGGAAGCCTGCGGGGAAAATCCCCGTGTACGAGGAATCAAATTCAGCAAAAACTTCGGGCAGCATTATGCCATCACCGCAGGTATTGCCGGTTCAAAAGGAGCTTACGTGGTGGTGATGGATTGCGACCTCCAGGACAATCCAACGTACATCGGTGACATGCTGCTGCAGTGCAAATCAGGAAACGATATCGTATATACTTCGAAGATCAGGAGGAAACATTCCATTTTCAAAAACCTCTGGGCCGCTTTGTATTTCCGGGTTTTCAATTACCTGTCGGAATACCAGACGGCCACGGATGATATCGGAAGCTATACCATGATTTCAAGACGGGTGGCCGATGCATTTTTATCCATCCGCGATTTTCACCGTCATTACCTGATGGTGCTCCGGTTGCTCGGTTTCAGGTCGACGGTCATAAAAATAGAACATGAAAAAAGATTCGAGGGGAAGAGTTCCTATACCCTCAACAAACTCATTGCTCATGCGATCAATGGCATCACGTCGCAGTCGGATAAGCTGCTGAGGATTTCCATCAACATCGGTTTTGGATTTTTTGTCGTTTCTGTGATCTGGGCAATGGTCATCATCGCCCGCTATTTTTATATCGGCTCACTTCCCGGGTATACCTCAACCATGGTGCTGATGCTGCTTTCAACGGGACTGATCCTGATGTCGATCGGTGTCGCAGGGATTTACATCGGGAAAATATTTGAACAGGTGAAAGGCCGGCCGCTGTATTTTGTCGATCAGAAAATTAATTTTTAAAAAAAGGAAGCGATGCGTCTTTTCGGAAAGGAGGATGTAAACAGAAATGAAAAAAATACTCATCACGCAGTCCAATTACATCCCGTGGAAAGGATACTTTGATTCCATCCGCATGGTGGATGAATTCATCATTTACGATGACATGCAGTACACCAAACGCGATTGGAGGAACCGCAACCTGGTCAAAACAAAAGAAGGACTGAAGTGGTTGTCGATACCCGTTGAAGTGAAAGGAAAATTTTTTCAGAAGATCAATGAAACCGTGGTCTCGGAAAAAGACTGGGCGAAAAACCATTGGTCGGTGCTGGTGCACAACTACAGCAAAGCGCCATGTTTCAAGGAAGTGAAAGACGTGCTGGAAGAACTTTACCTGAGTTCATCGGAAACGTACCTGACTAAAATCAATCACCGGTTCATCAGCGGCATTTGCGGGTTGCTCGGTATTCAGACTCCCGTATTTTTTTCAGATGAATTTACATTGGCAGAAGGAAAAACAGAACGGCTGGTGGATCTTTGTGTTCAGCGCGGTGCCACGGATTATTTTACCGGGCCGGCAGCAAAAAATTACATGGATGAAAACCTGTTCACGAAAGAAAATATCAGGGTTCATTATTTCGATTATTCAGGGTACCCGGAGTACCCACAGTTGTTCCCTCCGTTTGAACACGGAGTGAGCATCCTCGACCTCCTCTTCAATGCAGGTAAGGATGCCATGAAGTACATGAAAAATTTTGAAACAGCACACACCGGATCATGAGCGGACTGATCAAAAAAATAGATGAATATTACACCGGCAAACTCCGGGAATTCGGCGCCACACCGAAAGGTGTCGACTGGAATTCCGATGAGTCGCAGGCCTTGCGGTTTGAGAAATTACTCTCATTCATTAAACCGGACGTTCCCGCTTTTTCATTGTTGGATTACGGATGCGGTTTCGGTTCCATGTTTCAACACATGACGGAAAAATTTGCTTCGTTCAATTATACCGGCTTCGATATTTCAGCAGCCATGATCGAGGAAGCAACTAAAATATTTCAGCGGGCCAATGCGCACTGGATCTCCGTCATTGTTCCCGGAAGCCTGTTCGATTATGTCATTGCCAGTGGCGTGTTCAATGTAAAGCTTCAGCATTCCGAAGCCGAATGGATTGAATACATGCACCAAGTGATCCATGAGATGAATGCCGTTTCCACCAAAGGTTTTGCATTCAACGTACTGAGTAAATATTCCGACGAAGACAAACGGAAAGATTACCTTCATTATGCTAACCCGAATTACTGGTTCGACTTCTGTAAAAAAAATTATTCGGCGAAAGTGGCGTTGCTCCACGATTACCCGCTCTATGAATTCACCCTTCAAGTCATAAAATAAATGTCAAAACTCATCCTGTTCGGTACCGGCGATATTGCCCAGATCGCCAAATATTATTTCGATATCGACTCGGATCATGAAGTCGCCTGTTTTACGGTTGACAGTGAATTCATGAATTCGAACATTGAATTCGAAGGAAAGCCGCTGGTGGCATTCGAAGAAATCGTGAAAAAATATCCTCCTTCAGAATACAAAATGTTCATTGCCCTCAGCTATTCAAAAATGAACAAGCTCAGGGAACTGAAGTACGGACAAGCCAAAGCGATGGGCTATGAACTGGTTTCTTACGTGAGCAGCAAGTGCACCTACCTTTCTCAGTTTAGTCCGGGCGACAACTGTTTTATTTTTGAAGACAACACCATCCAGCCGTTTGTAAAAATCGGGAACAACGTAACCTTGTGGAGCGGGAATCACATCGGCCATCACTCGGTGATCGACGATCATAATTTCATCAGTTCCCACGTGGTGATTTCCGGTCACTGCCATGTGAAATCAAATTGTTTCCTCGGCGTGAATTCCACCATCGGCCACCAGGTGACGATTGCCAAAGAAACATTGATTGGCGCCGGTGTGGTTTTGTCGAAGGACACGGTGGAGCAGGGTGTGTATGTTCCGGCCCGTTCTGTTTTGCTTGATAAAAAAAGTTCTGACATCCAACTGTAACAACGTTATGAGCATGAAAGATGAATCGTACGGAGTGACGAAACAAAACCTGGTAAAGGATGTCGTGGATGAAAAGCTGGAAGAGTTTTTTATCCGGGGATTTACCGTGTTAGAAAATGTTTTGACGAATGAAGAACTATCCGAAACCAGGAAACGGCTGGATGATGTGTACCGCAAACAGGTTGAAGAAGCGGCGCAAAATAATTTCAAACTGGGCGATATCAGGGAAGAGAATGTAGCGAGGATGATTTTCGCTTACGATGATTATTTCCTCAACATGGTCACCAACTCCGCCATCATCGGATATGTAAAAAAAATTGTCGGCCATTATTTCATCCTTCACCTGCAGAATGGAATCATCAACATGCCGGATGAAAAACATCACCAGTCATCATGGCACAGGGATCTTCCTTACCAGGATTTCGTGATCTCAAAACCGCTGGCCGTGAATGCACTTTATTGCATCGATGAGTTTTCCAAAAAAACCGGTGGAACTCTTGTGGTGCCGTTCTCCCATAAAATGGAAACGATTCCTTCGGAAACGTATATTGAAAAACATGCCTTGCAGGTGGAAGCTCCTGCCGGTTCAGTGATCCTGATGGACAGCATGGTCTTTCACCGCGCCGGTTACAATTCATCCACCATCATCCGCAGGGCGGTGAATCATGTATATGTTGCGGGAATTCTGAAACAACAGATGAACATACCGTCCATGCTGAAGGGAAAATTTTCTGACAACCCGTTTCTCCGGATGTTGCTTGGATATGATTCATCTGAAGCGAACAGCGTGAGTGAATACAGGCTGAAGAGATTGAAAAAATAAGAACGGCGAAAAAAACGATGGCTATGAAATGGATTAAACTGAAAAATCTTTTTTGCCCGGACCACGAATCCGGGTGGATGGTTTCTCATGCCGCCAATCCGTTTGCTGTTCCCCTGAACAAAAATTCTTTCCGGGTTTATTTTACATGCCGGGATACAACCAGCCGGTCACACATTGGATCCGTGGACATTGATTTTGCAAACGGTTTTAAAATTTCGAACCTCTCGAAAAAGCCGGTACTCGCACCCGGTGACCCCGGTATGTTTGACGACAGCGGTGTGGCCATGGGATATCTGCTTCCGGTAAAGAAGAAACTTTTCCTGTATTACCTCGGGTGGAACCTGAAGGTGACCGTGCCATGGCTCAACACCATCGGCCTGGCCGTGTGGAATGAGAAGGAGAAAAAATTTAAAAAGCACAGCCGTGCTCCGGTGATGGACAGAAGCGATGAAGATCCGTTTTCGATTTCTTATCCATCCATCCTGCTTGAAAATAATGTGTACAGGATGTGGTATGGTTCAAATCTATCATGGGGAAAAGACCAGTCGGAAATGCAGCATGTGATCAGGTATGCCGAATCAACAAATGGTATTCAATGGAATCGCTCACGCAAAGTCATCGTTCCGTTGCAGCATCCAGGTGAATATGCTTTGTCAAAACCTTTTGTCATCAAAGAAAATTCCATGTATAAAATGTGGTATTCGTACCGCGCCAATAAAAAAATAAAAACGTACCGGATCGGTTATGCTGAATCGCGTGACGGAATGAAATGGAAAAGAAAAGATGAGTCGGCAGGAATCGATGTATCCGCTTCCGGCTGGGACAGCGAAATGATCTGTTATCCTTTTGTGTTCAGTTACCATAAAAATAAATACATGTTGTACAATGGAAACGGTTACGGGAAAACCGGTTTCGGAATCGCCATACTTGATCAATGATGAAACGAATCGGATTCAATAAACCTTATCTCACCGGTAAAGAAGGACATTACATTTACCAGGCTGTATTGTCGTGTAAAATTTCCGGTGACGGGGTGTTTACCAAAAAGTGTCATGATTTTTTTGAATCGAAATTTGGATTCAAAAAAGTTCTGCTCACGACTTCCTGCACGGATGCGCTGGAGATGGCAGCCCTTCTCCTCGACATCAAACCGGGCGATGAAGTGATTGCTCCCGCCTACACATTCGTTTCCACAGTGAACGCATTTGTGTTGCGCGGAGCAAAAATAATTTTCGCCGACAGCTCCAGAGAAAACCCCAACCTCGATGTCACGCAACTGGAATCACTCATCACGCCGAAAACCAAAGCGATCATCCCCGTGCATTATGCAGGCATTGCCTGCGACATGGACGTGATCATGGCGCTGGCTAAAAAATACAACCTGCACGTCGTGGAAGATGCAGCCCAGTCGATCGATTCATATTACAAAGGAAAGCCACTGGGATCCATTGGTGAACTGGCGGCATTTTCATTTCATGAAACAAAGAATATTATTTCCGGTGAAGGCGGCATGCTCACCATCAACGACGAAAAATACATGAAGAGAGCGGAGGTCATCCGTGAGAAAGGAACGAACAGGTCAGCATTTTTCAGAGGGGAAATCGATAAATACGGATGGGTCGACATCGGTTCATCCTTTCTTCCTTCCGATATCATCGCCGCTTTTCTGTTTGCGCAGGCGGAAGAACTCGATAACATCCAGGAAAAAAGAAAACTCATCTGGAACATTTACCACGACCGGTTGAAGAGCCTCGAAGAAAAAGGGAAGATCAGGCTGCCGTTTATTCCCGGTTACGCTACCAACAATGCACACATGTTTTACATCGTCTGCAAAAACCTGGAAGAACGAACCAACCTGATTGAACATTTGAAACAATTCCAGATCCAGGGAGTGTTTCATTACCTGTCGCTTCATAAGAGCCCGTTTTATCTGTCGCAGTATTCTGGACCGGAATTACCCATGACCGATCATTATTCCGATTGCCTTCTCCGCCTGCCGATGTATTATGAACTGACGGAAGAGGATGTCATCCGGATCGCAGAAACCATTCAGAATTTTTATCAAACCACATGAAGTTTTCGAAAACATTTTTGTACGGAATATTTTCTGTCCTGCTGCTCGTCTTTTTTGTGATGTACAGGAGAGAAAGTTTGCTGCATGTGACTGCAGCTTTTTTTGCTTTAATGTGGTTTGTTCAGATCCCGGGAAGCCTTATCCTGGCGTTGTCGGAAGGGAAGTCTGAAAATTTTCTGCGCCTTGTTTTGTTTGGAAATGTCATCGGGCTGGCGCTGGTTCCGTTGCTCTATTACCTGTTGTTCCGGCTTGACCTGCACGCATCGTTTTCATTGGTAATTTCTGTACTCAACGTATTGCTTGGGTTGATGCTCGTGATCCGTATAAGGAAAAATAATTTTACTTTTTCTCCTCCCGGAAAAAAAGAAGTTCAATCGATGTTCCTGTTGCTCGCCGTGGTGATGGTGATCTGCAGCTTCCGCGAATTCAGCCAGATGATCAGCTGGAAATTCTCCTTCAACAGCAAGCACGACACCGATGCCGGCATCCTGATGAGCATGGTCGTCGCATTGAAAAACTACGGCTTCCTCGTGAACATGAATTACGGTTCCGCAGCCATCAACTACCATCATTTTGTTTACCTGCTGATGGCGCTGGTGATGAAGACCAGCCACATCGGTATTCTTCCGTTGTACCAGGTTGTTTTTCCGTTGTACACTTTTTTCTTCATGGCGCTGGCGGCTTATTACCTCGCACTTTCTTTGAAAGCATCGGAACGTATCGCAGTGATCAGCGCCATCGCCGTTCTGTTGCTGGATGATTTTTACCTGCTCAACCAGGTCATCAAACTGGTGATCCATAAACAACCGGTGTTCACGATTGAAAGCATTGAATGGCTGCACAACAGTCCGTCTGCGGCCATTTCATTCCTCGTGATGTTTGTCATCCTCGCTGAACTGGCCAGGTCTGGAAAAGAAAAAATCAGTTGGAAACTCATGTTGTTGCTGGTTGTTTCAGCAAGCACGCTGGCATGTTATAAAATTTCAACATGGGCATGCCTCGCAGGCGGAATGGTGGCCGCATCGGTGCTGAACAGGGAAAAGAATAAAAGTCTTGTGCTGGTTGCAGCCGGTACTGCTGTCGCCGGTTTCCTGGTGAATAAATTCCTGAGCGGCGTTGCTCACAGTACGTATTCATCGGATGGAATGGATGTGAATCTTGCCTATCCTGTGATGAGGTCGGAAGCAGTAAAAAATTATCTTCATTTTCACGGTGATGTTTTTTCTTTCCATGATCTTTCTCTCAAAACTGCTGTTGTGCTGGCCTTGCTGACTGCTTTTTACATCGCCGGAATTTTCGGCGTACGATTATTTTATCTGGTGAAAAAGATGAAAGGCGGAGTTCTGAAAAACGACTTTGCGACGTCCACCATTATTTTTTCAGTCTTCGGCGGCATCCTGGTTTCATTTTTTGTCACGCCGAAAGTAGGACAGCACAATGCGCTGTATTTTATTTTAACAGGCATGTACCTGCTGAGCGTGGTTTCGGTTTTGGTGATCAGTGAATTCCTCGTGGTTTCAAAAAATTTCTTTTTGAAAGCAACGGCCATCACCCTTATTGGTATCCAGGCCGGAAGCGGCGCGTTGCAGGTGCTTCAGCCGGTTATCAATCCCGTGAAGAGTTCGGGATTATCAAAAGAGTGGTTTGATGCCATGGATTATTTAAAGAAGAATACGGAACAGAATTCATTGCTTGCATACAATAGGTTTCAGCTGAAAGAAAATTATTACAAGGATGATTTTGATTTTGTTCCGGTGTATTCAGAACGCGCCGTGGTGGTTGGAGGAAAGCAGTATTTCCCGGATTACGAAATGAAAAAATCAAAACTCGATACGCTTTTCTCTTCCGCTTCGCCGGGTGATTTGAAACGGATTTCCAATGAACTGAACATCGATTACATCGTGTTTGATAAATGGAAAGGCGGAAGCATGGCTTGTACCGATTCATCACTGATCACTCCTGTATTCACTAATAACCAGGTTGATGTTTTTAAATTGAAAAAATAATGAGAAGATTAAATGGTTGAAAGGCTGATTGGAAAAGCGAAGTCCGGTATCTGGAAAAAGTTTGACAGGGAATCCAAAACCCTGTTCCGGAACAGTTCATGGGTTTTCTTTTCCAACTTCGCAGGAATCGGGCTCAACATCATCCGCTCCATCATCATTGCGCGCGGATTGGGAGCGAAGACATTTGGTTCGTACGTCATCGTGGTGGCATTTGTCGGCATCGTGCAGGAGTTCCTGAACCTGAACCTCGGCACGGCCATCATCAAATTCGGTGCGGCTTACCACAACGAGCAACGCATTGATAAACTGGTTGCGCTGGTGAAGCTTTGCCTGAAAGTGAGCGGCGTGATGGTGCTCATTTCCATTGTCACCGTGGTGCTTCTCACCATTCTTGCTTATTCAACATTCGTTCATAAAGCCGGATTGGAAATGTACATCATGTTTTATGCAGTAGCTTCCGGCACCAAATATTTTAATTCCATCAGCAACGGAATTCTCCGGTTGTATTTTAAGTTCAAGCTGAACTCAATCATACAGATCACCATGGATATCGTGGAAACGGTTTTAGTTGTTACGGCCGTTTCACTGTACCCGAAGAACCTGGATGTTTTTTTTATCACGATGATCATGGCCTGTTTCCTGAACGGAGTGATCTGCAACTGGATGGCTTTTTGGGAACTGCGCCATGAATTTCGTCCGTATATCCGGGCGGGATATGACCTGGTGAAAAATGAAATCGGAGAAATGAAAACATTTGTCATCGGGAATTCTCTGGGGAATTCACTGAAGTCACTGATGGGGCAGGGTGACGTATTGTTACTCGGTATTCTCGCCGGGCCTTCGCAGGTGGGGATTTATTCCGTAGCCAAAAAAATCGGTTACGCCATCCTCGCACCCACGGATCCGCTGATGCAATCCATCTTCCCGCAATTCTCCAAACTGCTGGCAGAAAAAAAATTCTTGGAGACCAAAAAAATGCTGGGAAAAATAACACTCATTGCAACCATCCCATCCGTCGTTTTCATCATCATTACTTTTTTCCTGAAGGAATGGATGTTTGTTACCATCTTCGGAAAAGAATACCTGGGCGCCGTATACCCGTTCTTATTCCTGCTGCTGAGTGCGGTGTTCAGCTCCGTTACCTTCTGGTCGTTGCCGCTCATCATCAGCCTCGGTCTTGTAAAACTTCGTTTAAAAGTTTACATGATTGCAATTGTTGTCGGGGCGACAATTGCCTATTTTGCAGTTCCACAGATGCATGCAGCCGGAATGGGTCTTGCGCTGCTCTGTGTTAACCTGGTCATCAATACGATTTTTATTTTCAGGGCATACCAGGAAATGAAAACAACCGGTCCGGTCATCAGCTAAATTGTAAAGTACCGATGAAGTATTTTTTTATCTCACCGTTTTGCCTGCTCCGCCCGACAACCAACCGGATTTTTGACGTGCGCTTCTGCGACTTGCTTGCCGGCACCGGTGCCGATGTCACGCTCATTCATCCGTACTATTACATGAAGGAGAACCTGGAGGAAAAAGAGGTTGCAGCAAGCTATGGCATTAACCATGACCTGAAATTCAGGATGCTGAAAACTCCTTTGAATAATGACAGTGCAAGATGGTGGCAGGTGACGATGTTGCTTATTTCCTTTTTTTTTAGTTCAGTGAAAATTATTTTTGAGAACCACGGAAAGACCCGTGATGTTTGCGTCATCACACGTGATAATAAATCAGCGTTGCCGTTGATGCTGATTAAAAAAATACTTGGAAGATTTTGCCGCGTTAAAATTGTGAATACGGTACATGAAGTAAAGGGTGGAAAATTGAACCGGTGGATGTACAGGAATTACGACGGCATACTCGTCACCACTCCTTCTGCAAAAACAAAACTGGTGCAAAAATATTTCGTTGCTGAATCGAGGATCGATCGCCTGGTTGCACCGGTTTCGGCGGCGAATTATTCCTGCAGCAAAACGGAAGCAAGACGGAAAATTAATTTTGATGGTGCAAAACCACTGGCGGTTTATACAGGCAAGCTGGGAAAGGGAATCAAAGAACTGGATTACATCCTGGATGCCGCTGAATTGTTGCCGCAGTATAATTTTATTCTCACCGGCGGAAAAGAAGAAGCCGTGGTTTATTTTAAAGAACTTTGCAGGAACAGGAAAATAGCAAATGTTTCCTTCCCGGGTTTTCTCAACGATTCAACCTTCATCAGTTATTACCAGCTGGCGGCCGATGTGCTGATCTCCTATTATACGAAAGCAGATCACATCGTGGAATACAACTTCCCGCAGAAGCTGGTGGAATACATGTTTTCGCACAACCCCATCGTAACACCTGATTTTCCGGCTACGCATGACCTCATAAATTCATCGAATGCCGTGATGGTGGAACCGGACAATCCCGTTTCTCTTGCAGCAGGAATCAAACAGGCTGTTGAAAATACCGGCATGTCGAAAAAGCTTGCGGAGAAAGCATTTGATGACGTACAGCAGTTCTCATTCGAAAAACGGGCGGAGCATCTCGTACATTTTTTAACCGGACTTTAATCCTGCCAGGTGAGCGAAATAAATTCAAGATATGACCTGCAGAAATACATCAACGAAGGATGCCTTTATCCTCCTGATAAATTCTTATTTCTTTTTTCTCCACGTTTTGTCTTTGAAAAAAATGCAAAGATCATCCAGTCTTATTTTCAAAAAGAAAAAACGGAACGCGGAAACCCTATGGGTTCACTGGAAATTTCGGTGGATGCATACCAGGGAAAGAATGAACACGTAAGTCGCATGGAGTCATTCCTTCAATCGAATGCAGGAGATTTTATTGCGGGAGTTTACATTCATGGAAGTATCGGAACCGGTGATGAGATTCAGTACAGCGATTTCGATGCACTCGTCATTCTGAAAAATGAAATTTTCTCTGATCGTTTTAAACTGGCACAGGCGGCCTGTATGCTCAGCAAAGCGAGGAGGTTTATGCTGGAGATGGATCCGTTGCAGCATCATGGCTGGTTTGTGATGACGGAAAAAGATTTCAATGATTACCCGGAAACTTATTTTCCTTCGGAATTGTTCAGGCATGCAAAGTCTGTTTTGCCGGATCGTGGTGCTGAACTGAATTTTAAGATCAGGGAAAAGCAGGATTACCTGTCGCCATGCTTAAACCTGTGCGCTGCCATTGAAAAAAAACTGGTGAGGAAAAATTATCCTTCAGATGTTTATGGACTGAAAAATCTGCTGAGTGAATTCATGTTGCTGCCTGCATTGTATTTCCAGGCGAAGTACAAAAGAGGCATTTATAAAAAGGATAGTTTTGCAGAGTCGCAAAAAGATTTTACAAATGAAGAGTGGCAGGTGATGGATGTTGTTTCATCGCTGAGAGAAAACTGGGTGACTGAAATACCGGGATGGAAGAGAAGATGGATTGCATCCTCCCGGTTTTACCCGTTTCGATTAGCCAGGTGGCTGAGTGGTTCCATTCCCTCACCCATTCATGAAAAACTGACGGATGGTTTTTACCTGTCCATGTTGAACTTCATCCGTCACACGAGAGAAAAATTAAAATGAGTCTTACATTCACTGACATACCTCGTTTTGTTTCCGTGGATAAATACCACCAGGCGATTGAGCGGATGCTTGAACGTCTGAATAAAATTCCGGGCGTTCAATCCGTTTACCAGGTCGGGGGAATTACAACTCCCGGAATTTCTGATATTGATTTGTTCGTGGTGTTTGATGACAAAGTAAAAGTTCCGTTGAACCCGGTTCTTGATTTGAGTTCAGAAGATCATTACTTATTCACGCATCATTTATTCGGAACATCCGAACGGTTTGTGAATGAGATTGAGCCGTTCACCTGTTTTGGAAATTATCGTTTCCTGTCGGGGAAGCAACATCACTTTGATCAGCCAATGGTGAGCGATCATGAATTGCAACTCATCCGGAAACAGGTTGCCCTGGAGTATCTCATCAAAGCATGGATGGCTTCATCCATCGAGCATGCCTACAAAACCATTAAAGTCCGGAACCTGTTTTTGCATGCGAAAGCCCTTCTGATTGATTTGTCATTTCTTGGTATTCAATCGGGAGAATTGTTCCAGGCAGTCGGCGACGTGATGCATGCACGCAACCATTGGTTTGAACGCCCACTTAATGCTGATCTACTGACTAAACTGGTGGACCGGTATCATTCGGCATTGTGCAATCAACTGGAAGAACTTTCACTGAAGGAAAAATTTTATATTCCGGCAGGAGCCAATCTAAGGATCAGCAGGAATGTCATGTTGAAACCGGGAAAAAATTTCCTGGTGAAAAGATCCGGCTTCCTGTTGCCGCCTCCGGTCATGCTGCTGCATCACAAAATTCCGAAACTGGTGAATCGCATGAACCGGTTTGTATTTGAGTTCCCCATTCAGCAACACCAGTTGCCGGAAATTATTTCCCGGAGGTTTTCTTTCATCAGTGAACTGGTAATATACAGGCATGCGTATCTTCCCGGTTTTATTCCCACCGGTTACGGGTTGAATATTTTTAACGATTGATTTTTGAACATGATAAAAGTGGTACAGGTCTTATGGTCGGGAAACATCGGTGGAATAGAAACACTCACCATCGATTTGTGCGACGCACAGGTACGCAACCCGGGAATCCGGGTGGAACTGCTCATTGCTAAAAATGAAGGCCCGAATATGGAGAGGATATCAAAACTCAGCATCGTTCAACAGGTCATAGGCTTGAAGAATGGTTTTGATTTCTCCGTTTCCAAGTTCAGGAAAATGAAACAGGTCTTCTCTGCTGCCGATGTCATCCACCTTCATTTTTTTAACCTGCTCATCGTGCACGCAGCCATCCGTTCAGGAAAAAAAATTGTTTTTACCGAACATGGTAATTTCGGTTTTGGCAGGAAGAAAACATTAACAGACCGGTTGAATGCTTTCCTGCTGAAAAATTTTCTCAGGAGCCATGTGAGCTTTGTCACATTCAATTCGGAGTTCACGGCGGGAATAGCAGAGCAGCGTTATGATCTTGACAGGAAAAATGGTGAAGTGGTTTACAACGGGATTGATTTTTCTGTTCATCCTTCAGCAATTGAATCAACACCGGAATTAGTTAAGAAACTCGAAGGGAAATTTGTCGTTGGAACATCTTCGCGGTTTGCTGGCTTTAAACGCATCGACAGGCTGATCAGGGCTTTCGCCGAATTTCAAAAAAATAAAAACACGATGTTGCTGCTGGTCGGCGATGGTATCTTACGGCAGGAACTGGAAGAACTTGTTCGGCAACTGAACCTGGAAGAGAAAACTATCTTTACCGGGTATCGTAAAGACGCCAGGCAGCTGCAGCAACGAATGGATATGTGTGTGTTCCCTTCAGAGAATGAACCTTTCGGACTGGTGGCCATTGAAGCCTGGTCGTTGGGAAAACCGGTCGTCGTTTTCCGCGATGGCGGCGGCATTGCAGAACTCACGTCAAAAATTTCCGAAGCGGATGTGGTACGTGATGAAAAGGAACTGGCGCAGCGGATGGACTATTATTTTGATCATCCCATCGAACTGGTGAACGGAAAAAATGCACGGGTTGAGTTTGCAAAAAAATTTGATATCAGGATCATGGAAAAAAAGTTTTACGAAATTTATAAGAGGATCATCTGATGTGCGGCATTAACGGTTTTTTTAATTTCTCGCAGACTCATATCGACGGCGGTGCGGATCTCATTACGAAAATGAACAACCGCATCCGTTACCGCGGACCTGATGACAGCGGTTCCTGGAACAACGGGCAGGATGTTTTTTTCGGCCATCTGCGATTGAGCATCATCGATCTTTCCCCAACCGGTCATCAGCCGATGGTTGCACGAAACGGCAACGTGATTGTTTTCAACGGTGAAATTTATAATTACAAGGAAATCAAAGAGCGTTTTTTCAGGGATTACCAATTCGACTCAACAGGTGACACGGAAGTATTGCTGTTGCTATACGAAAAATTCGGAGAAGATTGTCTTCAATACCTCAACGGCATGTTCGCTTTCGCCATCTGGAATCCGCAAAAGAAGGAATTGTTTCTTGCACGCGACCGCGCCGGGAAAAAGCCGTTGTATTATTCATTGCAGAACGGAGTGTTTGCTTTCTCATCAGAACTGAAAGCGATCCTGGAACTTCCCTGGATAAAAAAAGAGCTGGATGAAAAGGCACTGTATCATTTTCTCACGTATAGTTATCTTCCTCCACCGCTCACCATGTTCCGGAATATTTTCAAATTCCACCCGGCGCATCACATGACGGTGAACAGCAATGGGATAAAAAATTATGCTTCCTATTGGGATGTTTCGTATTCGGATCTTGGGTCGAAGTCAGAGGATGAACTGAAGGAATTGATTTTTTCCGGATTGAAGAAAGCCGTGGACTACCGCATGGTGAGCGATGTTCCGGTGGGCGCGTTTTTAAGCGGTGGTGTTGATTCAAGCGCCATCGTTGCATTGATGAGCAGTCAGGCATCGTACCCTGTGAAAACGTATTCCATCGGCTTCAAAGATCAGCCTGAATACGACGAGTTGAAGTTCGCCGGGCAGGTGGCGAAACAATTCGGAACCGATCATTACGAGAAAATTATTTCACAGGACGACATCATTGGTTTTCTTCCCAAAGTCGTTGACCTGTTTGATGAGCCCATGGCCGATGCCACCTGCGTCCCGATTTATTTCATCTCACAAAAAGCAAGAGAGAACGGAACCATCGTCGTTTTAACCGGTGATGGCAGTGATGAACTGTTCGGCGGTTACAGGAACTGGCTGAAATACCTCAAACTGTATCCGAATTATTATTCATACCTGAAATTACCGCGGCCGTTGCGAAAAATCATTTCATCCGTCTATGAAAAGTTCGACAACACCTCACCCGTGTATGAAATACTTTTCCGTGCCGCCAGCAACCAGGAGTTTTTCTGGGGAGGAGCCAACAGTTTTAAGGAGAGTACGAAGCGGAAATTCATCAGCGAAAAATTCATCGGTCTCGCCGGCGAACTGAATTCCTATGAAGTGATCAGCGAATACAAATCGTTGTTTGAAAAAAATAAAAAGGGGAGAAGCGATTTTTCCGACATCGACTGGATGTGTTACATCGGCTATAAATTCATCATCCCGAATTATTATATGTACCGGGCGGATCATCTCGGGATGGCTCATTCCATTGAGATACGAACTCCGTTCCTCGATTATGAATTCACCAACCTGGCCATGTCGGTGCCCGGTAAATACAAAGTCAGAAACGGAGAGCCAAAATACATCCTGAAAAAATCGCTGGAAGGAATTCTCAGCCAGGATATTCTCTATAGAAAAAAAAGAGGATTCAATGTTCCCCTCCGGAAATGGGCGGGAGATATCATGATTGATTACGTCGAAAAAAATTTAGATCGCTTTTGTGAGAGGAGCGAACTGTTTAATGAAAGCGAATTAAGAACACTCATCACCCGCTTAAAAAAAGGCGATGAAAACACCACGAACCAGCTCTGGACAATTTATTTCCTGATGTCATGGTTTGATAAATGGATATCCTGACGCCTATGACGGTAAAGAAAGTCATCATCGTAACCAATATCCCGAACCCTTACCGGATCCCGCTTTTCAATGAGGTGAATAAGCAATTCGAAAAAGCGGGAATTAAACTGAAGGTGTTGTTCGGTTCTCTTGGTTATTCCAGGAGGCAGTATAAAATTGACATGAATGAATGTCATTTCGAATACTCGGTTTTGAATTCACCGAAGTTCGATCTGGGCGACAATGAAAAAACTTATTTCACTTACAAAGGTTTGGTGAAGGCCATCAACAGGGAAAAACCGGATGCCATCATCGTGGGCGGTTATTCTGTGGTCACGATCAGGCTTTGGCTCCGTTCGTTGTTTCGAAAAACACGTTACATCATCTGGTCGGGCTCTGTTCACAGGGAAGGATATTATGATTCGAGGATCAGGAGAATCATCCGCAAAATTGTAACAGGCCGCGCCGTTGCTTTTATTGCCTATGGCAGCAAGGCGAAAGAATACCTTGTTGATCTCGGCGCAGAAGAAAAAGAAATTTTCATTGCAAGGAATACCGTAGACACAAAATTTTTTCAAACCCGTACCGATGAAATCAGGAGCCAGTCAGCTGGTGATGGAACATTCCGTTTCACGTATGTCGGTTTTATCACGCTCCGGAAAAACCTGATGCAGTTGATGGAAGCAGTGAAATTGCTCGCAGAGAAAAGAAAAGATTTTGTTCTTGACCTGGTTGGTGAAGGAAATGATAAACCTGTCTTTGAAGCGTTCATCAAAAAAAACGGGTTGGAAGAAATGGTGAACTTCATCGGCTTCGTTCAAAAAAGCGAAGTTCCCGTTTACCTGGCTCGGAGTTCCTGTTTTATTTTCCCGTCGGAATACGATATCTGGGGATTGGTCGTGAATGAAGCCATGGCAGCGGCGTTGCCTTGTATATCATCAAAAAAATCCGGCGTAACGGTCGACCTCGTGAAAGACGGTGAAACAGGTTTTGCCGTCGACTTTTCAGACACAGCTAAAGTGGTTGAAGTCATGAACCATTTGCTGGATCATCCCGATGAAGCCAAACGCATCGGGAGGAATGCACGGGAATTTCTTCAATCGAATGCAAGTATTCCCGGCGCAGCGTCGGCATTCCTCGAAGCCATTCGTTCGCTCGAAAAGGACTGATCACAAGGCCGCTCCCGGTCTACAGGATATTTTTTGAACGTTGAACGAGCCGGAAAAAATTTAGACAGTTTCTTGAACTTCTTTGGTAGTTTTTCGTTAACCAAGGTCGCCGTTCCCGTTAAACGGAACCATTTCCGAGTTTGGTCAGGATACCATGAAATACAAAGAGTGGAAACTTTATTGGAAAAAAATGCACTGGACCCAAAAATGGTTCCCGGTGTTCATCCTGCTTCGACCAATCGCCGATAACTTTTATTTTCTGAAACAGATTTCGCCGTTCATTTCACCTCTTTATATCCTTGGCGTACTGGCTCCGGTGCTTATTTTTTTCAGTCTCAGGCATCATAAAATGAAAAGCAAATCCACCACGGTAGCCGATGGATTTATGCGGATCTGGGGAATCGCTGTTTTTATCAATTGCCTGTTCCTCTTCATTTACCAGATGGACCTTGAAATGCTTGGAAGCATCATCAAATATTCAACGCCTCCATTGCTGTTTCTCTACGCAAGAAGATTTGTGCATTCCAAAGAAGATGTTGTTTTCCTGATGCAGACTTTTTTTTATTCCTGCATCTTCCCGTTCATCATTCTGGCTTTTGAAACATTTGTTCACCCGATCCAGCCTGAACTCATTTCAGAAGGAAGAGGTGGAGGCTTTCGTGTTCACGGAACGTACAGCGATTGTATGAACTATGCCGTTTACTTCATCGGAGCATTCCTCGTTTACAGTTATTTTTTTCTCGACAAGGTGTATGCGAACAAATCGTCCGGTGTGAAACCGCCAACGTTTAAAATGATCGGCGTCTTTTTGATTTGCCTTGGAGGTATTATTTCCATTCGCCACGTGTCCACCTGGGCGGTGTTCATCGCCCTGATTGCTTGGCTGTTTGCATTCAATGCAAGGCGCCTGAAAGGATTGATCATCGCGTTATTCCTGGGACTGATCATCGCTCCTTTTTTTGCAAGAAGTATTTATGAAAAACAGATTGAGCCTTTGCTGCAAAAAGAAATCAGCGTGGTGAACGGCGATGCACAGGTCGAAACCTCTTTCAACGGGCGAATGTCGCGATGGGAAAGATATTTTGAAATATGGGAACGCATGCCGGTATATGCTCATTTTTTCGGTGTCTCTTTCACCCATTTTGATGAAGTTCCGATCATGGTGGGAGGCGGAATGCATAGTGATTACGTGAGGGTTTTGTTTCTCACCGGAATGTTCGGCTTGCTCATCTACCTGGTTTTCATCTGGTCGGTACTTGCCAGGAGAAAAAATTTCAGACCGCCTGAACGATACCTGATCATTGCTTCGGTAACTTCAATCATTTTGTATTCGGTGAGTACGCTGCCTCTGAATTACATCGGCTATATGCAACTGATGCTTCCTGTTTTTGCATTTGCACTGTTACCCAAAAGGAAAATTTATACGGCTGAATTTCAACCGGCCTTAAACGACCAACCCGCCTGAGTGATGCCTGCTCCGCGAATCCTCATATTGGGTAAGTTGCCTCCTCCTTACATGGGACCCTCCGTGGCTACGAAGATTCTCCTTCAATCTTCTCTGAAAAATCATTTTGAAATTCTTCATGTCGACACCAAAGCGTTCGGCTCTTTAAACGAACTTGGAAAGTGGAGCCTGAAGAAAGTGCTGAAGAATATTTCCATCTACGGGAAGATGTTGACCACCTGCATCGCCAAAAGGCCGGCTCTCGTTCTGCTGCCTGTAAGCCAGGCTACCATTGGCTTTTTGAAGGATTCTGTTTTCGTTCTGATTGCATGGATTACCTTCCGGAGAGTTTTGTTGCAATTGCGGGGAAGCGATTTCAAACGATGGTATGACAGCTGCGGAACGGTTTTGAAGATTTACGTCCGGTTTATCCTGAAACGCACCAATGGTGTGATTGTACTCGGAAACAATCTTCGTTTCATTTTCGCTGATTTTTTTTTCAACGAAAAAATTTTTGTTTGTCCCAATGGCGGAAATTATTCCATTCCGAAACTGCCGCACGATGAAACAAGCGTGCATCTTCTGTACCTCGCCAACCTGAACCGTGCAAAAGGAATTGAAGACCTCCTTCTTGCTGCGAAGATTTTATACGGAAAAGGAATCAGGAACTATTCGCTGGATGTCGCCGGCGACTGGCTGTCGGATGAACTGAAGCAAACCTGCATGCACATCGTGGAGGAGAATGCATTGCCGGTAGTGTTTCATCCGCCTGCTTCAGGAGAAAAAAAAACAGAGCTGTTCGGAAATGCCGACATTTTTATTTTTGCCCCGCGCGAACCGGAAGGACATCC
>JAPLDA010000003.1 GCA_026391945.1 Bacteroidota bacterium | reverse complement strand
TCCTTTTGTATCAAGGGTTCCAGCGTTGTACCCGGGACGAGAATCGAACTCGTACAGCCGCAATGGCCACAGGATTTTAAGTCCTGCGTGTCTACCAGTTCCACCACCCGGGCGGAATAAAAAAAGTTATCTGTTTTCAGTTATCTGCTATACGGTTGTTTGTATTCGAAATCGTATAACGTATAACGTTTAACAAATAACTTTTAATCTGAGCGGAAGACGGGGCTCGAACCCGCCACCCCGACCTTGGCAAGGTCGTGCTCTACCAAATGAGCTACTTCCGCTGGTATTATTTTAATTTCCTTCTCCCGCCACCCTGATCCCGCCTCAGGCGGATCGTGCTCTACCAAACTTGTCTGCCGACAGGCAGGTGATCTACTTCCGCTGGTACTATTTTTTAATTCACTTCCCCTGTCCGACCTTTCTGTCAATAGCCAGTTTGCCATTTCTGCTTTGAGGACTGCAAATGTAGAGAAAAAAACATATTTGAAAAATTCTGATTAATATTTCTGTCCTCCTGATTTCAGATCGGTTATTGATCATCAGGTGCTCTAAAAATGTAGTGGAAATCAGGGAAGTAGCCGGTTAGCCGACAGCTAAATCGATCGTGAGCATTCACCCACCGATCAGTTTTTTGATGTCGTTCAGCTTCATCAACGCTTCCACAGGAGTGAGGTTGTTGATATCGGTTTTCAGAAGCTCTTCTTTGATTTGTTCCAGAACCGGATCATCCAACTTGAAAAAACTCAACTGCATGGCATCATTGGAAATTTTCCTTGTTCCTTTTGACATCCCATGTCCGCTCCGGCTGAGTTCCAGTTGCGAGAGTATTTCATTTGCACGATTTACAATTTTCACAGGAATGCCGGCCATTTTTGCGACATGAATACCGAAACTATGCTCGCTTCCTCCGGGAACCAGTTTGCGCATGAACAAAACCTGGTTATCAAGTTCTTTTACTGAAACATGAAAGTTCCTGATGCGTGGAAGTGATTCCGACATTTCATTCAACTCATGGTAATGTGTCGCGAATAATGTTTTTGCTCTTGCAGTGCCGTGGTTATGCAGGTATTCCGCTACAGCCCAGGCGATGGATATTCCATCATACGTACTGGTGCCGCGGCCGATTTCATCCAGCAAGATCAGGCTACGGTCGGAGATGTTATGAAGGATGCTGGCCGTTTCATTCATCTCCACCATAAACGTGGATTCCCCGGATGAAATGTTATCCGAGGCTCCGACGCGTGTGAATATTTTATCTACGAGACCGATATTGGCAGAGGCGGCCGGTACATAACTTCCGGTCTGTGCAAGCAAAACAATCAATGCAGTTTGCCTGAGCAAGGCTGATTTACCCGACATGTTCGGACCGGTGATCATCAGGATCTGTTGCGTATCGGCATCGAGGTAAAGATCGTTGGCAATGTATTTTTCTCCCGCCGGCAACTGTTTTTCAATCACCGGGTGGCGGCCACTTTTGATATCGATTATTTTTGAATCATTCACATGCGGCCTGACATATTCATTTTTTACCGCAGTGGTCGCAAAGGAAAGCAGACAGTCGAGCCGCGCTACCAGTGAAGCATTCAGTTGTATCGGCTGTATGTATTCCGTAACGGATTGTACTAATTCTGTAAACAATTTTGTTTCCAGAGCTACTATTTTTTCTTCAGCGCCGAGGATTTTTTCTTCGTAAATTTTTAACTCTTCCGTGATGTAACGTTCGGCATTGGTGAGTGTCTGTTTGCGGGTCCAGTCGGAAGGAACTTTGTCTTTATGCGTATGTGTGACTTCAATGTAATACCCGAACACGTTGTTGAACCCGACTTTGAGTGATGATATGCCGGTTCGTTCCGATTCCCGTTGCTGCATCTTCAGCAAATAATCTTTTCCATGATAAGCGATTTCCCTTAACTCATCAAGTTCCTTTGAAACTCCTTCGTTGATCACGTTGCCTTTGTTCACCATGGCAGGCGGATCAGGATAAAGTTCTTTTTCAATTTTATCCCGGATGATGGAACACGGATTCAACTGGTCGGCAATGATGCGGATGGATTGGTTTTCAACATGACTGCAGGATTCCTTTACCAGCCCTGTCATTTCGAGTGATCGTTTCAGCTGAAGAATTTCACGTGGAGATATTTTCCCGAGCGCCACTTTTGAAATCAATCTCTCCAGGTCGCCGGTTTGTCGGAGGTGCTGCGATATTTTTTCAGAGAAGGAAGGATCACCCAGGAAATAACCGACGGCCTCCTGTCGTTCTTCAATGGTTTGTATTGATTTGAGAGGCAACAGAAGCCAGCGCTTGAGTAACCGTCCGCCCATGGGCGTGATGGCGTGGTCAATCACATCCAGCAACGTAACCGCCTTTTCATTTGCAGAACTGATCAGTTCAAGATTCCGCACCGTAAATTTATCGAGCCAGACGTAATGATCTTCTTCAATGCGAGATATTCCGGCGATGTGCTTCAGTTGCTCCTGCCTCGTATCCGAAACATAATGCAGGGCGGCGCCTGCAGCAATCACGGCTGACGGCATTTCGTCGATTCCGAATCCTTTGAGCGAAATGGTGCCGAAATGTTTTACCAGTGTTTCCGTGGCGTAGTCGGGTTTGTAGATCCATTCGTCCAAAGCATAATGGTAAAACCGGCTTCCGTACTGGCCGATGAAATCTTTCTTTTTATTTTTCTGGAAGAGTACTTCACTGGGATTGAAACTCTGTAATAACTTGTCGATGTACTCCGGTGTTCCCTGTGCAACAAAAAATTCACCGGTGGAAATATCAATGAATGCTATTCCTGTTGCTTTTGAATCGTAATGGATGCTGGCGAGAAAATTATTTTTCCTGTGATCCAGGATCTTGTCGTTATAAGAAACTCCGGGCGTGATCAACTCGGTGACTCCGCGCTTCACAATTTTCTTGGTCAGTTTCGGATCTTCCAGCTGATCACAAATGGCGACACGGTATCCCGCCCGAACCATTTTCGGTAAATAAGTATCAAGTGCATGATATGGAAAGCCGGCGAGCTCGATGAATGTGGCGCTGCCATTAGCCCGGCGGGTAAGAACAATTCCAAGTACAGCAGAGGCCTTCACGGCATCTTCTCCGAATGTTTCATAAAAATCCCCGACGCGGAAAAGCAACAAAGCATCCGGGTATTTCGCCTTGATGGCATAATACTGTTTCATCAGCGGTGTTTCCACTACAACTTTACCGGGTGATTTTTTTTCTTCAGTCTCCAATTCGGGGAATTAAGTAATGTATCTCGTCTTTTTATTTTTTTTGACTTTTGACTTTTGACTTTTGACTTTTGACTTTTGACTTTTGACTTTTGACTTTTGACTTTTGACTTAATAAAATAGCCATCAAAGTTAACACTATTCGTATATTCGTATCGATTCGCTCGCAGGCTGGTATTCGTAAATAATATGCGCAAGATAAAAAATGCTGAGTTAGGCAGGAAGAGTGTTGATGAATTTAAATCGTCAGGCAAAATTCCGCTGGTAATTATCCTCGACAATGTGAGGAGCCTTCATAATATCGGCTCTGTGTTCAGAACGGCCGATGCATTCCTCGTGGAAGCAATCTATTTATGCGGCATCACAGCACAACCGCCGCATCGTGAAATCGAGAAAACCGCTTTGGGAGCCACGGACTCAGTAGCCTGGAAATACATGGCATCCGCCGCCGCCGCAGTGAACGAACTCAAATCAAATGGTTATTTTACTATAGCGGTTGAGCAGGCTGAAGGCAGCATTCCGCTGGAGCATTTCAGGATGGAAGAGGAAAAAAAATATGCACTGGTTTTCGGACATGAAATTAACGGAGTGGGGGAGGATGTGATGGAAACAGTGGATGCCGCCATTGAAATTCCACAATCAGGTACCAAGCATTCTTTAAATATTTCCGTATGCGCCGGCGTCGTGCTGTGGGAGTTTTCGAGGCAAATGAGAAAATTACCTGGTCACTTATCAACTCAATAATTCAGCAACTCATTCATCTTCACGGCCACCTTCTCCGCATTCGGAATCATCGTGGCTTCCAAAATTGAATTCAAAGGAATGGCGGGAAGGTTTTCTGAGCCAATCACCATCACCGGAGCATCGAGAGAAGTAAAGCATTCAGCGGAAATCATTCCAGCAAGCGATTGTGCAAATGAATTATTGACGGGTTCTTCAGTGACAACGAGGCAACGATGATTTTTCCTGACGGAATCAAAAATGGTTTTCTCATCCAAAGGAACCAACGTGCGTAGATCAACGATTTCAATTCTGCCCGGAAAATTCTGCGCCGCATTTTTTGCCCAATACACGCCCATGCCGTAGGTGATCACACTCACGGTTGACTGCTCACTGCTACTGCTTACTGCCGCTTCAAGTATTAACCGCGCTTTTCCGAATGGTAACATATAATCTTCTCCCGGTTCGATGGTCTTTGCATCTTCTGTCCCTTTTATTTTCGACCAGTACAATCCTTTGTGTTCAAGGATCACGCATGGATTCGAATCGTAATAGGCTGCTTTGATCAACCCTTTCAGATCGGCGCCATTAGAAGGGTAGGCGATTTTAATTCCCCGGATATTGGTGAGCACACTTTCAATGCTGGTTGAATGGTAAGGCCCGCCGCTGCCGTATGCACCAATCGGGACACGAATGATGCAGCTTACCGGCCATTTTCCGTTCGTGAGATAACACGACCGGCTAACTTCCGTAAAGAGCTGGTTCAAACCTGGCCAGATGTAATCAGCAAACTGAACTTCCACAATGGGTTTGCATCCGGCCGCACTCATTCCTACTGTTGACCCGATGATGAATGCTTCCTGTATCGGAGTATTGAAAACCCTGTCGTCGCCGAATTTCTGTGCAAGGGTTGCAGCTTCACGAAATACTCCTCCGAGTTTTCCGCCCACATCCTGTCCGTATAATAAACATTCTTTGTGTTCTGCCATCAGTTCCTGCACGGCGAACAACGCACAATCCACCATCACCGTTTTATCTTTTCCTTTTGGTTCTCGTTCACCTTTCTCTTCCGTAACAGGCGTGGGTGCGAAAGCATGCGTGAACAAATCTTCCGGCCGAGGATCTTCCGCTTTCAATGCTTTTTCAAAATCAGAAAGCACGAGGAGTTTCGTTCTTGTTTCAGTTGCTTTCAGATCTGTATCAGTAAATCCTTTTTCTTCCAGTTGCCGTCTGAACAAGGGTAACGGATCTCTTTTCTGATGTTCTTCCAAATCGTTCCTGTACCATTCTCTTCTTACTCCTGATGTGTGATGAGCCAGCAACGGGACTTTCGCATGAACGAGGAATGGCCGGCGTTCGGTGCGGATGAGGTGAAGTACTTCCTGGATGGTCTCAAAGGATTTGAAAAAATCTGCACCGTCAATGCTTCGCACGTCAAGTCCTTTAAATCCTTTTGCATATTCGGCAGCATCCATGGCCCTCGTTTCTTTTGCATGGGCCGAAATATCCCACTCATTATCCTGTACGAGGTATAGAATCGGAAATTTTTTCAGCACGGCCATCTGGAATGCTTCAGCAACTTCTCCTTCCGTAACGGAGCCATCGCCAAGAGAACACACCACAACGGGTTTATCATTTCCCTTGTAACCGGAGATATTTTGTTTTTCAAGGTACTGAATTCCCATTGCTATTCCTGTTGCAGGAATGGCTTGCATTCCTGTGGCCGACGACTGGTGAGGAATTTTCGGCATGTCATCTCTCTTCAATGAAGGATGACAATAATAAGTTCGTCCTCCTGAAAACGGATCATCACGTTTGGCAAGAAGCTGCAGCATGAGTTCGTATGGCTTCAGCCCGATGCCTAATAAAATGCTGTCGTCACGATAATAAGCAGAAAGAAAATCCTGGGGTTTCAGTTGTAAGCCAAGAGCAAGCTGAATGGCTTCGTGTCCGCGTGAACAGGCATGCACATACTTCGATGTGAGCTGTGATTTTTCTTCGAACAGGTCGCTCATGGAACGCGCCGTACACATCAACTCATACGCTTTCTCAAGCGTTGCATCACTGATTACATTTTTCACCTTCGAACCGGCAGGTACAGTTAACATGC
>JAPLDA010000032.1 GCA_026391945.1 Bacteroidota bacterium | reverse complement strand
GTGTTCCATGCAAACGAAAGTCCGACGGTGAGGATTCCAAATGCCCAGGCATTCCTGGTTTTCTTTGAAGAGTAATCTTTGAAATAAAGTGCGAAGAATGGCAAACTGAAAATAATCAATGTCCCGCTGAAGCGATGTTGTAACAGCAGCGAACCTCTCATATCATTGTAAAAGAAAAAGAGAAGTACCGCCCAGAACGGAAGAGTCCAGATCGCCAGGTGAGATGACCGGTTTTCTCTCCTGTAACAACGAATCATTTCCCTGGCAGTAACAAAAGCAGCAGGCGGGCCCAAAGCAATCATCCAGGAAAACGGGAAGAACCATGTTCTTCGGAGATACGATTCCATTCCTAAAACTTCTTTGTTGTTCATCGCATGAAAAGCCCATTGAAAACTATTCAAAGAATTCCCCGTAGCCCAATGGCTTTGAAACATCCACAACACGGGAAACAATACAGCGACACTTCCAAACAGAAAAAAACCTTTCCATTTTTTCAAAAGCAAAATGACGATTCCCAACAGCACGATCATGAACCAGGCTTCGTACCTGAAACCGGATGCGATGGTAATGGACAAACCCGCAAGAAGGAAATGATATTTTTTTTCTTCCCGGGTTCCTTTTGAAATGAGATTCATGGTGAGAACCATGAAAAGCAGGTAGGGTGTTTCGGAAAGCGGCAGCAAACTGTTGCGAAATAAGACCGGGCAGATGGCGAGAAAAATAGTTGCGATGAAAGCTCCTCTTTTGTCAAACTCCCGGCGTGTAAAATAATAAAACGGAAAAAGTGTAAGCGACGACAACAGCATGTTCAATACCACCGGCATATAAATCGGATGGTTCCAGAGCATGAGGAAAATTCCGTTCAGGTAAAAATGAAAAGGAGCCCAGGCGCCGGAGGTAATCCAAGCCGGGTGATTTTTCCATTCCCCGGAACCGAGAACCCTGAGTACGGCATCCGGGTCTGTGTTTTGCGCGAATGGAAGAAGAATCAACTTGGTGAACAGCAAGAGTAAAGCAATCCAAAAAATTTTTTCTCCCGGGTCCCGGGCTTTGATTTCTGCTGTCATGCTGAATATTAAAATGAAATACGATAACCCGTTTTTATCATCATGATGATGGTGTAAAAAATTTCAAACGAGTTGCCGTGCTCTTTTGATTTGCAATGATAAGAGTTCTATGCAAAATAATGATTTCCGGTAATTCAGGGTAAACTTTTTTCAATTACTTTCGCCATTCACCATGAGCCAGTCTCTCACATTGGATGAAATAAAGGCGCCGATTGCCTCGGTGATGGATGACTTCGAAAAAAAATTCAGGGCATCCATGAAAAGTTCTGTGCCGCTGCTCGACCGCATCACACATTACATCGTGAAGCGAAAAGGAAAACAGATGCGGCCGATGTTTGTGTTTCTTTCCGCCGGCATGTGCGGAGGAATCACCGAAGCCAGTTACCGGGCCTCTGCGTTGATTGAATTGCTTCACACCGCCACGCTCGTTCATGACGATGTGGTGGATGATTCCAACGAACGGAGGGGTTTCTTCTCTCTCAACGCCCTTTGGAAAAATAAAATAGCGGTGCTGGTTGGAGATTACCTGCTCAGCAAGGGGCTTTTGTTGTCGGTCGACAACAACGATCATAACCTCCTGAAGATTGTGAGCGGAGCCGTGAAGGTGATGAGCGAAGGAGAATTGCTGCAGATCGAAAAGGCGCGCCGGCTCGATATCAAAGAAGATATTTATTTTGAAATCATCCGTCAGAAAACAGCATCGCTGATCGCTTCCTGCTGTGCATGCGGAGCTGCTTCTGCAGGTTCTGACGAAGAGACGGTGAAACAAATGCACCGCTTCGGTGAATGCATTGGCATCGCTTTCCAGATCAAAGACGACTTGTTTGATTACGGCCCCGAAGGAGTGATCGGGAAACCGACGGGTATTGATATCAAAGAAAGTAAAATGACGCTGCCGCTGATTCATGCCTTAAGCCAAACGGATAAAAGCACACGGAGGAAAATCATCAACATCATCAAAAACCATAACACCGATGATGCAAAAGTGAAAGAAGTGATCGCTTTTGTAAAACAGAATGGCGGAATGGAATATGCCATGAGCCGGATGACGGAATACAAAGAAAAAGCATTTTTGCTTTTGAATGGTTTCAACGACAATGTCTACAAAGAAAAACTGAAAGACCTGGTCAGGTTTACTATTGAACGGGAACTTTGATGCTTGTCCATTCGTCCGTGGTCTGATCGTCCTTTTTTTTATTTGGGATTTCAGGATTTGGAGAGTTGAGTGAGTTGATTGGTTGATTTGCCGTTGGTGCTTGTCTTTGCTCTTACCTCTTGCTTCTTTTCGTCAAGGCCCGATTGTCTGTGGCCTGATCGTCCCATCGTCTGAAAGTAGATTGGCTGATTAGTCATTGGTGTTTGTCTTTATTCTTTACTCCTACCTCTTGCTTCTTTTTCTACGGACATTTTAAAAATATTGACTACTTTTATTCACGGGGCGGCGAACGTACCATCATCCATCATGAGTCTGAACAAATTCTTTTATTCTGTAGCATCTCTTCTATTTATGATCGGGGCGTTTATGTTTGCCAGTCCGTTTTTTGTTTCGCCCGACCTGGTGTACCCGTTGCGTGTGGATTCATTGTATGTGAAGTATGAATCGGAACAGGTGGGAAAAACGTCAAAGGACCAGAATGCAAAATCGCTTCCCGTCCTTTACAATCCGTCGTCCATCGGTTTGAAGTATGAAAACATGGATGTGAAAACACAGGATGGGCTGATGTTGCACGGATGGTATGTGAGTGCCAGCGATGAGGAATCCAATACGTTGCTGATCATCCACGACCTGAGCGAGTCAAAAATCAATTACATCAACCTTGTAAAACAAATGCATGACCGCGGACTGAATGTCTGCGTGATGGACATGCGTGCTCATGGTAACAGCGAAGGAACGGAGTTCACTCCCGGCATGGTAACGGTTTCGGATTTCAAAAACATCGTGGATGAATTGTTTAAAAAGCCCGGCACGAATCACTTGGCCGTTTTTGGTGCCGGCATCGGCGCCGCTGTTGCCGTACAGGTCGCCAGCCTCGACAGCAGGTGCGAAGTCCTGGTTGCCCAAAGTCCGTTCAGTGATTTTTCGGGATACGTGGAAAATTATTCCAGGAGAAAATGGGGAAGGCTGACTTCCGTATTCAAAATCATTTTGGAAAGGGAACTCGAGAAACGGCTTCAGTATGAACTCACTGACCTCGACCTTTCAGAAATCATCAAGTACGTAAAAACCCCGAGTTTATTCATTTGCGGGAGCAACGATGAAATAACCCGCCCCTTTGAAACCTATGCTGTATATGATTCTTCCGGGGCTGAGGAAAAAAATTTAATTTTGGTGAAGAAAGCCGGGCACCACAACATCGAACAACTGGGAGGCGAAGATTATTACAATTCCATCACCAGGTTTATTGTGAATGCCATTCCCAAAAAGACAAAGGAAACCCGCTACAGGAAGCTGGCCGTTTTATGATTAACAAAAGCACCATCGACAAAATTTTTGAAACCGCGCGCATCGACGAAGTGGTCGGGGATTTTGTGCCGTTGAAAAAACGCGGAGTCAACCTCATCGGGCTGTGTCCTTTCCACAACGAAAAAACTCCTTCGTTCAATGTAAACCCGGCGCGCAATATTTTCAAATGCTTCGGCTGCGGGAAAGGCGGAACAGCGGTGAACTTCATTATGGAGCATGAACACTGCAGCTACCCGGATGCACTTCGTTACATCGCGAAAAAGTATAACATCGAAATAGAGGAGGAGATTGTATCACCGGAACAAAGCCTTCTCCGCGATGAGAAGGAAAGCATGCTCGTGCTGAATGCTTTCGCGCAAAAATATTTTTCCGAGCAGTTGTTTGATCACGAGGACGGCAAAGCCATCGGACTTTCGTATTTTAAAGAACGTGGCTTCGCTGAGCAGACGATAAAAAAATTCCAACTCGGTTATTCTTTAACCCATTGGGAAGCCTTCAGCAACGCCGCTTTGGATGCGGGTTTTGTAAAAGAGTTCCTCGTGAAAACGGGGCTTTCTGTTTCCAAAGATTCGCAGGGCGATGCCGATGAAAAAAACGAACGGCTGATTGATCGCTTCCGCGGGCGCGTGATGTTCCCGATCCATAACCTCAGCGGCCGCGTGATTGCTTTCGGCGGAAGAATCCTGAAGAAGGACGAGAAGGTGGCGAAGTACATCAACTCGCCTGAATCGGAAGTGTACCACAAGAGCAATGTGTTGTATGGAATTTATTTTGCGAAGAACGCCATCATCCATCGCGACAACTGTTACCTCGTGGAAGGATACACCGATGTGATTTCGCTTCACCAGGCGGGAATCGAAAACGTGGTGGCTTCTTCAGGCACCGCTCTCACCGTTGAACAGATCCGTTTGATTGGAAGGTACACGAAGAACATCACCATCCTGTACGACGGCGATCCTGCGGGAATCAAAGCTTCCATGAGAGGAATTGATTTGGTGCTCGAGGAAGGACTCCACGTCAAGGTGGTTCTCTTTTCCGACGGTGATGATCCGGATTCTTATTCGCGGAAACACAGCAGCAGCGAAGTGTACGACTTCATTACCAACAACGCCAAAGACTTTGTTGTTTTCAAAACAGGTTTGCTGCTGGATGAAGTGAAGAATGATCCGGTCCGCAAAGCGGGACTGATCAGGGAGGTGGTGGAGACCATTGCTAAAATTCCCGATGAGATTCTCCGCTCCACGTATGTGAAACATTGCAGTTCGCTCATGGACATCAGCGAACAGGTGTTGCTCACGGAGTTGAATAAAATCAGGCGCGGACAACTCAAAAAAGAAATGCCTGCGCACGAGGCCGATGAGTTGCTGCCGGAAGTGCTGAAGGTGAATCAAACGCCGGCAGACGAAGGATCGGGTTCGCAGGAACGTGAAATCATGCGGCTGCTGCTGAACTTCGGAAACCACGAACTGCATTTTGATGATGAGATTGAATCTATAGAACATCCCGGGAAAAAAGAAACCGTTACCTCCGTGATTCGCGTATCGAAATTCATTGCCGATGAAATCGAACGCGACCAGATTGGTTTTGAACATCCTTTGTATGCAAAGTTTTTCAGTGAGATCAGCGTCCTCATTCAGTCTTCTTCTCCATTTGATCCGGGAATTTTTTTGAACAGCGAAGATCCCGAATTCAGCAGCCTGGCCGTGGAGCTGTTAAGCCCGGTGTATGTGTTGAGTGAAAACTGGGCAGCGATGCACCAGATCGTTGTTCCCGAAGAAGAAAAAAATTTAAAGGACAGCGTGGAGAAATCCCTGTACCACCTCAAGAACAAACGGGTGATGAAGATGCTGATGGAGAACCAGAGGAAAATCAAAGAAGCACATTCCAGCGGAGAAGAATACGATCACCTCATCGAACACCACAAAGAACTGGAGGAAGTAAAAATGAAAATCTCGAAAGTGCTGGGGATTGATATTTTGAAATAGGGTTTAGTCTTCATTCAGGATTTGGAGATTTGGGATTTGAGGG
>JAPLDA010000051.1 GCA_026391945.1 Bacteroidota bacterium | reverse complement strand
ATTTGATTAACCCTTTAGGGGTTTCCCCGGGAATAAACCATTCAGGATTTTTCCCTCACTGTCTTATCAAAGTTGATTGGTCTTATCGTCCATCGTCTAATCGTCTCCCTTCTTCCCAACCAACGAATCGTCTCATCCCCAAAACCCATTTTCATTTTCTTCGTATGAGATCAATTGATCGAGGTACCTGATGTTGAAGAACTAAATTATGTGGTCGCGTTTAGTAATTAGCCGTTTTATTTATTCGTTTCCTATCCAGCTCATGATGCTTCTCATCAAGAAGAATCATTTGCTGCTGTTGTATTGGTTTATCCTGTTCGGATTTGTAACCGGCTTACTGTCGCAACGGTTCGGCATCCCTTACCTCTTCCTCGATCCTGAATACATCGGTTCCGTTGGCTTCCGATCCTTTTTCATCATGGGATTCGCCACCGGCTGTTTCATCATGGTGTTTAACATTTCCAGTTACATCATCAACGGGTTCAGGTTTCCGTTCATCGCTACGCTGTCGCGGCCGTTTATGAAATTTACGGTCAATAATTTCATCGTGCCTACCGTGTTTGTACTCGTCTATGTGTACCAGATCATTTCCTTCCAGATCTACAATGAGTTTCAAAGTTTCGGCGATGCTTTCATTGATGTTATAGGTTTCTTAACCGGGCTTATCCTCGCCATTCTCTTTACGCTCACTTATTTTTTCAGAACCAATAAGGACATCATCAAGATGTTTGGTATCGAAGCATCCGACTCCGATCCGGATGCCCCGGTTGCTTTGCATCTTCAGAAAAAAGAAACGGAAGAAAAGAGAAGACGGTTCTCCTTCAGGATGAAGTACGCCAAACAATGGCGCGTGGATACGTATCTCGCCAACCCTTTTAAAGTAAAACTGGTGAGGCATACGGAGCATTATAAGAAAGAAATGCTTGAATCCGTTTTCAGGCAGAACCACCTGAATGCAGCCATTGTAGAGATTGTCGTTTTCGTCCTGTTCATCCTGATGGGACTGTTAAAAGAATATTCCATCTTTAAGATTCCGGCCGGTGCCAGCATCATCCTCATCTTCTCCATGCTCCTCATGCTCAGCAGCGCCTTCCGCTTCTGGCTGAAATCCTGGTCGGCTTCTGTCTTTATCTTCCTTGTCATTCTTGTCAATTTCCTGTCGCGGTACGGAATCTTTTATCCTGAAAACCGCGCGTATGGCTTGAAGTACAGTGGCCATCATGCCGAATACTCTCTCTCTAATTTCCAGAAGCTAAGTACGCCGGACATTGTAAAAGGAGATTTTGAAAACACAAAAAAAATCCTGGAGAACTGGAGAAGCAAATTCTATAAAAAACCAAAGCTCATTTTTGTCAATTGTTCCGGTGGCGGTTTGCGGGCCACCATGTGGACTTTCCGCGTGATGCAGATGGCCGACAGTTTAACGAACAATCAATTCATGAACTGTTCCGAGTTGATCACAGGAGCGTCCGGTGGAATCATCGGCGCATCTTACTACCGCGAATCGTACCTGAAACAACAGTTGGGATTGATCCATGATTACCGGAGCAACGAACACCTGTACGACATCGCCAAAGATCTGCTGAACCCGGTTACCTTCAGCCTTACCGTGAGCGATATGTTCCTGAACATTCAGAAATTCAGGGAAGACGGATCCGTTTATACAAAAGACCGCGCTTATGCTTTCGAAAGACAATTGAATGAAAATTCCCGTTCCGTTTTTTCGAAACGGCTGGATGATTATAAAATGCCGGAAGAAAAAGCGCTGATCCCGATGATGATCTTCGCTCCTACCATTGTGAATGACGGAAGAAGGCTGCTCATGTCACCGCAACCCATTTCTTACCTTACGAATCATGACCGTGATACAAGTTTTCATTTCGACCCGACCATTGACGGCGTTGAGTTCGGAAAACTTTTCAGGGAACAAAACGCATCGCACATCAAGTTCACCACAGTTCTCCGGATGAGTTCCACGTTCCCGTATGTGCTGCCTGCCGTTACGTTGCCAAGTGAACCGGTTACACAGGTGATGGATGCCGGGATCCGCGATAACACAGGATTGAAAACCTCGCAAAAATTCCTTTATGTTTTCAGAGAATGGATAGAAGAAAATACGAGTGGTGTTATTTTCCTTGATATCCGCGATTCACACCGTACACGGCCGATTGAAGTGAAGCCAAGGATGACGGTGTTTGAAAACATCATGACTCCGCTTGGAAACATTTACGGAAACCTCCTTACCATCCAGGATTACAACCAGGAAGAAAGTTTTGAGTATTCAAAATCCTGGTTCAAGGGAAAGGCCGACTACATCACCATTGAACTGCCTACCAGGGAACAGGAAATTTCTCTGAGCTGGCATCTTACGACGAGGGAAAAAAATTCCATTTTCAACTCCGCCTATCTTCCGCAGAACAAAGCTGCTTTTGACCAGCTGACAAAAATCTTAAAAGAAAATTAGTAGGCCACCAGTTGCAGTAACTGTTTTTCGAACCTGCTTTTAGCGAGGAAGTTGTTTTCCAGTTCGGGGTTCATCGGAACCGGTGTATCCAATGAAGCGCACCGCATCACCGGCGCATCGAGCGAATCAAAACAATGTTCGCTGAGGTGAGCGGAAATTTCTCCACCGATCCCTCCTGTTAATGTGTCTTCGTGAAGGATGATCACTCTCCCCGTCTTCTTCACCGAGGTTTCGATACATTCTTTATCCCATGGCAGCAACGTGCGCAGATCAATCAGATCAGCTTTGACGTGAGGATTTTTATCCAGAACCTCCAACGCCCAATGAACTCCTAAACCATAAGAAACAATCGTGACATCGTTTCCTTCCCGGAGAATTTTGGCCTTGCCGATTTCTATGGTATAATAATCATCAGGGACTTCACCGGTAACGTTCCTGTAAAGCGCTTTGTGTTCAAAGAACATGACGGGATTCGGATCTTCGATCGCCGCAATCAGTAAACCTTTTGCATCATCTGGAAAAGCCGGGTAAACGACTTTCAGGCCGGGAGTATGAACGAACCAGGCTTCGTTGCTTTGTGAATGAAACGGGCCGGCATTCACGCCTGCGCCTGTCGGCATGCGAACGACGACATCGGCATTTTGTCCCCAGCGGTAATGAGTTTTAGCGAGGTTATTTACGATTTGGTTGAAACCACATGTGACGAAATCAGCAAACTGCATTTCAACAATCGCTTTCATTCCGTTGATGGAAAGTCCGAAACCCGCTCCAATGATAGCGGATTCACAGATCGGTGTATTCCGCACGCGCGGCTTGCCAAACTCTTCCACGAAACCCAGCGTGGCTTTGAATACACCGCCATATTCCGCAATGTCCTGACCCATGATCACGAGGTTGTCGTGTCGCTGCATGGCCTGTCTCATGCCGTCAGTGATGGCAT
>JAPLDA010000082.1 GCA_026391945.1 Bacteroidota bacterium | reverse complement strand
GCACTCACCACGGAAAGCAGCGTCGATTTTCCTGCATTCGGAAAACCAACGAGGCCGACATCGGCAAGCAGTTTCAGTTCAAGAATTTTCCATTCTTCCACTCCGGGTTCACCGGGTTGCGCGATGCGCGGTGACTGGTTCGTCGCAGATTTAAAATGGTTATTTCCCTTTCCTCCTCTTCCGCCCTTTGCAATGATGTGCTCCTGTCCGTCGGTGGTAATTTCAAACATCGTTTCGCCGGTATCAAAATCTTTGGCAATGGTACCAATGGGAACTTCGAGAATTTCATCTTTTCCATCAGCGCCCGTCATCAAAGCATAATCCCCTTTCGCTCCGGGCTCAGCAATCACGTGTTTCCTGTACTTCAGATGCAAAAGTGTCCAGAGTTGTTTGTTCCCACGGATGATGATGTGTCCGCCCCTGCCGCCATCTCCGCCGTCAGGACCACCTTTCGCCGTTTTTTTATCACGGTGAAAATGAACGGAACCACCACCACCTGCACCGCTGCGGCACATGATCTTTACATAATCAACAAAATTGGAACCTGACATTTTCAAAAAGTTGGCAGCGGCAACCGGCAGTCAAAAAATTCGATCACTGCAAATTGCCAGCTCGGTTTATTGTTCAATCACTTTACAGAGCGAATCAAAAATTTCATCCACGCTGCCAACTCCGTTGACACCAAAAAATTTATCCTGGCTGGTATAATACGTTTTCAGCGGAGCCGTCTTTGAATTGTATTCATTGATCCGTTTCTCAATCACGCTTTCATTCTGATCATCAGCACGCCCTGAATCTTTTCCGCGGTTCAGCAATCGTTTGATCAGTTCATCCTTCGGAACTTCCAGCGAAAGCATCATGCTGATGGAACTGTTCTTCTTCTTCAGCAACAGGTCAAGCGCTTCCGCCTGCGCCGTGGTGCGCGGAAACCCGTCGAAGATAAAACCTTTTGAATCTTTGTTCGCATCCACTTTGGATTCAATCATGCCAATCACCACTTCATCCGGAACAAGAATTCCCTGGTCCATCAGTTTCTTTGCTTCAAGCCCGAGTGTAGTTCCGTTTGCAATCTCACTTCTTAGAATATCACCGGTGGACAGATGCACGAGTTTGTATTGCGCAATCAGTTTATCCGACTGCGTTCCTTTGCCGGCTCCCGGCGGACCGAACAGCACAATGTTTAGCATAGAAATGAAAATTAGAAATGAACAGTATTAGGATTGAGGACTAAACATGATAAATAATCATTCTACGATTTTATAAATATCCTCCAGGTTTCTCCCCAGTCCGTCGTAATCCAGTCCGTAGCCGACTAAAAAATCATTGGGAACTTCAAACCCGACATAATCAATTTTAAGATCATGTTTTAGCGCCTTGGGTTTCAACAACAGGCTGGCAATCTTTATCTCAGCAGGATTATTTTTCTTCAGTTCATTCAACAGGTAAACCACTGTTTCACCTGTATCCACGATGTCTTCGAGTAGGACAACCGTTCTTCCCGTGATGTCCTCCGATAAACCGATCAGGCTTTTAATGTTTCCCGTAGATTGCGTTCCCGAATAAGACGATACACGCATGAAAGAAATTTCGCAGTCCATATCCACCTTTTTCAGCAAGTCGGCGGAAAAAAGAAAAGCTCCTTTTAACACGGATATGAAAATGGGATTCCTGTCCTTCAGATCTTTTGTTATCTGAACGGCGATCTCTGCAATCCTTTTCTGAATCTGATCCGAAGAAATGGATATGCTGAATGTTTTGTCTTTAATGGTTACCTGTTTCATACACGTTAAAAGAAGGCGCAAGGTAATAAAGAGTTGGGAGTGGGCACGATCAAACTTCAATATTTTTTGAATGGTGAAGATTGCCAACTAATCTTTAATTTGCAGGCTGAAATGACCAAACCCTTTTACGATACGCTGAAACTCGGAATTCTCGGAGGCGGGCAACTTGGAAGAATGCTCCTGCAGAAAGCTGCTGACTTCAATATTTCCAATGCCGTTCTCGACCCGGATGCCGATTGTCCCTGTGCTGCACTGACGGATGAATTTGTAAAAGGTGATTTCAATAACTTCGACGATGTGTATGCCTTCGGAAAAAAAGTGGACCTGCTGACAATCGAAATTGAACACGTGAACATCGAAGCGCTGGAAAAACTGGAATCGGAAGGGTTGAAGATTTTTCCCCAGCCGCGGATCATCAAACTTGTCCAGGATAAAGGAGCGCAGAAAATTTTTTACCGCACCAACGGCATCCCGACTTCTGAATTTCACCTCATCGAAAACAAGAGTGAATTATCCGGGCATCAGTCATTTCTTCCTTTTGTTCAGAAACTTCGCAAAGGCGGCTACGACGGCCGAGGCGTGCAGGTGATGAAAACGGCGGAAGATTTTGAAAAAGGATTTGATGCGCCGAGTGTGATTGAAAAATTCATTCCCTTTGAAAAAGAAATCGCCGTGATTGTTTCAAGAAATGAAAAAGGAGAAGTAAAATCTTTTCCTGTTGTTGAAATGGAATTTAATCCTGAAGCCAACCTTGTGGAATTTCTTTTTTCGCCGGCTGTCATTTCCTCAACGCTTGAAAAGGAAGCAAAAGAAATTGCTGAAAAAATTGCTGATGATGCAAAGATCACCGGGTTGCTCGCTGTGGAAATGTTTGTGACTGGAGAAGAAAAAATACTCGTTAATGAAATGGCTCCGAGGCCTCACAACAGCGGTCATCATACCATCGAAGCAAATGCAACTTCCCAGTACGAGCAACACCTTCGCGCCATCCTCAATCTTCCGCCCGGATCCACGGAAAGCATTTTGCCTGCTGTGATGGTGAATCTCCTTGGAGAAAAAGGATATTCCGGACATGCAATGTATGAAGGAATGGAAAAAATATTAGCGATCGAAGGTGTTCATGTTCATCTTTACGGAAAAAAAATCACCAGGCCGTTTCGCAAGATGGGGCATGTGACGTGTACGGGGAAGACTGTTGAAGATGCATTGGAGAAAGCAAAATTTGTAAAAGAAAATTTGAAAATTATTTCATAGTAAACAATTGCGGATTGCGAATTTTGAATTGCGGATTGGGATTAATCCGAAATTCAAAATCCGAAATCCGAAATTTAAAAATAAAGGAATCAATGTCAACACCACTCGTCGGAATCATCATGGGCAGCCAGTCTGATCTCATCATCATGAATGAGGCTGCAAAAATTCTTGAACAGTTAAAAATCGAATTTGAAATCTCCATCGTGTCGGCGCACCGCACGCCCGACAAAATGTTTGAGTATGCGAGAACAGCCGTGGAGCGCGGGCTGAAAGTCATCATCGCCGGTGCCGGCGGCGCGGCGCATTTGCCGGGAATGGTTGCTTCGCTCACTCCGCTTCCCGTGATTGGTGTGCCGATCAAATCTTCCAACTCCATTGACGGGTGGGATTCTGTTCTTTCCATTCTGCAGATGCCAAACGGAGTTCCTGTTGCTACGGTGGCACTTAATGCCGCACAGAATGCAGGCATCCTCGCCGCCCAAATCATCGGCTCCTCCAACATCGATGTTTTGAAACGCGTTGCTGATTTCAAAGAAAGCCTGAAAGATAAAGTGACAAAAGGGAATGAGGAGTTGGGGAGAAAATGAATGGGATGGAATCAGTCCACCAAAACTGAAACGAAAAGATTTTACCAATGAAATCTGTTCGGCAAATTATACGTTCGCGTAGTTCTTGGAATTGTACCGCAGTCTGCATACCTTTCGAACTATTCGGAATCTTATTAACCTAACCATTC
>JAPLDA010000043.1 GCA_026391945.1 Bacteroidota bacterium | reverse complement strand
TGTAGTCGCAGCTGCTGTTTGCGCTCAATGCGAATCATCCCATCTTTTTATTCTCAACGACAAGGAAGAAGCGGCTTATTTCCTGAACAACCTCGAAAATTTTTTGGGAGAAAATACCGCTCTCTATTTTCCCGCCTCTTATAAAAAAACATTTCAGCTGGATGAACCTGATTCCGCCAATGTATTGTTGCGGTCGGAGGTGCTGAGCCGTGTTGCAAAACGAAGCCGCACCATCATTGTTTCTTACCCTGAAGCCATCGCTGAAAAAGTGATCACGAGAAAAAACCTGGAACAGAATTCCGTGGAGCTTCGCGTGAAAGAAAAAATATCCATCGATTTCATCAACGAGTTTTTGCTGCATCATGAATTTGAGAGCACCGACTTTGTTGCTGAGGCCGGCGAGTTCTCCGTTCGCGGAGGCATTGTCGATATCTTTTCTTTTTCGAATGAACTCCCTTACCGTGTCGAATTTTTCGGTGATGAAGTAGAAAGCATCCGAACGTTTGATCCGTCCACGCAACTCTCCGTCCAGGCGATGAACCATGTCACCATCGTTCCTGACGTGCAGACGAAGCTGAGGGAAAACAGCCACACTTCTTTTTTTGATTTCATTTCGCCGGAGACGGTGGTCTGGATCAAAGACTTTTCATCAGCATTAAGTTTCATCGACATCCACCTCTCCAAAGCGAAGGAACTTGTTCAGCAGGCGAAATCCTATTCAACGGAAAAACTCGATGAAGTCTTTGATTCACCTGAGGTAACCAGGCAGCAGCTTGAAAAATTTTCCATCATCGAATTCGGCAGGCGGTACTTTTTATCTTCCACACAGGAATTTGAATTTCACTTTTCTCCTCAACCCAGCTTCAACAAAAATTTTGAGTTGCTGGTAAAAAATTTACAGGAGAACGAACGGCAGGGAATACGAAACATTCTCTTCGCCGATACAGCCCGGCAGGTGGAACGCCTTTATGCCATCTTCGAAGACCTTGAAAAGAAAAACGGAATCCAGGGTAAAGTTGAATTTACTTCTTTGCTGTTTTCCATGCATGAAGGATTTGTTGACCATGACCTGAAGCTGGCTTGCTATACCGATCACCAGATTTTTGACCGCTACCATCGTTTCCGCCTGAAAAAAAATTACAGCCGCTCGGAAGCAATTACATTAAGAGAGTTGTCAAGTTTAAAACCCGGAGATTTTGTCACGCACATCGATCATGGCGTCGGGAAATTTGCAGGACTTGAAACGATGGAAGTAAATGGCAAGCCGCAGGAAGCGGTACGGCTGGTGTACAAGGACAACGACATTTTGTATGTCAGCATTCATTCGCTTCATCGCATTGCCAAATACACAGGCAAGGAAGGCACCACGCCTTCATTGCATAAACTCGGATCGAATGCGTGGAGCAATTTAAAACAGAAGACGAAAAAACATGTCAAGGACATTGCGAAGGACCTCATTCAGTTGTATGCAAAACGAAGAGCGCAAAAAGGTTTTGCATTTACTCCTGACACTTATTTGCAAAATGAACTCGAAGCAAGTTTTATCTACGAGGATACTCCCGATCAGGTGAAATCAACCCGTGATGTAAAAAAGGACATGGAGCGCGAGTTCCCGATGGATCGCCTGATCTGCGGTGATGTCGGTTTCGGGAAAACGGAGATCGCCGTACGCGCCGCATTCAAAGCCGTGACTGATGACAAACAGGTAGCCATCCTCGTTCCCACCACCATCCTCGCTCTTCAGCATTACAATACGTTCAAAGACCGGTTGCGGGATTTTCCATGCAACATTGATTACATCAACCGGTTTAAATCGTCTGCCAAACAAAAAGAAACGTTGCAGAAACTGGCGGATGGAAAAATTGACATCATCATTGGCACACATCGTTTGCTTGGCAAAGATGTAAAGTTCAAAGACCTCGGGCTGATGGTGATCGACGAAGAACAAAAATTCGGAGTGGCAGCGAAAGAAAAACTGAAAGCCATCCGAGTGAATGTCGATACGCTGACGCTTACTGCCACGCCGATTCCGCGTACGTTGCAGTTTTCACTGATGGGCGCGCGCGACCTGAGCATCATCAACACGGCACCACCGAATCGTTATCCTGTAACAACAGAGTTGCATGCATTCAGTGAAAATATGATTCGGGAAGCCATCAACTATGAGGTGTCGCGCGGCGGACAGATTTTTTTTATTCACAACCGTGTGCAGGATATTCATGACATGTCGGCCATGATTCAGAAATTGTGTCCCGATGTGCGCATAGCTGTCGGCCACGGACAAATGGACGGGGAGAAGCTCGAAGAAGTGATGATGGATTTTATCGCCGGAACTTCCGATGTGCTTGTTTCAACAACCATTGTCGAATCCGGGTTGGATATTCCGAATGCGAATACCATCATCATCAACCAGGCGCAGAATTTCGGGCTCAGCGATCTTCACCAGATGCGTGGAAGAGTAGGGCGCAGCAACAAAAAGGCGTTTTGCTATTTACTCACTCCGCCGCTTACGGTGTTAACGTCCGAAGCAAAGCAGCGGCTGAAAGCGATTGAGGAATTTTCTGATCTCGGAAGCGGCTTCAACGTGGCGATGCGTGATCTCGACATCCGCGGAGCGGGAAATTTATTGGGCGGCGAGCAGAGCGGTTTCATTTCTGAAATCGGTTTTGAGATGTATCATAAAATTCTCGACGAAGCGATTGCCGAACTCAAGGAAACAGATTTTTCTGAAATCTTCAGGGAAGAAATTCAGCACAAACCGTTTGTCACCGACTGCCAGATCGATACCGATCTTGAAATTCTTCTGCCGACCGATTACGTGAACAGCGTCACGGAACGACTGGTTCTGTATAAGGAACTCGACGGCATGCAGGAAGAAAAATCGCTCGTCGAATTTGAAAGTAAACTCCTCGATAGGTTCGGTCCGTTGCCGCAACCGGCGAAGGAACTCATTGCCACCATTCGTCTCCGCTGGCTGGCGGAGAAGCTCGGGTTCGAAAAAATCATCCTGAAAAACCAACGCATGATCGGTTACTTCGTCAGCAACCCGACGTCACACTTTTACCAGTCGGAAGTTTTTTCGAAGATGCTGAAGTTCGTGCAAAGCCAGTCGAAGAAATGCAAACTGAAGGAAGACAAAATGAAATTGTCGCTTTCGGTGATGAACATTCCGGGTGTGGAAGCGGCGAATGCATTGCTGAATGGGATACTCGGGTGATTTAAATAGTGAAAAGTGAAGAGTGAATATTTTTCCGGAGCGATCGTGTATCGTTTCAATGCAACACCGTTCCCGCTTTTCGTTGCAAGCCGCGCTGCCATTATTTCGCTACGCTCACCATGACATCGCGGCTTTCCACTGCAATCGGGGCTAAAAAAACCGGCCGGTTCAAAAGATCCGGCCGGGTTTAATATTCATCAGTTCATCAGATTACACCTTCGTCGTATGCCTTTTCACCATGCAGCGATTCGTCAAGACCGGCATCTTCATCGGCTTCAGCAACTTTTACTTTTGTGATCTTATTGATGACAGCCAGCATCACGTAAGTAAAAACGAAAGCATAAATGGATGCGCCCACTACGGCTATGCACTGCTTGATAAAGAAGTGAGTTCCCCCGGACAACAGTCCGTCGGCACCGGCGCTGTTCATGGTTTTGGAAGCGAATACACCGAGTAAAATGACTCCGAGAACACCACCCATTCCATGAACGCCCCAGACATCCAGCGCATCGTCCCAACCCATTTTATTTTTCAGTTTAACTGCGAGGTAACAAACAATTCCGGCTGCGACACCGATGAACACAGCGGCCGGAAGCGATATATAACCGGCAGCGGGTGTAATGGTAGCGAGTCCGGCTACAGCACCGGTGAGTAAGCCTACAAATTTTGGTTTCCTGTGCTGGCTCCATTCGATCGCGAGCCAGGTCACAGCGGCAAACGATGCAGCCACATCCGTATTCAAAAATGCCAGCCCGGTCACCGCATTTACATCCAGTGCACTGCCGGCATTAAATCCATACCAGCCAAACCAAAGCAAACCGGTTCCGATGGCGATAAGGGGAATGCTGTTCGGTGGAGATTCTTTATCCCTGCGACGACCAACATAAAATACGGACGCGAGCGCGGCAAAGCCGGCAATCGCATGCACCACAATTCCTCCTGCAAAATCAAGGACGCCCCATTTTGCAAGCAGTCCGCCCCCCCACACCATGTGAGCAAACGGATAATACACGAGTACCTGCCACAACACGAGAAAAATAAGATACGATTTAAAGGTCACACGGTTTACAAACGCCCCGGTAATAAGAGCCGGCGTGATAATGGCAAACATCATCTGGTAGGCTATGAAAACAAATTCAGGCAATTTATGATTCCCTGGAAAAGGAGAATTCAGATCAACGCCCTGCATAAATGCTTTGTCGAGATTTCCGATGATACCACCCATGGTGTCACCGCTGAAACACAGTGAGTACCCGCAAATGAACCAAAGAACTGTCGTGATACCCATCGAAACAAAACTCTGGATCATGATTCCTAAAATATTCCTTTTGCCGGCAAGCCCGCCGTAGAAGAATGCAAGTCCGGGTGTCATAAGCATGACGAGGCTCGTTGCGAGAAGCATAAAGCCGGTGATTCCTGTGTCGAACATAATGATGAGTTTAGATGGTTAGTGAATGATATGGATATTATCCGGGATGACGAAATTTAAAATGGCAGATGATGATCAACATGCAATATTTTTTTTACAGGCTCAGGTTCTATGTTATTAAAAAGACACTCCCATATTCAGCAGGAATTCCAGGCGGTTGTTTTTCACTTCTCCATGCCATGTGAAGATTTCCTGTGCCTGGTCCATAATCAGTTGTCTTGATTCCATCCGGATGTAGGCATTGTCAGTCGGTTTGTATTCTATTCCGCCGGTGATTCCGAAAAGTTTATATCCGGTAAGACGGCCTTTGGTATCGGTAAACAGGGTGGAAATAAATCCCTGGGGATCACTGAAAAATTCTCCGCGGGTATACATAGCAACCGTTGAACTGCTCTGGTATTTTAAACCAATTACTCCACTAACCATCGAGGCAGTTTTTTGATGAGTAGTATCACTGTGTTGCTGAAGGCAGTGATCTCCACCAACCTGTACTTTCAGCTTTTTGATCTGGTAATTAAAAAACAAACTCTGGTGAATCCGGGTGTGTGAAATGGAATCTCCCAACCGTGAGTCATCCCCGGTATAATTGCTGTAGCCAATGCTTCCATTCGCATTGATGGCATAGGTGATCAGCGCACCGATTGATTTTTTGTCATTGTTGTCTTCATACATGCCGTATCCGTTCAGCACAAAGAGATTGATGGCAAGTTTGTCATTGGGATTGTAATTGAAACGGACACCGCCTTCGAAATAAGGTTCGTAGTATGTATTGACCGAAACAGAACTGGCGAAATTTTCTTTAGGCAGGAGTCCTTCCGTCCCCACATGCGTACGGAAAAATCCTGCATCAAGCCAGACCCTGGAACACAATCGAACACCGGCATGCGCTTCCATAATGTGGTTGAAAGTGCCTGACCAGGCGCTTACCGGGATGTCACCGAAATGCAGGATGGCGAGTCCTCTCACTTTTTCAGCATCATATTGAAAGGTTACCTGTGCTGTATTCAATCCAAACTGGTTGCTTCGTGGTGACACGGATGGAAATTTCTGAAAATTACCTGCCCCGACAGAATCATTGTAGCAGGCATAGTAAGCATCCACATACCCGCTGATTTTCATAACAGATGAATCTTTGTCTGCAGAAAAACTTTGGGTGACGAAAAGAAAAAAACCAGCACAGAAAAAGAATAAAATTTTATTCTTCATTCCTTCATTAAATTTATTGCATGAAAGGCAAACATAGAAAGAATGAAGCGATCCGCAAAATGACGAATGTCAGGCATTCAGGGCTCCTGTTGGAATGAAACCCGGCAGGCATCGAGGGCCTGCATCGATGATTTTTTTTATTCTCAGGATGAACAATCAAATAATAAAGATGGATTCTTTTTAGAAGCGATCGTGTACGGTTTTAATAGAACACTGTTCCCGCTTTCCGTTGCAAGCCGTGTTGTCATGGCTTCACTTCGTTCGCCATAACAGCACGGGCTTTTCACTTCAATCGGGGCTATGGAATCAGCAGCGTAAAAGTTGGCTCGCACACAGGCTCACACACGAAACGTTGACCATTGTGGTCAAGGTTGGTTCACTTATAAATCTTTGACCATCGGAAGCCAGCGACAACGCTCAGTGCGTTACACAGCAAATTGCCTTGAAATGCGAAGCATTCATGAATGCAATTGTGAAACAAAATATGATATGAATAAACGCACGATTCTTTGGTTACTTTCTTTTAAAGAAAGTAACAAGGAAAAATATCCTTCGCGAAACTTCCCGCCGGCGATCTCAGGTCGCGATTAAAGTTGGCTCGCACACAGGCGCCCGCACGTAACGTTGACCATCGGTGGCAAGTCAGTAATACCATTACTCAATATAAAATAATCCAATCCGCCTTGGCGGAGGTAGGATACCGTATCGGTATAATTACTCGTTTATAATTATTTTTTTTGTCAAACTTCCCTTGTCAAAATTAATCCGGATAAAATAAATTCCGCTGATGAGATATTTCAACCGGATCTCTGATCTGGAAGCGGTGATTTTTTCCGAATAAATTTTTTCACCCACCAGGTTGGTAATGGTCAGGTCGGCATTTTGTTCAACGCCATCAATGATAAAATGTCCGTTACTCGGATTCGGATAGATGCTGATGGCCGGAGCGTTATTATTGCAGTGTGAACTCACCACGTCGAAGTATTGGTAACGGCCATCGAAATCAGACTGACGGAGACGGTAGAATGAAGTCCCGCCTAATGGATCCGGATCCATGAATGCATAATCCAGCACATGGGTGCTGTTACCCGCTCCTGCTATCGTTCCGATGGCTTGAAAATTCTGACCATCTGATGAACGTTCAACTGAAAAATAATCGTTGTTGATTTGTGAAACGGTTTGCCAGCTGAGGGAAACAAAGTTACCCGTACAGGTTGCTTTAAAGAAAACCAATTCGACCGGCAGGCTCGTTCCTCTTCCGCCGCAGCCAATGGATGCAAGTGAGAAGCCGGAAAAGGATCGTCCTAAAAAAACATTTGCAGGAGACAAACAAGCCATGCTGTTTACTGAGAATCCGTCATACGATCCGCCGGCAAATACATTGACTGAAGAAGTACAAGCCAGGTTGCTGGCAACAAATCCATCGTAGGAACCACCGGTGAAGACATTGGATGGAGAAGCACATGCGGTTGAATGAAGGGAGAAACCATCAAAAGATCCGCCGGTAAAAATGCTTGCGCAAGCCAGGCTGCTGATGTCAAAACCGCTGTTGGAACCACCGGAAAAAATAGTTGCTGAACAAGCGATGCTGTTCATGGAGAATCCCTGGAATGATCCACCGGCAAACACATTGGCACCGGGAGGGCACGATGTTCCGGTAAAGGCGAATCCACTGTAGGAGCCGCCGCCGAATACGTTGGCAGGTACAGCACAGGATATCAAACGGTTGATATCGAAGCCATCAGAAGAACCACCGGTAAAAACATTTACCGGTGACGGGCATGCAACATTATTCAATGCAAATCCTTCGGTTGAACCGCCGTTAAAAATATTGACAGGAACAGGGCATGCCATGCTGATGATTGCAAAACCATCGGTGGGTCCTCCTGCATAAATATTGGCTGCAGCCTCACAGGTGATGCTGATGAATCCGGCACCAGCATAGGAGCCGCCGGTAAATACATTGGAAGGAGAGGAGCAGGAAATACCATTGTTGGCAAAACCATCGGAAGAACCACCGAAAAAAATTCCGCTGCAAATGATGCTTCTCACCCCAAATCCATCATTGGAGCCACCGGAAAAAATCGTTGCTGAACAGGTTATTTTACTTATGGAGAAACCATGATAAGAACCACCGGTGAAAATATTTCCCGGTGCGGAACAGCTTATGTAATTTATTGAAAACCCACTGGCGGAGCTGCCCTTAAAAATATTGACCGGAGCTGAGCAGCTTGTTTTGAATATAGCAAATCCCGAATAACTTCCTCCCGAATATTGTGCAACGGAATCTGTGAATCCCATGACCAGCAACATCGGTAGAAAAAACTTTCGAAAAAATATGGAGCAATCAAAATTCAAAAAATGAATGTTAGAAATGGATTATCTCACGCCTCTACCGCCGTTATAATTTTGCCTGGAAATGACCGGCGTGCTGTAGATGTACAATCGTTCTGAAACTGTTAATTGTGCTATTCCATTATTCCATGCTCCGCCCTTATGACCTACCAGGTTCGTGGTTGCAGCATTTGCAACGACAACTGCCCCGGAAGGCCATCCGCCTCCTACGTTGTGGTTTCCGGTTACCGGATCTACCAGTCCATCGCCCCATGTTCGGGTGTATGTATTGTTAGCTCCAGGAGTAACCATGGCCACTACCACTTCTCTTACATTTCCTGTTAAATCCATGATTCCATAAAAAGATGCACCGGCTGTTTGCCTGGTGCTGCTGCTGGTGGCGAAAATTCCCGCTCTCGCCGGCCCTGTATTTCCATCTCCGTTTGCAAATGCGACCCCAGTGTAAATAGCATTTCCTGTTGTCAGAACTTCTGTTCCATTTTCCACACCCGCTCCTGCGAACGTGGTTCCTGAAGAGATGGTGGTGCTGCCCCATGCATATTCAAGTGTCAGTGAAGTTCCACTGTTTCCCCTGCAGGATTTTTCATATTCGAGTTCCGTCATCGGTCGAAGACAGGCCCAGTCAAGCAGTGCCGAAACATCAGCCCAACTCAGCCAGTTCTGTGCACGGTCAGGACGCGTGGAAGAATAGATAGTTCCTGTGAGTGTAAGTTGGTTCCTGTTGCTTCCGAAATTGCCCGGGTACCTTGCAGTGGCTGCTACGCTTCCGAGTGTATTCAGGAATTCAGCATAAAGCCCCTGGGTGATTTCATACTTCATCATATAAAATCCGTATTGACCTTTTGGAAATGCCGCCGAAGTTGAAGTGATGGTGGTCGGTATGCCGGCAGGTGCATTGACATAAAAATTCTGTGCTCCGCTTTCAGCAGCACTGGTGATTTGCATGGGCGGGTCAGTTGGAACCGCTGTTGCCAGGAAAGTATAATAATTCGCTCCTGACTGATCTCCAACATAAAAATCACCTTGAGGCACATACACCATTTCTAATCCGAATACACTGGTTGAAATGGAAGAACCGGTACCCGGCAAATTGGTTACTTTTAATGAAACGGTTGAACTCACGGTTCCCTGCCCAATCGAATTCCGCCTCAACATGATTCCATCGGTGAAATCCATCGTAGCTCCCTGTGCAGCACTTTGCGTTACAACTCCGTTTACAGAAGTCATCGCTTCGAGGTTGGTATAAGAATGATCGGAAGTAACTGAACTTAACGTTCCATGCGTAAACGGAGTGTTCGATGCGGCGCCGCAATCTTTGAATTTTACAAATACCCATACGGCATCCCAGTTGTTCGGTGTTGATGAAACACGCCAACTGTTATCCCATGATATCGTGAAGGAAACCATTTGAGTAGCTTGATTGACACTGATGCCGGTAATCTGAAGGTTGTTTGCATTCGTGGAAGCGGATAAAAACAGCATCGAAAATAGTAATACGAATGCTTTGAAATTTTTCATGAACTGGTGGCTTTCTGAATTCTGGTTTTATGTAGTTAAACAAAATAACAAGGGTATCAGTTTTACACATTTTCCAGATTGCTGCCCGTTGTAAGAACCATTGATGATTTCGAGAAACCTGCTGTTTAGTCGATTTCCGGCAAGATCCTTTTCTTCAGCCTGTTGTAAGCGATTCCGGCGTCGACCAGAAATAACTTGATTATGGAACAAAGCATCGGATCGTTGCTTATTGAAGTGTTGTAACCGTTACCGGTAAAAGGTTTCATGGTTTTTCTCCACTAATTTTATAAATAGTAGTTTGCCATGGAAAAAAGAGTAATGATGAAATGAATCATGCATGATTCCTTTATGAAAAAAGCTAAAAATGATTTGTTTTGTATTTTCTTTCATGAAGAAGAAAAGGTGTTGAGGTACTGGTTCCACTATCTACTCATTGCTTTTCAACAATGCATCATGTGACCATGTTTTCCAGCCGGTCTATTGACCGACACTTTTCTTTTTCTTTCCTTGTAAAAAAATAAGCAGATGAAGAAAATACATTTTCACTTTCCTGTTTTGTTCTTATTGTTCCTCGGTCAGCAATCAAATGCACAGTTCATTATTCCGGGTTTTGGAAAACAAACGGTGATCGGTGGTTATGAAAAAAATGTGGAAGGAGAAATTCTGCCGTACTTTTCTTCGTACCAGCAATTCGCCAAAGAAGCGTTGCTGACACGCTGCACCGACGGAAATAAAATCATCACCTGGCAAAGCGCCGTGGTTCCTGCAGATTTCAAAAACGACTATGGCTATTTTTATTTTCTCGCCGGGCATTCCACCGGAACCAGCACGGCCGACCGTCATTTTGATTTTTTTATCAATGGAGAAAAATGCCTCACGTTCATCACTCCTCAAAAAAAGAAACTGCCGTTTAGCTGGAGTTTTACCGGCAACGATTCGGTGCAATTGGTTTTCAATGCCAACCTCATGGACATTCACGCCAATGCCCACGGTGATTTGTTTTTAAAAGTGCCGAAGAAAATGATCGTGCCGGGAAAGTCGGTTACGTTTTCCATCAAAGGACAAAAAGAAAACAGCAACGACTGGTTCATGATTTTCCGGTATCCATACGTGGAGAAAATCATCGTGGAACCATCACCGCTGCTGGTTCAGACTAAGAAGGGAATCAAACAACTGATCAGGATTAAGTGCGATCATACGTTCACTACTGAAGATACACTTGTTCTTAAACTTTTCTGCGGGGAATTTTCTTACATCCTGAAACCCGGTTTCAATTATTTTGAATTGCCGGTGGATACCGTTGATAAAGCTCATGATGATCTCGTCACTGCGAAGGTTTCAAATAAGTTTGAACAAAAAATTTCCGTGCATTTTGCTCCTGTTCATCGTAGAGAAGTTGACATCATCCATCATTCTCACAACGACATCGGTTACTCGCACTTCCAGGAAGATGTGGCTCGTATCCAGGTTGAGAATATCAAAAGCGCTTTGAGCTTAATTCGTAAAACACAAAATTATCCCGAAGGCAGCCGGTTTGTTTGGAATGTAGAATCGGTCTGGGGAGTTGACCGGTTTTTGAACGAAGCAACCGAAGATGAGAAACAAAATTTCTTTGATGCCGTTCGTAAAAAGCAAATCGGGTTGAGCGGTCATTATGCAAACATCCTGACAGGATTGTGCACACCGGAAGAACTCGATTGGATTACCGAACGGGCTGTGCAGCTTCGCAGTGAACATCATCTTCCGATGAGTTCAGTGATGCTCACGGATATTCCCGGCGTGAGCTGGAGCGAGGTTCAGTCGCTCGCTGATCACGGCTTCCGTTATTTTTCCAATGGCCCGAATTACCAGCCGCAATTTCCTGATCGTGGTGAACGGATCGGCAGAACCATCCTCGACTACGGCGACAAACCTTTTTACTGGCTCGGTGAAAACGGGAAATCGAAAATTCTTTTCTGGACTGCCGGCCGCGGATATTCCATGTTTCACATGATTCCGTTTGCTGATCTCGATGAGAAGCGAAAAGACAAACTCGTTGATTACATGAATGAACTAGATAGCACGAATTATCCTTACGACATCGTGCAGTTGCGTTACAACATCAAAACGGATAACGGCCCGACCGACAGCACGCTGTGTGATTTTGTAAAATCGTGGAATGAAAAATACATTTCGCCGAAATTAAACATCACCACGGTGGATGACATGATGGAGCGGTTTGAAAGAAAGTATGGCAAGGATCTTCCGGAGATGAGTGGTGATTTCACTCCGTACTGGGAAGACGGAGCCTACTCAACCGCAAAAGAAGAAGGCGAAGTGCGGATGGTAGGTGAGAAGATCATTCAACTGCAAAAACTCCATCGGCTCAATCCTGCCGTGAATGTGGATACGAATTGGTTTTGCCTGGCCCGGCGGTGCGTGGTGATGTTCCAGGAACATACGTGGGGAAGCTGGAACAGCGTTTCTGATCCCGACAATCCGTTTACCACCGGCCAGTGGGAATACAAAAAACGGTTTTGCGATTCGGCTGGTTATTATGTGAAGCAGGTTGAAAATGGGTTCATGTCGAAAGAGAAAAACTTCAGTCAATTTGAAATGTGGAATACGCTTTCATGGGAGCGAAGTGGTTATGTTGAAATGAATCCGCCGGAAGGCCTGCGGAATTTTTCAATCGTGGATGAAAAAAATTCAGCCATTGATTATCAGAAATTATCCAATGGAAAAATTTGTTTTCAAGCGGATCATATTCCTCCGTCAGGAAAAAAAACGTACAGGATTGTATCTTTTAAAAAGGAACCGGTACCATCAATGGATCTTCTTCCGGAAATTATAATGATCATCGATTCAACGAATGGTTCCGTGAAAAGCCTGGAAAGAAAGGGTATTGAATGGGTTGATCATGAAAAATATGACGGATTGAATTCCGCTTTGTATGTGGCGGGACCTGATCCGCAAAAATTTTCTTCTTCAACTGTAAGGAAGATTGAGACGATTGAAAACGGAACCGTGATCCGTAAGGAACGCATCACCTGTTCGCTGGTAGGAACCAATGAAGTTGTGTATGAGATCACAGAATATAAATCCACCGGTGATCTTTTATTTTCTGTTATGGTTGATAAAAAAGCAGTGAGGGAAAAGGAATCGGTTCACATGGCATTTCCATTTAAGTTGAAAAACGTGACCACGCGAATCGGTATCCGGGATACGTTCATTACTCCCGAACACGGTCAGCTTTCTGCAGCGAATAAAGATTATTATTCCGTTCAGCGATGGATTGATGTCTCGGAAAAAGATCGCGGCGTTACCATCTCTTCTCCGCAATGTGCTTTGTTTGAAATCGGAAATATGATCGACGAACGAAGGGTGAACAAAGGAGAGAAGTTGTGGAAAAGAGAAAGTAAATCTTCTTCTGCCATTTTTGGTTATGCCATGAACAACTACTGGCATACCAATTACAAAGCGGATCAGTCGGGCGTTGTACGATTTGATTTTTACCTTCACCTGCACGACACATTCTCGACCGTTGATGCACAACATTTCGGTTATGAGGTGAACGAGCCGTTGCTGGTGGTAACGAAATAGGACCGCACGTCAGGCAACGAATGAAACGCAGGCACACAATGGCTTCAGCCATTTTCAAATTTGAATTTGAAACCATTGAAATGGTTGTCGTTTTTTAAGCAGCGCAGAAAAAATTTCCGATGAAACGATCCTGTTGCTGCATAGCCCCGATGGAAGCAATTCGACGAAGGAGAATTGCGGACAGCGGGAACGGTGGAGGTTTGATGCGGAACGGCATCGCTTCAAAAAAAAATGGCCGGATGAAAAAGACCGGTAACGATGATTGTTTCCTCACTTACTGGCTTGTATGCTCATTCTGAACTATTTTTTTTAAGCTCAGATTTCTGAACGCGCTTCCGGTTACAAAATCTATCTTTGCCGCATGCCAGGCACCGGATCGTTTTCTGATTTTAAATTAAACAAACAATTGTTGAATGCTGTGGAAGATGCCGGGTTCAAACAGCCGACGGCAGTTCAGCAAAAAGCAATACCACTGATCCTCTCCGGCCACGACCTCATGGGAGTCGCACAAACAGGTACCGGTAAAACCGCAGCCTACCTGTTGCCGGTGCTCATGAAAATAAAATTTGCTGAAGGAGAATTTCCACGGGCATTGATCGTGGTTCCGACACGGGAACTTGCGTTACAGGTTCATGAACAGATAAAAATGTTGGCGAAGTACACCGATCTTCGGTATGCTGCCGTTTACGGTGGCGTTGGATTGAAGGCGCAACTGGAAATCATCCGGAGCGGGCTTGATATCCTGGTCGCGACTCCCGGAAGACTGCTGGAACTTTATTTCTCCGGCGACCTGATCCTGAAAAAACTGAAAATGTTCGTGATGGATGAAGCGGAGCGGCTGCTCGACATGGGTTTTAAAAAACAAATCAACGGCATCCTCGATGTGGTCCCGAGGAAACGGCAGAACATTTTATTTTCCGCAACCATGTCGGCGAACGTGAAAGCCGTCGCTGATAATTTTCTGGACATGCCCATGATGGTGAACATCACGCCTGAATTTAAGACGGCGAAAGGCGTCACCCAACTGGTGTACCATGTACCGAACCTGAAAACAAAAATCAACCTGCTCGAATATTTTCTTGATGACGAAAAATTTTCAAGGGTGATTGTTTTCTGCAAAACAAAAAATGCTGCCACCAATGTTTTTAAATACGTCAGCAGGAAATTCGGTGATGAACAGGTTCGCGTGATTCATGGCAATAAAGATCAGAACACACGTAGTAATTCATTCAATGCATTCAGGGAAGGAAGCATCCGGATCCTGATCACCACCGATGTGGCAGCGCGTGGAATTGATGTCACCGAAGTAACCCACGTGATTAATTTCGATGTTCCGCTGGTGTACGAAGATTATGTTCATCGCATCGGCCGCACCGGCCGGGCGTTTCGTACCGGCGACTCCATTACGTTTTGTACGCCTGCCGATGAATACCATATTAAAAAAATTCAGAAGCTGATCGGCCAGAAAATTCCTGTGAAGGATCTTCCGCCGACAATTGAAAGGGAGGAAACTCCTTTCGAAGAAAATCAGATCATGCTGAGGGAGATTGACGCGCAGAGAAAAAAAGAAGATCCGGAATACAAGGGCGCTTTCCAGGATAAGAAAAGAAGGAACGGTTAAGTTTTTAGAAAATCATTGGTACAGAAAATTCATAAGTCAACGGCCATTACCCTGATCGCCATTCTCGCTGTGGTATGGGGAAGTTCATTCATCCTGATGAAGAAAGGTCTTGAAGTATATACCTGGGACCAGGTCGGCTCATTCCGTATGCTTGTATCCTTCGTAGTCCTTTTTCCATTCGTGTGGAAACGGTTTAAGGAAATTGATTCTGCTCTCTGGAAGTTTATCCTCATTTCAGGAATATGCGGAAATGGGATTCCATCGTATCTTTTTCCGTTGGCTGAAACCCGCATCGACAGTGCGCTGGCGGGCATCATCAATTCCCTGACTCCTCTTTTTACGCTGCTGGTCGGTTTACTTTTTTTTGGTTCAAAGCTTTCTTCCAATCGTGTAGCCGGTGTGTTGATAGGTCTTGTAGGTGCCGTGATGATTATTCTCGCCCGGTCGAAAGGAATCATCAGCGGCAATGTAGCCTATTCTCTCTTCGTGGTCATCTCTACTTTGTGTTATGCATTCAGTGTGAATGTTCTCCGGCACAGGCTCACGCAGGTTGATGCCATCCTCATTTCCGGGTTTGCGTTGATGTTTGCAGGAATTCCTTCGGGCATTTATTTGTTCACCACTGATTTTATCAGCCGTACGCAACATGCAGATGGCGCGGTATACGGACTGCTGGCCATCGTGGTGCTGGCGGTTTTTGGTACAGCCATTTCCACATTTTTATTTAACAAGCTGATTAAAATTTCAAGCGCATTGTTTGCTTCATCGGTGACCTACCTCATTCCGTTTGTCGCGATTCTTTGGGGAATCGGTTTCGGTGAACGGATTGTTTTCCTGCAACTGGTTGGCCTGGGAGCCATTCTTTCAGGGGTATATATGATCAACAGGAAATGAATGAATCATCTTCATTGATTTCCTGTTGAGAATTTTTCAAAAGTATTCAGTGCATCCGCAAACTCACTTGCTCATCTCCGAATAATACCGGAAGAAAAGAGGAATCGTTTCAATCCCTTTCATGAAATTAAAAACTCCGTAGTGTTCATTCGGCGAGTGAATCAAATCGCTGTCGAGGCCGAAACCCATCAGCACCGATTTCAATCCGAGTTCTTTTTCGAACAGTGCAACAATCGGGATGCTTCCACCACCGCGTGTCGGAATTGGTTTTTTGCCGAATGTTTTCTCCATCGCTTTGGCAGCGGCTTTGAAGGCTACGGAATCGGTCGGAGTCACAACAGGTTCTCCGCCGTGATGAGGAGTCACTTTTACCTTGACACTCTTCGGCGCAATCTTGTTGAAATGATCGGTGAACAGTTTGGTGATTTTTGCATTGCTTTGATTCGGAACCAAACGCATGCTGATTTTTGCGAAGGCACTGGAAGGCAAAACCGTTTTGGATCCTTCGCCGGTGTATCCTCCCCAGATTCCGTTCAGTTCAAGAGTGGGGCGGATGCCGGTACGCTCGAGTGAAGTAAAACCCGTTTCCCCGACGAGTTCATCCACGCCAAGATCTTTTTTATAATCAGTCTCATCAAAAGGAGTTTTGTTCAGTTCGATGCGTTCTTCTTTTGTCAGTTCCACCACGTCATCATAAAAACCCGGAATGGTGATGTGGTTGTTTTTATCTTTCATCGAAGTGATCATGTCGCATAGGACCTGGATCGGGTTGCCAACGGCTCCGCCATAAACACCGGAATGAAGATCACGGTTTGGTCCCGTCACTTCCACTTCCACGTAACTCAGTCCGCGCAAACCGACTTCAATCGATGGTGTGTCGTTGGCGAGGATGCTCGTATCGGAAATTAAAATCACATCTCCCGTTAATCGTTTTTTATTTTCACGGATCCACTCGCCGAGGTTGGATGAACCGACTTCTTCCTCTCCTTCAATCATGAATTTCACGTTGCATGGAAGCGAATTTGTTTTCATCATGCTCTCGAACGCTTTCACGTGCATGAACACCTGTCCTTTGTCGTCGCAGGATCCTCGTGCAAAAATTTTTCCGTCGCGGATGGTGGGTTCAAACGGCGGCGTGTTCCATAAGTTGATCGGGTCGGCAGGCTGCACATCGTAATGTCCGTAGATGATCACCGTTTTTAATTTCGGGTCAATCATTTTTTCAGCGTACACAATGGGATGGCCTTTGGTCTCGCAGATTTCTGCTTTGTCAACGCCGGCCTGCTCGAGGCTTGCTTTGATGAATTCGGCTGCCTTTGCCACATCGCCTTTGTATTTGCTGTCGGCGCTTACAGAAGGAATGCGAAGCAGGTTAAAAAGTTCGTCAAGAAATCGTTTCTCGTTGCTTTTGATAAATTCAAGTGTGGGTTCCATGTTGATAGTTGATTAATATGTTCGTTTAGTATTTGCCTATAGTTTGATTTAAAAAAGGAAAGCAAAGATAGCAGAAAAGTGAATCCGGATTCAGACCAGGATTTCCCCCGTCATATCCTTTGGAACGGTCATTCCCATCATCTTGATAACGGTAGGAGCGAGGTCGCAGAGTTTCCCGTTGCTGATCTTTTTGTAATCGTTGTCAATAAGAAAAAGAGGAACCGGGTTGGTGGTATGAGCCGTGTTCGGAGTTCCATCCTCATTGATCATGAAATCGGCATTGCCGTGATCGGCCGTGATGAGAAATGAATAGCCATTTTTCATTCCTGTTTCAACTACGCGTTTCACGCAGGCATCCACCGTTTCAACGGCTTTGATAACGGCATTGAAATCCCCGGTGTGACCAACCATGTCGGCGTTGGCATAATTGAGACACACAAAATCCGTTTCACTTTTTTCCAGTTCAACAACGATGGCATCCGTAACGGCAGCAGCGCTCATCTCCGGTTGCAAATCATACGTGGCCACTTTTGGAGAAGGAATGAGAATTCGTTTCTCCCCATCGAATGGTTTTTCCCTTCCTCCCGAAAAGAAAAAAGTAACGTGTGGATACTTTTCAGTTTCTGCAATGCGGATTTGTTTCTTTCCGGCCTTTGCCAGCACTTCACCCAGCGTCATCGCGAGATTATCTTTTTCAAAAACGACTTCTACATTCTGAAACGTGTCATCGTAATTGGTCATCGTCACATAATGAAGAGTGAGTTTATGCATGTGTTGTTCAGGCATGTCTGTTTGAGTGAGCACGTGCGTGATTTCCCGGCAGCGGTCGGTACGGAAATTAAAACAAAGCACCACATCTCCTTCTTCTAGGATGGCAACGGGCTTGTCATGATCATCCACCGCGACAACAGGCTTGATGAATTCATCGGTTACACCGTCATCGTAACTTTGCTGAATGGCTTCTGAAATGTTTTTTGTTTTCGTTCCGGTTCCATGAACCAATAAGTCGTAAGCAAGTTTCACGCGTTCCCAGCGTTTATCCCTGTCCATCGCATAATAACGCCCGACAACAGATGCAATTTTCCCAGTGGAAGTTTTCAAATGATCTTCGAGTTCACGGATGAAACCGATTCCGCTTTTCGGATCGGTATCGCGGCCGTCGGTGAAAGCATGAATGAAAACATCTTCAAGTGAACATTCTTTTGCAATGTCACAGAGCGCTTTCAGGTGACGGATATGAGAATGAACACCTCCGTCGGAAACCAGCCCGATGAGATGAACTTTCTTCCGGTTGATTTTCGCATAGCTGAATGTTTCTTTGATGACAGGGTTCGCATGGAGCGAGCCGTCTTTCACGGCAAGATTTATTTTCACGAGATCCTGGTACACGATTCGTCCTGCACCGATGTTGAGATGGCCGACTTCCGAATTTCCCATCTGGCCATCCGGCAATCCCACATTTTCTCCGGATGTCAGCAACTCCGAGTTCGGATGGTTTTTAAACAACTGGTCCACAAACGGAGTGTGGGCTTTGAAGATGGCATTGGCAGCGGTTTGCGGGCCTTTGCCCCAGCCGTCCATAATGATGATCACAACTTTTTTATTCGTCATATTTATTTTCCGAAAATTCTTTCCTGTGTGGAAAATCGAATCATGTCAGCTGAAAACGATTTCAAATACAGAACCTTTCGGTGAGTTGTCACGAACGGTTATCTTGCCGTTGTGATGTTCAACAATGTACTTTACAATATACAATCCAAGACCGGTACCTTTTGTAGTCCGGGTTTCTTCTTTGCCGAGGCGGTAAAATTTTTCGAAGACCTTAGTCTTTTCGGCATCAGGAATCCCGGCGCCTCCATCGGCAACCGACAAGATGGTTTTGTCATGCAGGCGTTGCAGGTTCACATGAATCAGCGTGTTTTCAGTGGAATATTTGGAAGCATTCTCCAGGAGATTGTTCAGCATTAATCCCAATGCCACTTTATCGGCATGCATGGTGATGTCTTCCCCGATAACAGCCGTCGTTTTATTTTTCGCTCCGGGGGTCGACTGAAATTTCTGAACGAGAAGGCGAACCAGCGCCGACAGGTTCACTTCTTCTTTATGGAATGCATACCCTTTGTAATCGATCATGTTGGCAAGCAGGGCATTTTCCACGAGGTTATTTAGCCGGTCGGCATCATCGATGGCGCTGCTGATGAAGGAGACTTTTTTTTCTTTGTCGAGGTCATGCTTGAGAAGCGTCTGCAAATACAACTTGATGGAAGCAAGCGGCGATTTGAATTCATGCGTGATCGACAACAGAAAGTTTTTCTGCTGCCGTGCAAGAGCCATTTCTTTATTGAAGGAACGAAGTGTGAGGATGGTTCCGAAAAGTAATAGCGAAATGAATACACCGCCTTCACCCATCACCATCCACCACTTTTCGTGGAGTTTTTTCTCGAGTATTTTTTCTTCAGCGATCGTTTGTCCGGGAGCTGTAGAACGGAGTCTTACGTTTTCAATTTTGTGTTGGTAAACTTCCGTATTCAGTTTGACAAGAAGATACGACCACCACGCAAACTGGAGCATGATGTAGATGAACAGGATGGAAAAAATATAGATGGGTTTCATTCAGTAGCGAAGCTACCAAAAAAAATACACATACATCCGGTTGGAAAAAATTATTCAGGCAACGGCCGCCTGACCGGCCTCTTCAACGAACAGGTCAATCGGGAAATACTTTCTTTTGTCATCCACACGGTAACCGAGAAAAATTTTGGAACCGGATTTTGTTTTCGGCGGGGCGAAGGTGTGGTGATTGATTTCCGATCCGGCATCAATGTAAAGAATTTGTTTTTTCCTGAAAATATTTTCAACATGACGGTTTTCTTCGTCAGTGATGCGGACTTTATACAACCGGTCATCAATCCACAATTCATCGAATACCAGTTTGTGCCCTGGAAACTTAGCCATCAGTTTAATCCTGCACGAAAGGAAATCCTGTGCATGCTTCGCGCCGGCCAGAATTTGCAGCGGCGACGTTTCAAGAATTTTGAAATGACGGTACCTGATGAAATAATTATAAAGAAGGCAACACGTAAATACGATTGACATTTTCCGGTTTTAAGATTTGTCTTTATTGCTGGTAAACGTAATGAGTCGTGCATCCTTCCACTTGTTTGAGGAATTGCCATTGTCCGTTTTCATCCAGCACTTCGATGATATAATAATCCACGCCGCTATCCCAGCCGGTGTATGGCGACCAGTTCAGGTGTACGGTTCGGTCGTCATGCATTTCACCTTTCAGCAGTATCGTGGACGTGTTGGTACTTGGATCTTCATAGATGTCGCAGGTGTTCACGACTTTGATCCGGTAGTAGTAATGGTTGTTCTGTACGTCTGCATGATAATCTATGTAATCGGTTTGTATCGACGGAACCGTTGCCTGGTAAGAGAAATTAATGCTGTCGGTGGAACGGTAGATTTCGAACTGCGCAACTTTTTCAGGATGAACAACCGGTTGCAGCCATTCGGTGAGCACGGTTTGATTATCTACAACCGTCGACCGGACTACATCCACTACCTGGTTGGCCAGGAAATTAAAGGGTTCCGTGGCAGAAGTATCACTGTTCGAAATATAAGGGCGGCCGCATAAATCGGTGGCCATGATTTTATAAGAGTACTGGTAAGGGCAATCGAACATGGTATCAAAATAGGTAAGCTGGAAATAAGGAACAGAAGCAATCCATTGCAGGGAGCTGCCGGGATGAGAACGGAAGATTTCATACGTGTTCACCGGGCATCCTCCATACGAATTCCACCATACCTTGATGAACTGTCCTGCACGCTGCGAGGTAACATTGATGGATGTATGCGGGTTGAGCTGGTCAAGCCCGATTGTGTAACCGCAAATGTCGAGTGACTGCAATTTATAGGTATACGTATTCTGAAGTGTATTCAATCCCGAATCAATGTAGGTCGGGTTCAGGGAGAAGCCGGTGTTGTTAGGGTTGTCGATCCTGAATATATTGTCATATACATTGGTTGACGGGTTAAATCTATAAAGTATATATGCGCCAAGGTCGATGGCCGGGTTGTTTTCCCAGGTGATTTCTATGGACGTATTGGAGGTGACAGAAACACTCAGTATTTCTGAAATTGGCGGCGGCAAAGTATCAAATACATGGATGTATGCAGGATACATCACCGAATTGCTGCACCCGTTCGAATTGGTGATGGTTAAGGTAATGTCATAAAACCCTGGATTGGTGAACTGCACAGGCGGATTTTGCAAAACGGAAGTGTTGCCGTTTCCGAAATCCCACGAATAAGATGGCTGGATGAGGTTAGCCGATAAGTCATGGAATTGTGCCGAGAGGCCGGCGCAACCCTGCGTGGTATCGACGGTGAAAGCGGGCTGAGGCGTGGCTTTCACGATGATCGGGTGATTCAATACAAACGTATCGGTGCAACCGAATTGGTTGGTGGTAACAAGATAAACCGGGTAAATTCCAGGTGTTGTATAGGTATGCACGGGATCCCTGCTGGTCGAAGTGGCTCCGTCACCAAAATCCCAATAAGAAGAATCGCTGCTGAGGGAAGTGTTGCTGAAGGTTACTTGGTAAGGCTGGCAACCAGCACTGTCGTTGGTCATGAAGGATGCTACTGGCGTCGGGTGAACAAAAATTTCCTGTGGCAATTCATAATAGGATGCGCATCCCGCCGTATCATGGGTTACGAGCGCAACCGTATAGGAACCTGTATCCTGGTAAAGATGCACCGGGCTTGGTTGCGTGGTTGAATAACCGTCACCGAAACTCCATGTCCAGTCGATGGCTCCCTGCGATAAATCAGTAAACGTTACATTGAACGGGTTGCATCCTGAGTATGCTGAAGGCGTGAAATTGGTGATAGACCCAAGCACATAAACATATTGATGTTTAACCAGTGTATCGGCACATCCCAGGCTGTTCAGGGCGATGAGGGAAACAGTATATATACCCGGCCTGTTATATATATGCGATGGGTTTTGATTGGTGGAGGTCGTGCTGTCGCCGAAATCCCACAGGTAGTTGTCGGCGTCAACGGCATGGCCAGTGAAGTTTACGAGCGATGGCGCACAGGCCGAAAGATCCGGTGTTGAGAAATCAGCAACAGGATGTTTGACTTTTATCAGTTGTGGCATCACCAGCGTATCCGTGCAATGATAGTATGGGTCAGAATAAACCACGAGCATCACCGTATAGGATCCGGGGTTCTGGTAGGTATGATTCGGGTTTCTCACAGTTGAGGTATCGCCATCGCCAAAATCCCAGAACCATCTCTGAGAAAGATTGGAGTGATCGGTAAACTGGGTTGTAAACGGCGCACATCCTGAATCGCTGGCTACATTAAAGTCTGCAATCATAGGCGCCATCGGTGTGTGATAGGCTGTTGAAGTACAACCATGAATGTCCGTGATGGTCAATGATACATTGGCTCCCGGGGGTGTCAGGTAAGTGATCACCGGGTTTTGCAGTGTCGAGGTGTCACCGTTTCCGAAATTCCAGAACCATGCAACCGGGTAGGCACTTAAATCGGTAAACGTCATGGTCACCGGCATGCAGATTCCGTCCACAACAGATGAGAAGGCCGCATAAGCCGTGTCGATGGTTATATAGTGCGGCATGGTGAGGTTTGATACGCATTGTCCCCTGTAAACTGTCAGCGATACCGTATAGCTTCCGGCTGTATTATAGATGTGTGAAGGTGCCTGGTTGCTGGATGTATAACCGTCCCCGAAATCCCAGAAGTAAGAATCGGAGTTCACCGACAGGTTGATGAAATCAACACGTGATCTTCCGCAACCATGACGTGTTCCGTTCACTGTGAAATTGGAAAGCGGGAGACTAACCGTTATCGGAGGAGATACCGTGAATGTCTGCGAGCACCCGGAACTGTCAGTAACCGTTACCGATGCATGAAAAACACCTTCGGTTTGATACAAATGCGACGGTTCACAAATCGTATCCGATGTTCCATCGCCGAAATCCCAGAGGTAGGAAGCGAAATTCCGGAGGCTGGTGGTGAAATGGACGGTATCGAATCCGCAGATTTCAGACTCGCTCACCAGGAGCGGACTGATGAAATTTGCAAAGATGCTTGTCGAAATAGTGCTTGAACAACCGAGTGTGTCAAAAACAGTATGCGTGATGATGTAATTCGGCATGCTGCCGGAATAAGTATGTGTGACATTTTGAGTGAAAGCAAAAGTTCCGTCACCAAGATTCCATGACCAGTTGTTGATGGCTCCCGTGGATGAATCGGTAAAGGTTATCTGCGTGGAAGTGCAACTTGAATTTTGCTGAAAGGAAAACAATGCCTTCGGCCCGGAGACTTTCACAATGCTATCCATCACAAATACCGAAGACAGGCCTAAAGAATCGTAGGTTGTCAGGGTAACCGTATAGATGCCCGGTATATAATATGTATGCAGTGGAAACTGGGCAGTAGAGGTATCACCATCTCCAAATTCCCAATGCCATAGAACAGATCCTGCCACAACATTACTGAAGGAAACCGACAGCGGTGCACATCCTTGCTGTTCGCCGGGCATACCAGGATTTCCTGTGGGTACAGGCGTGGTATCAGGCAATCCGAAATTGAATGGTGGAGGTGCATACGTAAGTGTACAGGCTCCGTTTGTAATGGTAAGGGTGACGTTATAATTTCCGAATACAGGATAGGTATGGCTTGGATTTTCAAGAGTGGATGAGGTGCTGTCACCAAACGTCCAGAACCAGCCGGTGGCTCCCACTGAGTTGGCGTGAAAGTCAACCACCATTGGGAACGTAGTTCCTGTCGGGATGCCATAAAAATTTGCTCCGAACGGCTGGAAATAAACGCCGTTGTTTTGCATCGTTGTATACGTGCATCCATCGGAAGTTGTAATGGTTAGCGTAACACTGTGATACCCGGGATCGGAAAAAGTATGAGCCGGATTTTGTGCAGTAGAAGTTGTCCCATCACCGAAATCCCAAAACCAGGCAACGGCATTCAGGGAAGTATCGGTGAATACTGATTCATAAGGCGGACAAGGAGTTTCGGTATGTGTGAATCCGGCAAATCCACCTTTCACATCAAAGGAACTGAAGTTGTTGATTGTTTGAGTGCAGCCACCACCTGCTGACTGCGTGGTTAATGTTACCGAGTAATTACCTGGTGTTGTATAGATATGCAATGGATTTTGCAACGTCGAAGTAGTTCCGTCACCGAAATCCCAGAACCATGCAACCGATCCCATTGTTCCATCCGTAAACTGTGCTGTTACCGGAGCACAACCGGAAGTTGTCGGTGGAGGTATATATCCTAAGGAAGGATTTGATGTCTGGATATAAGAGGGTTTTACCAGCGTGTCGGTGCATCCCAATGAATCGGTGACGACTAGGGTCACATCAAAACTTCCTGATGTAGTGTAAACGTGAGATGGATTTGGTGAAGTGGAGGTGACTCCGTCACCGAAATCCCATGAGTAACTGAGTTGGTTTCCGTAGGAGGCGCTTGTGAAATTAACCGTCATTGGCGGACAGCCGATCCTTGGATTGGCAATAAACAATGCATGAGCAGAAGATACATTGATGATGTTCGCCAGCGACTTGCTTTTGGAGCAGCCGGTTGGACCGTAAACGGTGAGCGTAACGCTGTATATACCGTTGGCGGTATAGGAATGTGTCGGGTTGGATGAATTGGAAGTGGTGCCGTCACCGAAATTCCATTGACAGGTTGCATAATTGGTTGACGTGTTGGTGAAATGAACCGGGAAAGGAGCGCAACCGGTTCCGTTTGAAAATGTAAAATTAGCCGTCGGCTGAATGCCAGCCTGTATGGCATTGGGATGAATGACTGTGTCAATACATCCGCTTGATGTTGTAACAATAAGACTTACCGTATAAATCCCGGGATTGTTGTAAACATGTGAAGGTGCGATCTGAGTCGATGTACCGCCGTCACCGAAATTCCAGACACTTGTTGATGCATTTAAATTTGAATTATAGAAGTTAACTGTGAGCGGAGCACAACCACTGTCGGTGTTCTGGCTGAAACTTGCCCAATGAGACGTTCCGACATGAATGATGGTTGATTGGTCGGTGGTATCCGTACAGCCATGGTTATCGATCACAACCAGGGAAACCGGGAATGTTCCGGATATTCCATAAACGTGGCTGGGGTTTGGCTGGCCTGAAGAAGTTCCGTCACCGAATGCCCAGTGCCAGGAAGTGATGCTGGATCCTGATGAGCTGAAATTAAATACCGACCACGGGTCACAACTCGATGTGGCGTTGGTTAAAATGGTCGCCACCGGCCTTGGAAAGACGGTGACGTACAGGTTTCGGATCCTTACATTTTCACAGCCATAAAAATTTCTTGCGATCAGGGTAATGGTGAATGAGCCTGTCATTGTGTATTGATGGCTCGGACTCATTTGTGTGGATGTGGTTCCATCACCGAAATCCCATAAGTAAGTGAATCCTCCCGTGGAGGTATTGTTAAACGTGAACAGGTTGTTGTCCAGGCAGGATGATGTGGTAGCGCAAACGAAATCAGCATTGGGTTCTCCAACCACATTGATGTAGTTGTTCCGGATCAGCGTGTCGGTGATGCCGGAAGCATCGGTGACCACCAGCGATATGTTGAAGCTGCCTGGAAGGGTATATAACATAGAAGGATTCGGAAGGGTAGAAGTGTTTCCGTTTCCAAGATCCCAGTAATAGGAAACTGCTCCTGTTGACGTGCTGGTGAACTGAACATTCAGCGGGTTACACCCTGCTGTATGATCTGCATTGAATGAAGCCTGCGGAGTCGCCGTTAAACGTGCCGGGAATACAAATACTGAAAGCATCCCGACGATTGCCGGGAATGCTGTTTGTATCAGGATTCGTTTCAGTTTAGTTTTCAATGCGAGGAGGATTTCATTGTCAATTGGTATGGTAAAATTTTCCAGGTGTCGGGAATTACCTTCTGAATAACCAATTACTTGGTTGAAACCATCCTGCTTCCTTTTTCAATGAACAATGGATTGGCTTCAGGAGCGGATACCATTTTGGTGTCGGCCTGTGAAACCAGTTTGCCATCATTGTCAATTTGTTTGATCCTGTAATAAGCAGTTCCGCTTACAGGTTTGGTATCCACCCAGCTGTACAGCAATTCAAGAGGTGAACCAATGCCTTCTTTTAAACCCACCGGTTCGTATTCATTACCATCTGTGGATCGTTCGATCACATACAGGCAGTCATCTGAATTTGCTTTCACAATCCAGTTGAAATACACTTTTCCTGAATTGTAAACGATTTGCTGTTTCACAAACTCAAGTTTTCCTGATTCCGCCACCGCTTTGGCCGGTGCCGAAGTTTTAGGAGCCTGTGCGAACGTGCTTACCGTAGCAAACACGAGAACGAACAGGATCACCAGTTCCAGTGCATACAGGAAGAAGCTGTTGCCGGAAGCTTTTGTTTTCAATGATTGAATCATTCCGTTTTGCATGAATCCCGGGATTGACCTGGTAAATTGATTTTTCATCTGATTTCAGTTTTAGTTTTGTATCAATTATACCTCTTTCACATGGCGGAGTTTTTAGAAGAATTTTTCTTTCTTACACCTGTAAGGTTTTCGCGTTTTTGTCACCAAAAAAATCGGGGTGCGGGTAAGGAAACCATCTTCACAGGTTAAATTCCTTCATTTATTTTCAGTTCACCGGCAACGAAGCTTTGAAAGAAAGGCCCGGGAATAAATATTCTCCAAAACCGCTTCCGGTGTATCCAAAGCGCTTTAACCAACGTTCAACCCCAATAATTATAACAACACAAGTCAACAAACACAACTAAATTTTAGCCTCATCAAAATGGAAACATTGAACAAGACCATCAAAAAACTAAACGAACAGGAGTATAAGGAATTGCTCTCGGCGGTGGCCGGCAGAAAAAACAACAAGCCTTACCTCGTTCTTGAAGCAGCCCGTCTTCAGAATTACGATGAGAATACGATGATGCAAACTCTGGGAGTGAATGCCAGTACCTATTACACGCTTAAGTCGAGGTTAAATGAAAAAATTGCTCAATACCTTTCACAAAATGCCCAGAACCCGATCAGCGCTTTGAAAGAAAAAGTGGCCATGGTTCCGGCCATGCTTTTCGGAAACGACCGGGAGGTTTCGATCCGTGCCCTGAAAAATCTTGAGAAACAACTCACCGAATATGATCTTTCCAATGAACTCATCGTGGTCTATAAAGCCCTTGCCCGTTTAAGCATGTACAACGGTGATTTCGATTTTTATGAAAAGGAATACAATAAACATGTGGCTTATTCTCTGTCTGTAGTGAAAGCGGAAGATTTGTTCTTTGAATTTTCCAAGCGCACGGGCATGTATTTGCTTACCCGCGATGAACGTGACCTGGAGAGTGTGAAAACAGTTTTGCGTGAACTTACCAACATCTCTGAACTGTATCACGGGCACCGGTTGTTTGTCCTTTTCAACATTGTACGGATCTATTATTTATGCACGCTTACATCCCGTTCGGAAAACCTGAAGGCACTTGAAATTGAAATTGACTCCATCCTCCAGCAGATCAGGAAACATTTTGAAACGTATGAAATGGATACGTTCTACCAAAGCATTCGTTTTGTGGTTGACTTCCTTTATTTCGAATATTACCAGCGCACCGGGAATTCGGTTCGTGCTGATCATTACTACAACCAGGTGAACAGCCAGGTTCCGGAAGTGGCACATAAACCGATTTTCAGTTTCTTTGTCACTCAATTCCTTCATTCCAAACTGGAACGGTTCCTTGTGAACCACGACATCAGCGGGCTTACCGATCTCAACAGTGAACTGGAAGGTTGTTTCGATGTGAACACCAACGAACCTTACCCGTTTATCTCCTTTAAAAAATACCAGGCCATCAGCAAATTTTATGAAGGCGATTACAACGGCGCAGCTAAAACGATCAACTCGCTTCGAAATGACATGTCGTTGAAAAAATATTTGTTCTCCGATGTGGAATGCAAACTTTTCCAGGCGTTGAATTATGCCATGATGGGAGAAGATGGTTTGTGCTCGCAACTCATTCAAAGCATCAAACGCCAGACATCCGAAGATGAATCACTGTTTGAGCCGGCTTCCATGTTTATCAAATTACTGAAGGCAGCCATCAAACCGGAAGAGTTCAGGAAGAAAGTGAAAAAAATTACGGAGTTGTTTGAGGCTTTCAATGCCGCCAATACCGGAAGTAAAAGAATTCTCTGGTTTGTAAAAATGGATGAATCAGTCATCCGTAAACTGGCGAACCCAATTAAGGAATAAAGTTCAACTGGTTTGTTATTCATAAAAAATCTTTCCGCTCAACAGGAAAGATTTTTTGTGTTTGTGTCACCCACCCTTACCATCCTGACCTGGAACAATTCGGCTTTTCGTCGATTGGTCTTATAGTCCGATCGTCCATATGTTGAGTTAGTGAATGGGTTGATTTAGTCAGACTCTACCGTCTTCCGCATTCCGTCTTGCATCTTGATTCCTGCATCTAACTTCTTGCTTCCCAATCCATCTTTCTTTTCTATTTTTGCGGACAGCATGAATGATATTTCAAGAGTAAGAATCATCGTCTGGTTGCTGTGCGGCTGCTTCCTTATTTTTTCGATGGTGGTGATCGGCGGGATCACACGGCTCACCGGTTCCGGGTTATCCATCACCGAATGGAACGTGGTGATGGGTGCCATTCCTCCGTTGAATGAACACCAGTGGAACGAAGCCTTTGAAAAATACAAACAGATCCCGCAGTTTCAGAAACTGAATTTTGATTTCACCCTCGGTGATTTCAAAAAAATATTTTTCTGGGAATACCTTCATCGCCTCGTCGGTAGAATGATTGGGATGGTATTTCTTATTCCTTTTTTTTATTTCTGGTTCACAAAGCAGTTGGACAGGAAGATGGTTCGCAAATCCATTTTCCTTTTTGTCCTCGGCGCCATCCAGGGATTCATGGGTTGGTTCATGGTGAAAAGCGGGCTCACCGAACGAACGAGTGTGAGCCATTACCGGCTGGCCATCCACCTCGTCGCGGCATTCATCACGTTTGCTTTTACACTGTGGTTTGCCCTCGAACTGATGTATCATGAAAAAGCGGAAGCTTCCGGTTTGAAAAAAAAACACAGGCTGATGGTTGCCGCACTCCTGTTCCTGGCAGGGCTGCAGGTTATTTACGGAGCTTTCGTGGCCGGCCTGCATGCCGGTAATTTTGCCAATACTTTTCCGACAATGAACGGCGAATGGATTCCTTCAGGAATTTTCGGCATGGAAGTTTTCTGGAAAAACTTTTTTGAAAACCCGGTTACCGTGCAGTTCATTCACCGCGTTACGGCATTGGTGATCGTGGCATTCACCGTGTGGCTCTGGTTCTCGGCCAGTAAAAACAACATGAACCGCTCCCAGGCCAATGCATTTTATTTTCTCGCCGTTGCCGTTGGGGTTCAATTTTTACTGGGTGTGTTCACGTTGCTGCTCAAAGTGCCGGTCATGATGGCTTCGCTCCACCAGGTGGGTGCATTCTTTTTTTTTACTACAGTAATTGTTCTTTTGTTCCGGTTCCGGGAAGATCCCTTCTGAAGTGTTATGGCAGATTTGCATGGCAACTCAAACACTTGCGCACTTCAACACTCAAATACTCACGTACCTCAACACTCCCTCATTTATTTCCATCGAAACGTAGCAAGCAAATGATCAATGTCGCTGCTGATGAATTTAAGAACCGGTGCGATGGAATCGGAATTCGGTGAAGCATAAAAATAAAGCGAAGCACGGAGAAAATGCCTGGTGCTGTCGGTGATGAAAAACTGGATCGGAGAAGCGGCGTTTCCTTTCACATCATAACGTGTTCCGTACACATGGTTTTCCGGAACCTGGATTTGTATTTCATCAATGCCCGATGCTTTTGGAATGTGCTTCAACGCCAGCGTACGGCTGTCTTCCATGAACTGCCGGAGGTTGTGATTCACTTCCTTGTAACTGATGTACAACGTTCCCCTGAAGTTGTTGAACCGGATATCCATCCAGCATGGCTCGGCACGGGCTTCGGTATCGCGCACCACCTGGGTATAAGCCGGAACATCAAATGCAAACGGGCAGTCGGCAGGAGTGTAGGGAATGTATTTTTTCTCCGGGAATGAAATCCTGAAGTAACCTCTTGGCTTGGGAACAAATTCCTCGTCGCAGGACGAGAGTAAAATGGAAGCAAGAAGAAAAAAAACAGAAAGCAACGTGATGCCTCGTACCGGGTTCCCGGGTGATCCTTCTTTTTTTTCAGGCAGTGTAATCTTCACCCGTTTTATTCTTCTCCTGTCAGCCGATTCGATGGTGAACGCGATGTCATTGAATTTCACCACTTCGAATTTATACGGAATGCTTCCTTTCAGTTCCAGGATCAAGCCGGCAAGGGTATCCACTTCTTCGTTACCGATGTCAAAAATTTTCCGGTCCACTTCCATCACGCGGCAAACATCATTCAGCAGTGTTTTCCCTTCAAACACATAATTTAGTTCATCGAGTTTTGAAAAAACCAGTTCTTCTTCATCGAACTCATCATTGATTTCTCCCACAATTTCTTCCAGGATATCTTCCATGGTCACAATTCCTGATGATCCGCCGTATTCATCCACCACGATGGCAAGATGATTTTTTTTCTCCTGGAATTCCTGGAGGAGGTCATTTATCTTTTTGCTTTCCGGAACAAAATAAGCGGGGCGGATCAGTTTCTGCCATTCAAAATCCGTTTGCTGTTTATCGAGGTAAGGAAGCAGATCTTTGATGTAAAGAATTCCTGCAATGCTGTCGAAGGTGTTCGTGTAAACGGGAATCCGCGAATAACGGTGTTCGAGAACCTGGGAAAAGAGCTCCGGGAATTTCATTTCCTTGTCAAACGAAATGACATCCATCCTCGGCTTCATGATCTGTTTCACATCAATGTTCCCGAATCGTGCGATCCCTTTGAGTATCTTTTTTTCTTCTTCGGGAGTATCTTTGTTGGACGTGATATCGATGGCATGTGTCAGTTCATCCACCGTTACATCATACCCTTTCAGGTGAATGCGCTTGTCAACGAAAGAGGTTGAAAGCACCAGCAAAGCACTGAATGGACGCAGCAGTTTATCAAGTGCAAAAATCACGTAAACGCTCCGGTGAGCGGTTCGCAAAGCATTTTGTGTTGCATACACTTTTGGAAGCACTTCGCAGAAGACCACGATCACAAACGTTACGGCAACCACCTGGATAATAAAGCCGGCCACTTCATGCCCGTCGAAAATAAATATCTGTGAAATGAGTACCGAAGAAAATACGATGATGGCGATGTTCACAAAGTTGATGGCGATGAGCAATGTTGCCAGCAGCCGCTTCGGCGTATTCAGCAACTGGTGAACGACTCTGCTGGTAGTGGTCTTCGAATTCTTCAGGTGTGCCAGTTGTGTCGGGGTAATGGCGAAGAAAGCTGTTTCGGCTCCGGAAATAAAACCGGAAGCGGAAAGAAGCACGAACAGGAAAATAAGTTCAAGGATAAAACCGGCGCTGATGTAAAAAGTGGGGTTGATGATTCCGGCCGGCGGCTGAAGTAAAATCCGAAGGAAAAAAAAATGGCTGCTCGAAGGGTCCAAGGTGAAATGTTTTGATTGATAAAACGTACACCGTACGTCTTAAAAACTGAAGGCAAAGTTATGTAAAAAACTTTGCCTTCAGTGATTGTTTTACGCACGGTGTTTAGAACGGCAGGTCATCGCCCGGTTCCGCAGAAGCAGCCGGAAGAGGAGTTTCGATCGGTTTTGATTCAATAACCATCGTACCCTTTTCACGGTTACCGCCTCCCCCAAGCATCGTCATGTTGTCGGCAATGATATCCGTGTAGTATTTTTTGTTGTCACCTTCGCCGACGGTACGGTTCCGGATTTTTCCTTCGATGTAAAGAAGTTGTCCTTTCTTTACATACTTCTCAACAACCTCAGCAAGGCCACGCCAAACCGTGATGTTGTGCCATTCGGTTTGTTCCACTTTGTTGCCTTCTTTGTTTTTGTAGGATTCCGATGTAGCCATGGAAAATCTTGCAACGGCAACACCACCTTCAAGGTAACGGACTTCCGGGTCTTTGCCCACGTGTCCGACTAAAATTACTTTGTTAATTCCACTCATGTTAAATAGGTTTTAAAAGGTTTAAAAAAATTTGAATTGTGGTTCAAAAGTATAAAAAAAATAAAAGGGTGCAAAAAAATTTTACTCCATTTCGTTTTTTAAAAAATTTTCAACCAGTTTAGGAACAGCAAGTTGTCCCAGGTTGTTTTCTGAAACCGGTTTGAATTTGTTTCTTGAGATGAACATTTTGCTGACTTTTAAATTCACGGTAATGAACCGCGCATGAATCTGCTGATGGCTGAGAAGATGCCTGTAGTTTCTGCTCACGGAAACAATGCTGGTCCCGGTTTTTCCGAATAGTTTTTTCCATTCGTTGCTGGTTGCAAGTTTTTCTATTCTGATGCTGGAGGAAGTTTCAACAAGCGGAAAGTCGAACAGGTTTTTCCAGATATCTTTCCCGGTTCTTTTTTTGAAAACTATTTTTCCCTGCTGATGTATGACGATGTAATTAAAAAATCGTTTCCTTGTTTTTTTCTTTTGAATTTTGACAGGCAGGCTGTTCACTTTCTTTTTTGAAAAGGCAAAGCAGCCGGCATTCAACACGCAGTTGATGCAATCAGGATTTTGCGGTTTGCATTGCCTGCTTCCGAATTCCATGATGGCCTGGTTGAAATCATGCGGTTGATGGTGTTCCATGAGTTCGCCTGCAAGAGCATAAAATTCTTTTTTTGCCTTTTGGGAATTGATCGGGGTTTTGATCCCGTTGAATCTGCTCAGCAACCTGAATACGTTTCCATCCACCACCGGAAATTTTTTATGGAAGGCAAACGACAGGATGGCTCCGCAGGTGTAGTCGCCGATTCCCTTTAATGAACGCAGTTGTTTTTCATCATCGGGAAATTTTCCATCATGCTTCTTTACAATTTCCCTTGCCGTATGATGAAGGTTTCTCGCCCTCGTGTAATACCCGAGCCCCTGCCATAATTTGAGGACATCATCCTCTTTTGCTTTGGCTAATTTTTTAATATCCGGGTATTTCTCAATAAACCGGTGATAATAGGCCAATCCCTGGTCAACACGGGTTTGCTGGAGGATGATTTCCGACAACCAGATCCTGTACGGATCCCTCGTATTCCTCCATGGAAGATCACGTTTGTTGAGGTGATACCAGCGAATGATCTCTGAGCCAAAGTCCATGGGATAAAGATGGGAAAATGAAACGAAATTTTTTTTGTCCCGGCAGGATGCTCCCGGCTTCAAACAAAGCCTGGAAATGACCTACTTATCAACATCTGTTAATAACTTCTTGACTTGAACCTCAGATAGTTTATCTTTGTCGGGTTAACTCCCGTATTTATTACTTCTTTAACTCATTGACCCACTCGATGCCAGTCAAGCTGAAAAACTTTTCTCAAGGAAATTGGTCTGAAGGTACCGGTTCTGGTACTGCTATTTTCCATGCGGTAACCGGCGATCAGCTTTACATTGCTTCCAGTGAAGGCCTTGATTTTAAAGGGATGCTCGACTATGCACGAAAAACCGGCGGACCGAAACTTCGCAGGATGACTTTTCACGAACGTGCCCGCATGCTGAAAGCGCTGGCCATGCATCTCAACGAAAAGAAAAAAGATTTTTACTCCATAAGCGCGGTTACAGGTGCCACCAAAACAGATTCATGGATTGATATCGATGGCGGGATCGGGAACCTGTTCGTGTATGCAAGCAAAGGCAGACGCGAACTTCCTGATGAAACTTTTTACGTGGATGGAAACATGGAAATGATTTCCAAAGGAGGAACTTTTGTCGGTCATCATATCTGTGTTCCACTCGAAGGCGTTGCCATCCACATCAACGCATTCAACTTCCCTGTTTGGGGAATGTTGGAAAAAATAGCAGTGAACCTGCTGGCCGGTGTTCCGGCGATTGTAAAACCTGCAACGGCCACTTCTTTTCTCACCGAAGTGGTTACACGTGAAATAATTTCTTCCAGCATCTTGCCTGAAGGCGCATTGCAACTCATCTGTGGCAGCGCCGGAAATTTACTGGAGCATGTCACCTGCCAGGATGTAGTCACCTTCACCGGTTCTGCTGAAACAGGAAAAATGCTGAAGCGGCATCCGGCCGTCATCGAAAATTCGGTGAGGTTTAACATGGAAGCTGATTCGCTCAACTGCTGCATACTGGGTACCGATGCAACGCCCGATACAGAGGAGTTCAAATTGTTTATCAAAGAAGTGACGCGTGAGATGACGGTGAAAGCCGGACAAAAATGTACGGCCATCCGCAGAACGATTGTGCCGGCAAACCTCGCCGATGCTGTACTCAATGCATTAAAAGAAAAACTGAAGAACAATGTCATCGGTGATCCGGCAGTAGAAGGTGTGAGGATGGGTCCTCTTGCCAACTTAGGTCAGGTGAAGGATGTAAAAGCAAAAGTGAAAGAACTGATGAACGCCTGCGAACTGGTGTACGGCGATCTCGAAAATGTAGAAGTGGTTGGTGCGGATAGCAAACGCGGAGCGTTCATGTCGTCCATGCTGCTTTTCTGCAACGATCCGTTTAAGAAAAAAGAACCTCATGAAGTCGAAGCATTCGGACCGGTGAATACGGTGATGTCATACAAAACATCCGCTGAAGCCGCTGAACTTGCCAAGATGGGAAAAGGAAGTCTCGTGGGTTCTGTGTTTACTGCCGACGATACATTTGCGAAAGAAGTGGTGCTTGGTTCCGCATCCATGCATGGAAGAATGGTGGTGATCAACAGGCATTGCGCGGCAGAATCAACCGGTCATGGTTCCCCGTTACCTCATCTCGTTCATGGCGGCCCCGGCCGTGCAGGAGGAGGAGAGGAAATGGGAGGAATGAGAGGTGTGAAGCATTACATGCAGCGGACGGCCTTGCAGGGATCACCCACCACGCTCATGCACATCATGAATACCTATCTCCCGGGAGCTGAAACAAAAGAAGACATCATCCATCCGTTCAGAAAATATTTTGAAGAGATACAGGTCGGCGATACGCTCGTTACACATAGGCGCACCGTCACCGAAGCCGACATCGTCAACTTCGCCGGTATCAGCGGTGATTTCTTTTATGCTCATACCGATGAAACAGCCCTGGAAGGAAGTATCTTTGAAAAACGCGTGGCTCATGGTTACTTCGTGATCGCTGCTGCTGCCGGTCTGTTCGTGGATCCGAAAAAAGGTCCCGTACTCGCCAACTACGGACTGGATAATCTTCGTTTCACACAACCCGTTTATGTGGGCGATACCATCGGCGTTAAACTAACGTGTAAAACAAAAACGAAAAAAGAAAACCGGGAAGGACAAATTCCGCAAGGAGTTGTCGAATGGGATGTGGTTGTCTCCAATCAGCGAAATGAAACAGTGGCTGTGGAAACAGTCTTAACACTCGTAGCGTCTAAACAATAATCTTATCTCAATACCCAATACGCATTACTGAACACCCAATAACCATCACTAAAACACAAATCCATGTTGTACGAAACACTTGATCGCTTCGAAAAGAAATTTGCTTTCCTGAAGAAAAAAGGTTTGCGTGTAAACGGTCTGAAAATGATTGACCCGAAACGCAAGAAGCATGTCATCGACATCAGCAGGCCGCTCGTTTTCGACAACCGTTTGCTCCCGAAATCATTCGAGGGGCTGGATGTGAAAACCGTTATTCATGGCGACCTCCCGAAGGAATTTACCGTGGACCGTACCAAGCCCGACTGGACAAAACGCGAGTACATCTGGGCTCCGGAACGTTTTGAGAAATTTGTGGATCGTTGCAGCGATGACATCAAAAAGCAACTGGGCAATAAAGAAATGACACGCGATGAAATGCTGTCGGCGCTGTGTTTTGGTGACTTCGAGGAACATAAAAAGAAAGTGGATTTGCTGATCAAAGAAGGCAAGGTCCCGAAATATTCTAAAAAATAATGTTTCATTTTTGTTTAACGAAACACCGTTAAAATGACAGCCACGGAGATTTTTCTTACTTCTCCGTGGTTTTTTATTTTTACACACTCTAACTCTAATGATGTATGTCGCAGGTAACAGGAAAAGTAGATTCACGAACTGAAAATGGAATTGCCACCATTTCTTTTTTTCATCCTCAAAGCAATTCATTACCCGGAACTGTATTAACGGATCTCGCCGGTGAAATCAATCGCGCCGGTGAGAACCCGGAAGTCCGCGTGATCATTTTAAAAAGCGAAGGAGAAAAAACTTTCTGTGCCGGCGCTTCATTCGATGAACTCATTTCCATAGATACGATTGAAAAAGGGAAAATATTTTTTTCAGGTTTTGCCTCAGTGATCAACGCCATCAGGAAGGCTCCGAAGTTTGTGATTGCACGGGTACAGGGAAAAGCTGTTGGTGGCGGAGTTGGCTTGGCTTCAGCTGCTGATTATACACTTGCACTTGATACGGCTTCCATTAAACTCAGCGAACTGGCCATCGGCATCGGGCCTTTCGTTGTAGGTCCTGCTGTGGAAAGAAAAATCGGGAAACCGGCATTCACACAACTTTCCATCAATGCAACGGAATGGCAGAGTGCACAATGGGCAAAGGAAAAAGGATTGTATGCTGATGTATTTTCTTCGATAGATGAATTGGATAAAGCCATCAAACTTCTTACTGGACGCCTTGCACAAAGCAATCCTGAAGCGATGGCTCTTTTGAAAAAAACATTCTGGAAAGGAACAGAAGATTGGGATACTCTCTTGATTGAGCGCGCTGAAATGAGCGGCAGGCTTGTGCTTTCAGATTTTACGCGAAATGCGATTGCGAAGTTTAAAGCAGGGAAAAGTTAATTGGAGAATGTGTTGATTTGAGAATGTGAAAATGAAAAAAAGCAGCAGTATTAAAACGAATACGTAAGGCCTCCAAGGAGGTTGAACCTTTCCGAAGGAACCTGCGACCACTGGTAATATCTTGTAAAGCCGAGGTTGTTCAGGTGCATGTAAAAGGAAAGAATTTTTGAGTAACGATATTCAAGTCCGAGATTGGCATCAAGATAGCTGTTGATTTTTTCTGCAAGAATATAGTTCCCGTCAGAAATCCTCGCATACTGAACACCGTGTGCAAACAGCGATACATCGGCAAGAACTTTATCCCCGAGATTATACTTCGCAACCAACGCCACCATGCTTCCCGGCTTATGCCATGCTTTCGGCTGTAAGTTCATGGAATAACTGTTTTGGTCAACATGAAGGGAAACGTTCAGCTTCCCGCCGTTGAAGTAGGATAATTCGGCATGGATGTTAAACACATTGGCGTCATCATACAACACATTGAATTTGTTCCGGAACATACTGTCGTTGTAAAACAACTGCAGGTCCTTTACCTGGTCATAATTCACTGATGCGGAAAATGAAATGGTGTTGCTGAAATTTCCTTTCAGTCCTCCCTTGATAACCAGTTTATGAATGGTGTTTTTCATAATGACGGATGATGTGGTAAAAGGGTTTTCATCGGTCAGCGTTTTGAAATTATTTTTTTCAATGTTCCCGTCAACACCGGCAAACGCCGTGAGAATGTGTTCGGCAATCGGAACTGAAACTTCTGCTTTCGGGAATACATGAACCAGCTCGGAAAGATTTTTTTCCATCCCGAGATTGATTCCGAACAGGAGGTGAACCCTGTCTTTATCCATTTTCATCTGTGGTTCTATGCGGATGATGTTCCTGCTCAGGTTATGATTCAACGGATCAGCATACAAACGCTCGTAGTTTGCATCTGATTTTTTGAAATAGTCGAAGGAAGCCAGCAGGCTGTAGTAATGCTCATCCACCGGTTTGCCAGCCTGTGCGCTCACGATGATGTCCGGTTCACTTACATCATACAAATCGCTGATGGAATGAAAACGGAAATGCAAATCATAATCAAGATTTCCTTTGCCGGTGTAGTTGCTTTGCAAACCAAGGTTCAAATCGAAATGGTTGAACCGCTGGCGGATGCTGTCAGGCGTATTCGTTTTTTGATTAACCAAATGAAGTGAATCGTCACTGGTGTTGTAACCGTAATAGTGAAGAACGTTTCTGTTGTATCCGAAATCTCCTGAGAATGTTGAATTGTCAAAAAAGTATTTCCCGTCAACTACGGCATCGTTATCACTGAAGTTCGCATTGCCGGCATCGTTCAGCGTGGGGGAGCCGGAAAAATGTTTGAGGTGCAGCCCGATCGAACCTGTTTTTGAACGCAGTGAATTCATGAACAGCTCACCATAAAAAGTGCTGTAGTTGCCCAGCCCGAGTTTTAAAAAGTTCCTGTACAATTTTGAAATGGGTTCGTCCTTCAGCTTCACGGCTTTGATGACTCCCGCTTCGTAACTGGTTTCGATTTTTTTTGGAGTGATGCTGTAATGGAGTGAAGGCGGCATCGAAGAAGTGGTGTCGGCTTCCGGCGTTTCGGAGATCTTGAATGATTCGGCAAGCACAGGCTTGTAATCTTTTACAATGATGTATTCTTTATCGCCGAGATTTTCCTGGGCGTACGCCATGGTGGAAAGTAAGAATGAATAAGGGATAAGGAATAAAAAAATTATTTTTTTCATTTATTTTTTTTCAAATTTTTCTCAATTCTCAATACTATCTTTCACTGCAGGATTTTTCCTCAGCTTCTCATCCATGATTTCCTTGTTCCTGTTTTCTTCAGTCGATTTAACATCATTTAATTTCTGTTGGGCAATGGCTTTCAGGTCTTCCGCATCATCCGGATTCTTCTGGTAATTCTCCACGATGCTTTTGTACGTTTCTTTTGCCTGGAACGTATCTTTCAGAGCGAGGTAATTATCTCCCCACAATATGAATCCTTTGGCAATCCAGTAATCATACGACGGAACGAGTTTCTGAATTTCCTGGATCATCTTTTCGCTCTCTTTGTAATTCGTCAAAAGGTATTCAAGGAGAGCAAGATCATAACGCGCTTCGGCAGTCATTTCGCTGTTCGTGCGTTTGGAAACAATGGTGAGTTCGCTCTTTGCTGACTCGAGATCATTTTTTGCAAGCGAAGATTTTCCTGAAAGAAGATGCGCTTCATTCACTAGGTCTTTATCAGTATTCGATGAAGCAATCACTTTAGCAGCACCGGCGATGGTTTGATCATATTGAGTCAGTTTGTAGTGACAACGCATCTGCCCGGCCTGTGCCGCCACGATGTTGTCTTTCACTTCAGCAACCGATTCCAGCCGGTCGAAATCATCCAATGCTTTGTCATATTGTTTCAACCGGTAATGAATGACGCCTGCATTCAGCAGCGATTTTTCAGTGAATGAATTTTTAGCTTTGGAAATGACCAACTCATATCCTTCCAGCGCTTTTTCAAATTCTTTATTCCGGAACCGGCAGTCGGCCTGGTAATATGAAGCATTCACACGGAAAAATCCTTCCGGAAATTTCTGAAGATAATTGTCAAAATCTTTGATGGCGTCATCGCAGTTTCCCTGTGTGTAGCGTAGTTCAGCCGATTCGTATACCAGCGAATCCTGTCCCGCTGCCGACACGTCAGCATTCGGGATGTTCCGGGTGTATGCGAGGTATTCATCCACTTTGTTCTGACTCACCGCTACATTTTTCAATTGTGCCAGCGCTTCCCTCGACTCCGATGTGTTCGGATATTTTTCCACGACATCTTTGTAAGTGGTCTTTGCTTTTTCATCTTCGTGGTTGTTGAAATAAACAAGCGCCTCGCCCAGCATCGCTTTTTTTACATAGCTGCTGGCAGGGAAATCATTGATCAGTTTTTTAAATTCCGAAATCGCTTTTTCGTTGTCACCGGCAAGCATGCTGGCATTTCCCGATTCGTACAAGGCATCATCGTAATACACCGACTTCGGATATTTTTCTAAAATCTTCTGAAGCACCGTTGCTTTTTCTTTCAGCTTGTTCTGAATGCCGAGGATGATGGCTTTCTGGTACAAGGCATAATCGCTGCTCTTCGATTTGTTATCAATCGCCTGTCCGTAATAATCCAACGCATTCGCCTGGTCTTTCAGCATGAAAAAAGAGTCGGCGATACGGAGCAGTGCATCATTGTACCGGGCAACATCCGTTTGCGTTTTGTCCTTGATGTATTTCCTGAACCACGTTTGTGCATTGCCGTACTCTTCTTTTTTGAAATAGGAATAGCCGATGTTGTAATTGGCGAGGTTGTAATGTTCTGTTGTAACGGCTGATGGTGTAAACAGGAAATCATTGTACGACTGGATGGCGTCGTCATAATTTTTCAATTTGAAATATGCCTCGCCTTTCCAGTACCTGGCGGCAGCCACCATGCGCGCATCCAATGGGTTGCCGGTGGAGGTGGTGAATAAATTGATGGCCTCACCCGGCTTGTTATCCATGTACAGTTCAACGCCGCGGTAATAAGCCACTTTCTGGTAAGCGGTTTTTATTTTATCCGTTTTGTTCCGGATGTTCCCGATCGCCGTGAGCGCATCGCGGTAATTTTTGGTAGTCGAGTAAATGTCAACGAGGATTTCATTGGTTTCATCCGTGTGGATGCTGTTCGGGAACGACTTCTGAAATTTCCGGAAAGCATCAATGGCCACCGACTGGAAAGAAAGTTCATAAGAAAGTTTGGCGTAGTTGAACTGGCTTTCTTCCTGCAACTGATCATCGAATTTCATCTTTCCCGCCGACTGAAATGAACTCCGCGCACTTTTTTTATTCCCGGATTTCAGGTAGCAATCAGCAAGGTGGAAATACGCATTTTGTGCGATGGTGTCTTCCTTGTCGGTGACACGCTGGAAGTAAGGAATGGCTTTTTCGTACTGGCTGTTCCGGTAATAACAATATCCCAGTTGATACAGGTCCGTTCTTCCGGCTGCCGCCGAATTTTTTTCATAGTCGGCGAGATAAGGAATGGCTTCCTTGTAATTTCCTTTCCGGTAGTACGATTCGGCGACCATCCGGCTGATCTCAATGCCGTTTTTTGCTGCGGAAGAATCGAGTAAAGCAGGGGCATACGAAAGCAATTCATCGTGTTTGCCTTGCAGGTAATAAATTTGCGCGATGTAATACGGAACCACCGGCGCAAACGATTCGGAGTCTTTCAGCTTGAGAAAATTTTTCAGCGCGGTTTCATAATTCCTGTTCACATAAGCCATGTGAGCATAGTAGTACGTGGCGGCGGAAGCATATTTACTGTCGGAGTCTTTCACTTCGTTGAATGCTTTCCCGGCTTTCTCATACTCATTGGTCATGTAATACGCATAACCCAGGTGGAAATAGTATTCCGGCAGGTCTTCTTTGCTGATGAGTGAACGGTCTGTTTTTTCCAGCCACTCGATGGACTTCTTGTATTTTTTCTGGCGATAAAAATAATTGGCAAGTTCCAGGACAGTGGCTCCGTACTTCGGACTTTCCGGGTGATCATTCATGAAACGGGTGAGCAGGTATTCAGCGTCCTTGTGAAACAGTTCGGCTGCGCAAAAGGCAGTGTAGAACCCGGCATTGGTGCGGGTTTCATCGGCAACGGCTTCCCGGGATTCCATGACTTCCTCGAAGGCTTTCCGGGCGGCGCCGTACTTTTGTTTATTGAAAAGTTCCATCCCCGATTGATACGTCCGCTCCGGGTCAAGATAGATGGCGGTTTTCTGTGCAACGAGTGGAAGTGAAAATGTGATCAGCAGGAAAACTAAAAAGTATTTTCTCATTCGGATTCTGGAATCGGTTAGTGGGAATTTAAGTAGGTAAACGCAATCCAGACAAAATTATTCAAACGCATTGCCATGCTGTATGACAGGCTGCGTATTTACCAACACAGTTTTAAACAGAAATTATTCTGTTTAAACGGTTTATGCTGGTAAAAATTTCTGTCCGGCAGCATGAGGTTTTAAAATTCGGGTAACTTTGTACCTGTACGTTGGTATAACCGGCTATCAAGATTACCTGTTAAACCCTGGTTGGTACCGGTCGTCGAAGACTCATAATAAAAAAAACAAAAAATGAAAAAGGCATTGATTTACATTTCGCTGATGTTCATTGGCGGAATACTCATCCTGAACGGATGCAAAAAAGACAAGACCGCTGAAACCATAGACAGCGATACCCAGACAGCGCAGGACAATTCACTGGCGGAAGGAACTTTTAATGACGTCAACAACATCGCAAGCCAGGCCGTTGATAACGGATCGTACGGTCATTCCCAATGTGCCGCCGACTCCCGGAGGAAATGTCACTGTTGATTTTGGTTCCGCTCCTTGCCTGTGCAACTACGACCTGAGATACCGCAAAGGAATCATCAACATTGCATACACCGGTCACTACAGGGATTCGGGGACTGTGATCACGGTAACGTTCAACAATTATTATGTAGGCCGTGATTCTTCGAACATGTATAAAGTGATGGGAACAAAAACCGTCACCAACACCGGCCACGATGCAAACGGGTACTTGGCCTTCAGCATCAATGTAAACGGTTCGCTGATCAATACAGCCGGACAAACCATGAACTGGACTTCACAACGTACGCGGGAATGGATTGCCGGTGAGTCAACGATCGGTAACTGGTTGGATGATGAATACCTGATCACAGGTTCCATCAACGGAACGAATTTCTCAGGCGCATCTTTTAACATCACCATCACACAGGCCTTGCACATTGCATTAAGCTGCCATTGGATTGAAAGCGGAAAGTTAGAGTTCACTCCAGGTGGCAAGCCAACCCGTTATGTGGATTACGGATATGGATCCCCACCGGATAGTTGTGACAACCAGGCAAAGGTCACCATCAGT